>CAYMAP010000127.1:0-3990 GCA_964388425.1 uncultured Planctomycetaceae bacterium
TCGTGAATCCAATTTTTCAAGGTGCCCTAGAGTGACATCCCCAAAACGGTCCTCCCAGCGTGTTCTTGGCAGTTCTGAGGGAGGCGTCTATAATCCCGCCTCTAGCGACCGCAACAAGGACCCGCCCATGACCGATCTGCAATACAACCGCGTTGTCCGCACACTCGCCGAACGCAAGGCCCGGGGACAAAAGACGCTCCTGCCCTTCCTCACCGCCGGCTATCCCGACCTCGCAACCCTCCTGGACCTGCTCTGCGAGATCGAACGCCGCGGCGCCGTCGTCTGCGAACTGGGCTTTCCCTTCTCCGACCCCATCGCCGACGGCCCCACTATCCAGGCCAGCTACACCGAAGCCCTCGCCGGGGAATGCACCGTTGAGAACCTCTTCCGCGCCGTCAGCTACTGGCGCGAGGGCATCAGCCTGCCCGAGGGTCTCCACCGCGACCTCCAGGCCATGCTCAACCTCTCCATCGAACGCATCGGGCTGGACGTCAAGACCCTCAGCCTGCTCGAACAGGCACGCATCGGCTCGATCCGCGAACTGATCACCTCCCGGGAGGAAGACCTCCGGGCGATCCGCGGTTTCACCGACGAAACCGTCTCGGATCTCAAGCAGGCCCTCGGCCGGCTCGGGCTGATGCTCGGCCTGGACGTCGACGAACCCCGCCCGGCAGAACAGGACCGCACACCCGGACAGATGGGCCTGCTGGCGATGGTGAGTTACTCGATCGTCTACCGTTACGGCCCGGAGCGGTTCTGCGCCGACGCCGCCGAGGCCGGCATCGACGGCCTCATCGTCCCCGACCTGCCCATCGAAGAAGCCCACGCCCTTGCCTCCGTCGCAGCCGAGCAGGACCTCTGCCTTGTCCTGCTCGTCGCGCCGACCTCCCCGCCCGAACGCCGCATCGCCATCGCACAACGCTCGACCGGCTTTGTCTATTTCATGTCCGTCGCGGGCATCACCGGGGAACGCACCGCACTGCCCCCCCCGACCATCGAGGCTGTCGGCGAACTGCGAAAGCACACCGACACGCCCATCTGCGTGGGCTTCGGCGTCAGTTCGCCCGAACTCGTCCGCGAGGTCTGCAAGACCGCCGACGGCGCGATCGTCGGATCGGCCATCATCCACCGCATCACCGACGCCCTGGAACGCGGAACCACCCGCGAAGAACTCGTCCGCGAAGTCGGCGACTTCGTCGAGACGCTCCTGGAAGCGACCCGCTGACCGAAGCGGGGGAAGAAGGCGGACCGTTCAGGTAATCGAAACGATCCCCTTGCGGATGGCGAACTTGACCAGGGAGGTCTGGTCGTGGATGTTGAGTTTCCGCATCAGGCGGGTGCGGTGGGTATCGACGGTCTTGGTCGCCAGCCCGAGCTTCTCGCCGATCAGGCGGTTGGTCTTGCCCTCGGCGATGAGCTGAAGGACCTGGCGTTCGCGGGTCGAGAGTTTGTCGTAGGGGTCCGGGTTGTACCCGCCGATGCTCTCCAGGACGCGGCGCGGGATGCCCGGGCCGAGGTAGAGGTCCCCGCTGGCGACGCGGCGGATGGCTTCGGCGAGCTGGTCGGCGGCGGACTCCTTCATCAGATACCCCGTCGCGCCGTTTTCCAGCGCGCGGGCGACGAACTGCTCGTCGTCGTGCATCGTCAGAATCAGCACGGCCATCCCGTCGCCCTTGCGGCAGATTTCGCGGCAGATGTCCAGCCCGTTGAGCCCCGGCATGGTGATGTCCAGGACGATGACGTCGGGTTGGTGGGTCACGACCTCGTCCATGACCTTCAACCCGTCGCCGGTCTGGGCGATGATCTCGATGTCCTCGGCTCCGGCGACGAGCGCAGCAAGTCCCTCGCGAACCATCGCGTGGTCATCGGCCAGGAACACCGTAATTTTCTCATTCTCCATAAATCACCTCCGGTGGCTCCGGTCGAGCGGGCCACGCCCCAGCAGGATCGACCGCTATTGTACAGGATTCCCCGGACCTCGCAAGAGGGAGAATATCGGTTTCCAACGGTTTGCGAAACCCCGTGCCCTCACGGCGACCTTCGCGCAGCCCTTGCCGGCGGACGGCGTTGTGGTATGATGTTCCGGCCTTCGGCGCCACATGCCCCACCCATCCACGAAACGGACTCCATGGACGCACTGATTTTCGATTTTGACGGCGTGATCGTCGACAGCGAGCCGGTCCACATGGCCGGCTTCGCGCAGGTCGTCGAGCCGCTGGGCATTACCTTCACCGAGGACGAATACCGCGCCCACTACCTCGGGCTGGACGACTACGAGGGCCTGGCGGTGATGGCGCGGAACCACGAGGTGACGCTCAGCGACGAGCAGGTCGCCGACCTGGTGGCCCGCAAGACCGCCTACCTCCAGCGGCACCTGGCCGAGAGCATCCAGCCCATCGCCGGTGCCGTCGAACTCATCCGCTTCGCCGCCCAGGCCGACCTGCCCCTGGGCGTCTGCAGCGGCGCCCTGCGAAAAGAAATCGACGTGGGCCTCAGGGCGATGGGCGTTGCCGATCTCTTCGCCGTCACCGTCGCAGCCGAGGAAGTCGAACGCGGTAAACCCCACGCCGAACCCTACGACAAGGCCCGCCGTGCGCTGGAGTCCGCTGTCGGCCGACCGCTGGCAGCCCAGCGCTGCCTGGCCGTCGAGGACAGCCCGACGGGCATCGCCTCGGCCCGCGCTGCCGGCATGACCGTCCTCGGGCTGGCGACGAACTACCCCCCCGCCGACCTTGCCGAGGCCCACCGCGTGGAAACGACCCTGGCCGGCTTGTCACTCGACGACCTCCGCGTGATCATCGGCTGAGAGGAAAGAATCTCAGCCGGGGGCGGGTGAGCCACACGTTTCAGGCAAAACCATGTTCTCGTACACCTCCTCGATCTGTCGGACCATCGTTCGCCAATCGAAACGTTCCCGGCAGCGATTCTGCCCGGCCCGGCCGAGCCGGGCGCGCAGGTCGGCATCGCCCGCCAGCCGATCGATCCCCGCCGCCAGTCCCACCGCGTCGCCGGGGCAGACCAGCACGCCGGTCTCGTCGTCGACGACCTCCGCCGCCCCGTCGACGTCGAAGCAAACCGCCGGCGTCCCGGCCAGCATCGCCTGGGGCAGCGTGCGGGCCAGACCCTCCCGCAGGGAGCAGTGTACCAGCACGTCCGTCGCCTGCATCACCGCCGGGATGCGCGAGGGGTCCAGCAGCCCCGTCAGCCGAAACCGCGACCGCAGGCCCCGGCGGTCGAGGTCTCGCTCGATCTTCTCCCGCAGGTGCCCGTCGCCGACAAGGCAGAAACAGACCCGCCCGTCGACCCGCTCCGCTGCGTCGAGCAGAAAGTCGTGACCCTTCAGTTCCGCCAGTCGCGAGACCTGCGTGACCAGCACGGCCCCTTCGGGCAGGTCCAGCGAAGCCCGGAACTCCGCCGACGCGTCCGTGGGCGTCAGGAACGGTTCGACCTCCATGCCGCTGTAGACAGTCGTGTACTGCCCGGGCTGCCCCACGCCGGCCGCGAGGGCCTGGCGGGTCATGGCGTCGGCGACGGAGAGGATCGCGTCCGTCCGCCTCGCCGCCTGTCGTTCCAGCCAGGCGTACAGCCCGTTCCGCCACCGCGACTGGTACGGATGGAACGGCAGGCCGTGTATCGTGTGGACGACCTTCGCGCGGGCCGGGCCGGCGAACCGCCCGAGAATCCCCGCCTTGCTGGAGTGGGTGTGAACCACGTCCGGACGTAGGTCGCCGAGCACACGCCGCATCGCCCGGTACGCCGTGGCGTCGCGCGGATGAATCTCCCGCCGAAGCGAGTCGATCTCGATGACCCGATATCCCCCCGCCCGTGCGCGGTCCATGAGCTGACCTTCAGGCCCCAGCGCCGGCCCCGTCACGAGCGTGACCTCGTGGCCGTGCCGGTGCAGCCCCTGGCAGGTCAGCAGCGTGTTCTCCTGCGCGCCGCCGAGGATCATGCGCGTGATGACGTGGACGATGTTCATGCTGGACAGGA
>CAYMAP010000127.1:4090-8165 GCA_964388425.1 uncultured Planctomycetaceae bacterium
CGCGTGATGACGTGGACGATGTTCATGCTGGACAGGATAGCAGGCCTGCGTAGGATGAGGCCATGGATTACACACTCATGGTCGTGCTGGGGCTTGTTGCCGGCGTGCTGGGCGGGCTGCTGGGTATCGGCGGGTCGGTGGTGATGATTCCGGGGATGGTGTGGATTCTCGGGCAGGCCGACGCGTCGGGCATCGAGCAGATTCAGCAATACCAGGCGGCGGCGATGATCGTGAATTTCCTGCTGGCCGGTCCCAGTGCGCTGCGGCACCTGCGGGCGGGTGCGGTGTACGGCAGCGTGTGGCGTTGGCTGGCACCGTCGGCGGGGGTGGGGATCATCGCCGGCGTGCTGCTGAGCCAGTCGGCCCTCTTCGCCGGCGGCCGGGCGGTGTACCTGCGGTACCTCTTCGGGGCGTTTCTGCTCTACGCGGTGGGCTACAACCTCTACCGCCTGCTGCGTCCGCCGCGGGTCGAGGGCATCACGCGGGAACAGGCCGACACCGCCCCGCGGTGGAAGAAGGCGTCGATCGGCGGGGTCATGGGCGTCTTCGCCGGGCTGCTGGGCATTGGCGGCGGGGCCCAGGCGGTCCCGCTGATGCAGGTCGTCCTCCGCATGCCGCTGCGGAAAGCCATCGCGACGTCCTCGGCGACGATTTTCACCATCGCGTGGATCGGGGCGGCGGTCAAGAACCTCTCGCTGGGCCCGGCCGGTTCGGTCGAGCGGAGCTTCGTGCTGGCCGCTTTGCTGACGCCGACGGCGATGGTCGGGGGCTACCTCGGCGGGGCGCTGACGCACGTCCTGCCGTTGCGGGTGGTCCGCGCGGTGGTCGTCGGTCTGATGCTTCTGGCCGCGTGGAAGATGTTCGCCGGGTGAGCCGTCGGCTCAGCGCCGCTTCATCCGCCGGTTGTATTCCTCGCTCATCAGGTCCCAGCGGTTGAAGGGCGCGGGGGCGGTCTTGCTGTCGGAGGCGAACTTCATCTCGTAGGTGTAGTCGATGCGGACGCTCTTTTCGTCCGACGCGCCGGCCGGGACCTGCACGTCCCACCGCAGCAGGCCCTTGGGGCGGTCGTCCTGGAGGTAGGCTTGGTCTTCGCTCAGGGCCGGGTCGGTCTCCTTGAGCTTGATCTCCATGTCGTTGCCGATGGTCGTTGGGATGCGGTCAACGACGCGGACCGCAACGGGCCGGGCCTTGTAGCTCCAGAGCGTCAGGCGGTAGGCGAAGGTCTGAATCCGGCTGCCGAGGAACGTCTTGTCGTCCTTGTCGAGCAGTTCCCGGCCGATGCGCAGTTGCGGGTCGATGCCGAACCCGACCGTCACGCCCTGGCCCGGGGCGATCATCGCCAGGTTCCCCTGACCGACGAATTCCCCGTCGACGTAGGCCGAGTACGGCCCGTCGAGGAGGGGCTGGTCGGTGTCGTTGGTCATCTCGACGGCGCGGAAGACATAGCTGGCCAGCAGCGGGGTCGCCTGGAAGTAGCTTTCGGCCGGCAGGTCGGCGGCGAGAATCCGCACGACCTGGCGATCGGACCGGCTCTCGAG
This sequence comes from uncultured Planctomycetaceae bacterium, assembly GCA_964388425.1. Taxonomy (GTDB): domain Bacteria; phylum Planctomycetota; class Phycisphaerae; order SM23-33; family SM23-33; genus CAYMAP01. Next base: position 5,629 of record CAYMAP010000127.1, read on the forward strand.
GCTGATGGGCGAGTCCAGTTCGTAGCTGACCGCCACGCCCTCGACCGCCTGCCGCATCGCCTTGCGGTACCGCTTGACCTCGCTCTGCGCGACGAGCAGCTCGACGTTCTGCATCTCCGCCGCGGCGCGGTTCATGTCCAGGTTCGCGCGGAACTGGTCGCCCTTGCTCTTGGCCCAGGTCTGCTGGAGGACCTGCTGGCGGGCCTGCGGAGAGGGTTGTTCATCCGTGGGGGATTGCTCGCCACGTTCGTTTAATAGCCTTCTCTTTTCACCGGGACGCGGCTGACTGGAGCGGGAGTCGATGTTGTTTCGAGCCTGTTCCCCCGCGGCGAGGCTGACCCACATGGGCACGAGGACGGGCACCTGGGCGTTCATCCGCGGGCTGGCGGTTGAGAGGGTCAGCTTCACGCCGGACCAGTTTTCCCCGCTGGTCTGGTGGATGTGGGCGAGGTACTCCGCGGCGACGGTCTTGGCCCCCGAAGGTAGCCGAAGGTTGTAGGCCGGGCTCCACCCGGCGGCGTTGACGAGGTAGCTGAGCTTCAACGTCTTGCCGCCGCGACGTTCCAGGAAGACGACGGCTTCGCGGACGGTCTTCGCCCCGCCGGCCCCGCGACTCGCCCGCTTGCGCCGCAGGACATCGAGTTTCTGTTGGAGGCCGTCGAGCTTCTGCTTCAACTCGACGGTCTGTCTGGCAACGAGGTCGCGCTGCTCGAAGAGGAACGAGCTGGTCTCGGCGATGGCCTTGGGGTCCAGGACGCCCTTGGACATCTCGACCTGCATGGTCGGGGCGGTGAAGTTCTCCAGCTTGTGGAGGTACTCACTGCGCTGCTGGAGGGTCTGCTGCATGTGCTGGACGAGCTGAATGTCGTAGCCGAGCTTCTGGATTTGCTCGTCGAGTTCGGCGATGTGTTTGTCCGGCTCTCTGTCGACGGCCCGCTGGCGGAAGCGGACGGAACGGACCGCAAGTTTCTCGCCTTCGGCGAAAAGGCTCTGCGGGACGACCTGGGCGGGCAGGTCGGGGACGATCAGTTCGATCTCGCCCTTGGCCCCGGGCACGGGAATCGAGCGGGTCACCAGCGCCTGATCGCGGTAGAGCATCACCGCGGCGACCTTTCCGGAGGCGGTGGCGGGCTCGGCCAGGACGGCCGGGGCCAGGGAGGACAGACAGACCAGAAAAAGGCAGCCAATGCGTGTCATGATCCTGCTCCTTTCGATGGACGGAGAAACGCAACAGTGCAGCTCAGCCGACCTCGACTGAGTGATTCATCCTCTGCGGACAACCGGACGACGGAATGTGCATTGTATTCCCCCGGGCATGCCCGGGGCTAGGAGTTCCGGCCGGGGGTGGGTTCCTCCCCGAGGTCGCCGGCGTCGGGATGGTCGATGATGCTCGGCGGGGCCGGCTGGCGGGCGCCGCTGGCGTAGTCGCGCAGCAGGTCGATTTTTTCTCGGACCTCGCGGGCCATTCGACTGTTGGGGAATTCCTGGATGATCTCCTCGCCGGTGCTGACGGCGTTGGACCACTGCTGGTCGGCCAGTTGGATGGCGAACTGCACGCCAAAGTTGTGGAGCTTCTTCTTGAACACGTCGCGGGCGCTTTCGGCCAAGGCGGCGCCTTCCTGCGGCGTGAGGTATTTGTCGAGTTCCTTGAGCAGGTCGATGGACCGCTCGACGTCGTTGATCCGCACCGCCTGGCCGTAGTCTTTCAGCAGCTTGCCCTTGTAGGCCGTCCAGGCTGACTGGATCTGTTTGGGCAGGGACTTGATCTGGGCGTTTTCCGGGAACAGGGCCAGCAGTCGTTCCGCTTCGCGTTTGGCCTGGGCCCACTGCTGGCGACCCAGCAGCGAGCCGACGCGCTTGGCGGCGGCCTGGATGCGGTCGTCCACGCTGGCCCGGCGGGCGTTGTCGATGTCCTCGCGGATGCGGGTGGCCTCGTCGACCAGACCCAGCCGACTCTCCATCCGCTCGACGATCGCTTCGGCGGACTTGTAATCCTGCTTCAGCAGCATGGCGTTGACGGTCTCGCGCAGGGCCTCCAGCTCTCGCTCGTAGTTGATCAGCCCCTTGGCCTGGTCGGAAAGACTTGCCATCGACGCGAGGTTCCGCAGGTCCGCGCCCTGGTGCTCCAGCAGGGATTCGATGCGTTCGAGGTGGGCGGTTTGGTGTTCGGCAACGCGGGCCGTCCGACGCAATGCGACGCCGGCCAGGCCCAACAGAACGACGCCGCTGGTCAGCAGAATCGTCAGCATCGCCCACCCCAGAGCCCCCAGCCACCAGAACCGCTGGGCGTCGGCCGGGTCCCCGGAACTCATCAGTCCCAACTGGAGGAATTTCAGTACGATCAGCAGCAGGCCGGCCGATCCGCCGGCCAGCATCGCGGCCGTTGCAAAGGTCGTCACGGTTTCCTTCGAGGTTTTCGTCGTCGCCATGGCTTGCTCCCGGGCAGGCCGATCCGCGCCCCAGGACGCTTCGGTCGGTCCATGCCTCCACTCTACCACTATCGGCCGGTCGGGGGAAAACACTTTCGCCGACCTTAT
>CAYMAP010000128.1:0-8110 GCA_964388425.1 uncultured Planctomycetaceae bacterium
CTAAAGAAAGACGGCCCCGGTCACGTTCTGACAAGGGCCGTCAAAAAGCGGGCGATGAGATTCGAACTCACGACATTCACGTTGGCAACGTGACGCTCTACCACTGAGCTACGCCCGCAGTCGTACGCGAGAAAATTGTAGCAGGTTTGGCGGCGGAGTCAAGCTTTCCGGGGCTGAAAAAGTACGCCTCGCCGGGGCCTCGGAAGATGGACGGTCGAACCGATCATGCCGGATCAAGTTGCTGCTCCTGGATCCTGAAATGAACACCGAGCAATAATCCGTGTGACGAAGTACTAGCCGACGCCATCACGTCTTGCCCGTCGAGGTCGCGGACAGCGGGGGCTGGATGGCTTCGTCCTGGTCGGTCAGGAGGCGGTTGAACCGCCGGATGGACTCGGCGAGTTGGGACATGGACCATGCGATGTAGGCGGCGGTGTGGACGGGCTTGCCCTTGCGCTCAAGCATGAGTCCGTCGTGGACTTCGGTGAGGAACCGTTCAAGGTCGTCGGCGTCGATGGGTTCGGGGGCCTGGCCCCATTCGCGAAGTTCCTGGAAGAGCCTGCGGTGCTTTCGGCTGTACTCGAATTGCTTGGGAGTCAGGAAGCTGCCCGGGCGGAGCTTCATCTGCAGGCCCTTCAGGGCCATGATGATCGGTTCGTAGTTCAGTTCCGGGGAGAGTCTGAGGAAGCGGAACTGCTGGACGTACAGGCCGGCGTCTTTTTCGGTCCCGGAGGGCAGGTAGCTTTCGGGTTGTCGGCTGTAGCGTTTGGAGATGTCGGAAAACAGCATCGACGGGTGGGGGTCGGTGCGGATGATTTCGTCCCCGGCGAGTCGGCGGATGGTCCATCCCCCCTGCTCGTTGCGGGCGGGGTCGCCTGCGATGGCGAAGAGGCACTTCATGATCCCCGCCGGGAGGGTGCGGTTGCGGTTGGGGCGGTGCTGGCTGCGTGGCTGCATGGACAGATGCACGCTGTGGGGGCGGACGTCGTAGAACCGCATGGTATGGTGGATGAGTTGGTTGAGCACCCAGGGGTCGCGTGTGATGGGCTTGGAGAGGTTGGCTTCGATGGAGAGGTTGCCCAGGGCGACCTCGAAGAAGCCCCGCCTCGGTTTACCGGGAGCTTTTTCGCGGTGGTCGTCGACGTGGGCGCCGAGTTTCCAGCCGAGCATATCCAGCGCGAAGTCGTAGAAGTACAGGAACCCGTCGTAGGCGCGGTCCTGGCCGACCTGTCCGTCGGGATCGCCGATGACGGCGTGGCCGAGATTGGAAAACTCCAGTTCCGCTCCCAGCGGCGTATGGCCGTAGCCCATGTGGCTTTGGACGAAGGCGAGTTGAGTCTGGGCGGCCTGAGATTCGTAGAGGGCGTCGGCGGCGGCGACGGATCGGCGGACGTAGTCGACGAGTCGGCCGTGTCGGCTGTCGAGGTCGCCGAGGATGTCGTTGGCGATGACATCGAGGACGGTATACTGCCGATTGAGCATGCGCAGGGCGATCAGGGCGCTGACGACGCGCTGGTAGACGTTCTGATCGAGCGGGAGGTGGTCCAGTTCGTAGCGGAATTGCGTGTGAATGCGTTCCTCGAACTGGTTGAAGATGACCTGCCGGACCACGAGGCGGAGGTAGTTTGGCAGGAAGGGTTGAGCGGCGGGGGCTTTCCGGATGCGATCGAAGTCGCGGATGGGTTTGTCTTTGAGGAAGTGGCGGATGGTGTAGTCGCTGATGCCTCCGACCTCGAAGTGTCGGCGGTGGATGTCGCGGATGGTCGCGCCGGACAGTTCCGACAGTGCCCTTCGCGTGATACTGTCGTCGGTATGGAGTTGGGCTTGTTCGGCCTCGGCGATGGCGCGGTCGATTTTCTGCTGGAGGAGGATTTCCTGTTTGAGCGGGTCGCGGAAGGCGTGCCCGAAGGCGTGTTCGAGTTGTTTTTCGTTGCCGACGAAGACGTAGGCGCGTTCGAGGCCTTCGCTGGTCTGGACCTTGAGGGTCCGTCGGAGGTAGTTGTCGCCCTCGTAGGTTTTCAAAGCCGGCAGGGCCCGGCGGGGGATGTCGCGGACGAGGTAGCCCCGGATGCGGTGGCCCTGGTCGGGGACGGCGTATTCGTAGGTGCTGTCGGGGCTGATTTTCTTGTACCCGTCGAGGACGGCGTCGACCGCGACGAGGCAATCGTTGTCGTCCTGGGCGTCGGCGGCGGAAACCAGCCGCCACCCGAGCACGGCTCGAAAGACGCTGGCGTTCCTCAGCGTGCCGTAGACGAAGAGATGAAAGGTCGGCTCGGGGGTGTCGGTCATGGCTGGGCATTCGTGAGGCAGGGCATGGCGGTCTCCTTCCCGGCAGTCCGCAGCCGGGCATCGTGCCATTGTACCCGCTGACGGGACGGGGGCCAAAGGCTACAATGAACGGATGTCCCGTACCGGCCCCGAACCGATGCCCGTGAAATACTGGTCCCGCGCGGGGCTCATGCTGACGGACTGGTGCAACGCCGCCTGCGCGAGCTGCTACCTGTCATGCAGCCCGGCCGAGACCGGCTGGATGGACCTCGATCTGGCGATGACGGCGTGGGAGGGGCTGGTCGCCGCCTCACCGCACGGCTGTGGGGTTCACCTCTCCGGGGGCGAGCCGTTCGGTCGCTTCGACCTGCTGCTGGCCCTGGCCCGGTCGGCCCGGCGGGAGGGTCTGGGCCCGTTGGAGAGCGTCGAGACCAACGCCTTCTGGGCGACTGGCGAGCGGGACATTCGCGATCGGCTGGGAGCCTTGGACGCCGCGGGGATGGGTCGGCTGGCGATTTCCGCCGACCCGTTCCACCAGCAGTTCGTGCCGATCGAGCGGCCGCGCCGACTGGCGCGGATTGCGCGGGAACGGCTCGGGCCGGGGAGGGTCCGGGTCCGTTGGGAGGACTGGCTGGCGGACGGTTTCGACCTGGCGGGACTGGACCCGCATCGCCGGCGGGAGGTCTTCGCCGACTACCTCGCCGGCGGCAGAGACCGGCTCAACGCCCGGGCAGCCGATCGGCTCGGGCCGGTCCTGCCCGGCCAGCCCGTCGAACATTTCGAGCAACGTTCCTGCCGGGAGGCACTGCTGCGGAGCAAGCACGTCCACGTCCTGCCCGACGGGACTGTCATGCCGGGCGTCTGCGCGGGCATCGCACTGGGGCGGGTCGTACGCGGTCGGCCGGGGTCGGTCGGTGAACTCTGGCGGGCCCTGGCGGAGGACGCTGACCGGAGGCCCGTGCTCGGGGCGCTGCTGGCCGGCGGTCCGGTCGCCTTGGCCCAACGGACCGGACCGGACGGCTTCCAGCCGGACCCGGCGGGATACCCATCGGCCTGCGCGTTGTGCTGGAGCGTCCGCAAAACACGGTTCCGGGCCGGGCACGATTCCGGCGAGCTTGCGCCCTCGAGACTCTACCGGAACGAAAAGACAACCATCGGCTAATCGAACGGCACTTGACACCCCGCCCGCGGGCGTCTAGGATTCTTCGTACCTTGGATACTTCTTCCCCACACTGGAGACGCTGCCCATGGCCGAACATGCCAAGATGAATGTGACCGAACAAGACGGCGTGACCGTCGTGACCCTCTCCGAACAACGCATCCTCGATGAGATGAACATCGCGCGGATCGGCAAGGAACTCCAGGACCTCGTCGCCGGGGCCCCCGTGCCCAAACTGGTCGTCGATTTCCGCAACGTCACCAACATGTCCTCCAGCGCGCTGGGGATGCTCATCACGCTGCACAAGCGGGTTCGCGAGGCCAACGGACAGCTTCGGCTGTGCAACATCCAGCCGGCCATCGAGGAGGTGTTTAAGATCACGCGTCTGAATGAAATCTTCCAGATCCGCGAAAGCCAGGCCGACGCCCTGGAGAGCATTCAATAGGTGTACCGTCCGGCGGGTGCGTCCTGCCGGGCCTGACCCGAGGGATCGGTGTTGGCTGAGGAAACCGTCATTCGATCGGACCTGACCGAGGCCCGGGATCTGGAAGAACGGCTGCTGGAGGAAGTCCGCCGACAGGGATTCCTCGACGCCGACGTCTTCGCCGTCAAGCTCGCTCTCGAAGAGGGTCTGGTCAACGCCATCAAGCACGGCAACCGCTACGCCCCGGACAAGCGCGTCCGCATCCGCTACGACATCACCCCCGAACAGGCGGAGTTTACCATCATCGACGAGGGTGAGGGCTTCCGCCCCTGCGACGTCCCCGACCCCACGTCCGACGAAAACATCATGAAACCCTGCGGGCGGGGGATCATGCTCATGCGATCGTTCATGGACGTGGTCGAGTACAACGAGAGCGGCAACGTCATCCACCTCGTCAAACGCAACAGCGCCTCGCCCGGCTCCCAGGCAAGCTGACGCCGAGCTTTCTTTTCCCGCCGACAGGGACGGTTCGACCCATGACGGCAGTCGATGACATTCTCGCCTCGCACCATACGGGCCGATGGTTCGTGATGGGCATTCTCAACGTCACGCCGGACAGTTTTTCCGACGGCGGGCGGTTCGATGAACCGAAACGCGCGGTCGCGCATGCCCAAGCGATGATTGAGGAGGGCGCCGACCTCCTGGACGTCGGAGCTGAGAGCACCCGCCCAGGTTCGCAGCGCGTCCCGGCCGGGGAGCAGATCTCCCGTCTCGCCGAGGTCCTGCCGGGCGTCTGCGACCTCGCCGGCCGGGCCGGCGCGGTCGTCAGCGTCGACACGACGCGGTCAGCCGTTGCCCGTTTCGCGATGGACTGCGGGGCCCAGATCGTCAACGACGTTTCGGCCGGTCGGGAGGACGCGGATTTGCCCGGCCTCGTCGCCGACCGCCGAGGGGCCCTGGTACTGATGCACATGCCCGGCGAGCCGGCGACGATGCAGGACGACCCGCGCTACGACGACGTCGTCGCCGAGGTCCGCGACTTCCTGGCGGGCCAACTCGACGCCCTCGCCCGAGACGGGCTGCCGAAGGATCGCTGCGTCCTCGATGCGGGGATCGGGTTCGGCAAACGGCTGGAGCACAACCTCGCGCTGCTGACCGACGGGACGCGGGCCTTGCGGGGGCTGGATCGGCCCGTGTTGGTGGGTCCCTCGCGGAAGCGGTTCATCGGGGAGTTGTCGGCCGGCGTGGCCGGCACGGCCCCCACACCGGAAGACCGCACGGGCGGGACGGTGGCGGCCTGTCTGGCTGCGCGGTCGGCGGGGGCGTCGCTCTTCCGCGTCCACGACGTCGGGGCGGTGAGGCAGGCACTGCTGGTCGCCGACGCCATCGAACAGGCCCGCGACTGACGCCCGGACGCCGAGTCGGAACTCAGGCTCCCGTTGCGCACTGAAGGGCGTCGTCGAGAAGTCCGCCGGGGCAGAAGGCGGCGATATTTTCGACGGGGGTTTTGGGGGGCACTTCGCAGCCGGGCTGGAGAAGGAAGCGGTCCCCGCCGTCGGCGATGCACTTGCGGGCGGCATCGGCGACGGCCTCGGGCGTGCCCCGCAGGAGGATGGCCGAGGGGTCGAAGTTCCCGGCCAGGCACACCTCCGGCCCGACCTTCGCACGCGACTCGGCCAGGGGGACCATCCAGTCGAGGTCGAGGATGTCCGCGCCGGTGGCGGCCATGTCTTCGACGATGTTGAACGTGTTGCCGCAGATGTGCAGTTTGACGATCGCGCCGAGTTCGTGAATGGCGTCGATGAGTTTTTTCTCCCACGGCAGGACGTGCTCGCGGTACAGGGCGGGCCCGATCAGGCTCCCGGCGGCATCACCGACGCCGACGGTTTCCGCGCCGCGTTCGATCTGGGCGCGGGCGAATTCGATAGCGTTGTCCACGAGGATCGGGGCGGCTTTCTCGAATGCCTCCGGTGCGTCGAGGAAGTCCATCATGGTGTCCTGCACGCCGCGGAGGTCGGCGTACTCAGCCACGGGGCCTTCGACCCAGCCGAGGACGCTGTGGGTCTGCCCGCGCTTCTCGGCGTAAAGTGCGACGGCCTCGATCCGATCTCGCGTCCGATCGCGCTGCATCGGGTCGAATCGCTCGAGATTGTCGACGTCGGCGGGACTCTGGAGGAAGTGTGCGTGGGGCTTGCCTACCCCGTCGTCGGGCCAGTCGAACGTCATGCCGTACGCGCTGGCCTCCCGCCAGGGGTCGGAGATGCTGCTGATCTGGTCAAGATGGAACTGCTCGGTAACGGCGAACTGGCTGTCGGCCATCACGCGGCAGTCGAGGTAGTACTCGCGGTAGGTCCGCCCGATGTGCTCGGCGGCCCACTGCATGAAGATTGGCGTGACGGGGACGCGATCGCGGTTTTCGCCCCGGACGGCGGCGAGGTAACGTTCCTTGGGCGTCATGATGGATGCTCCTGTCAGAATGGTTTTGATCATACCCGCGCGGCACAGAAAAAACACCCGCCAGCCGGAAAAAGAAGCTGCCCCGGCCGGGAAAACCGGTCGGATTCCCTTGAGCGTCGGCGGTCGTCTGGACGATAACGGACGACAGCAGCTTGTCCTGCGCCGCCCGGTCCGTCACGGACGCACCGGCGGGTGGACCGGCGATGAACTGGGACGCGACATCGGGCACGGATGCACGAACTCTTCGACGCCATCACGATCTATTTCCAGCGGGTTGCGACGTACAACCTCTCCGTGGTCGCCGTGCAGTTGCTTCTGATCGGGGTCGTGGTCTGGCTGATGATGCGGTTCCTGCGGGGCACGCGGGGGGCCAGGCTGGTCAAAGGCGCAGCGGTCCTGCTTGCTGTGGTGTTCATCGTCATCCGCCTGCTGCCCAAGACCGACGAGTGGAAACGTATCGAGTTTCTCTACGGGCATTTCCTGCTGTTCGCGTTCGTGGCGTTCGTTGTCGCCTTTCAGCCCGAGCTGCGCCGGGTGCTGATCTCGATCGGCCAGGCGAGGTTCTTCCGCGGGCGCCACAGCGAGATCGAAGATCTCGTCAACGAATTGCTGCGATCGGCGTCATTTCTGAGCCGAAACAAAATCGGCGCGATCATCGGCGTCGCGCGGTCGGTCGGACTGGGCGCGCTGATGGAAACCGGCACGCGGATCGACGGGGAAGTTTCCGCCGAACTGCTGAATACAATTTTCTATCCGGGCACGACCCTGCACGACATGGGCGTGATCATCCACAACGAGCGTATCGCCGCAGCCGGCTGCCAGTTCCCCCTCGCCGAGAGTGAGGACGTCGACCCCTCCCTCGGCAGTCGACACCGGGCGGCGGTGGGACTGGCCAACGACTCCGATGCCGTCATTCTTGTCCTCAGCGAGGAGACCGGACGGATCAGCCTGGCCTATGAGGGCCAGCTTCACATCGGGCTGGAGCAGGAAAACGTCCGCGAAATGCTCATCGACCTGCTCAGCCCAGGGCGGGCCCGTCCGAAGCGCGTGGAGGCCGGTTCATGACGCCCCGCCGCACTGTCGAACGCCCCGTCAAGCCTCCGCGCTTCAGCCGGCGATGGTGGTGGGGGCAGTTGCACGACCTGTTCTGGGTGCTGCTGGCAACGCTGTTGATCTGGATTTACGCGGACATGGAATTTACCGACACGCAGAAGGTCACGATGACGCTTCGGCTAACGACGGGCGATCCGACGTCGTCCATGATGGAGCTGCTCTCCCAGAAAGAGTACACCGTCACGATGGAGATCTCGGGGAACCGCTCGATCCTGGAACGATACCGCCAGCGACTGGCGGCGCAGGGCTCGACGCTGACGGTGAACGTCGCCCAGGACTACGAATCCGGCGACCGGGCCGTCCCCACCCGCGAACTCCTCCAGAAAGCCGCCAATCTGCGAGGCCAGGGCATCGCGATCAAGTCCGTCGCTCCCCAGGCCGTCGCCGTCCATCTCGATCGGCTGGTACGCGTGACCGACGTTCCGGTCCGTCTGGACTACACGGGGGCGGTTCTCGAGCAGCCCGACCCCACGGCAACGGTCGACCTCCGCGTCCTCGAAACCCAGACCGATCGGCTGAACGAACTCCTCCATGCACGTCCCGGCCAGCCCGTCCTCAGTACCCAGCGGATCGACCTCAAGGCCCTCGAACCGGGCAAGGCCGAAACGCTCCAGGCGGAGGTCCTCCGCGCAGTCGACGGCATCGAGGTCCGCCCCGAACCGTCCACCGTCACCTTCGAGGTCCGCGTC
>CAYMAP010000129.1:0-8023 GCA_964388425.1 uncultured Planctomycetaceae bacterium
AAGAACACGCTGGGAGGACCGTTTTGGGGATGTCACTCTATTGGGCACCTTGAAAAATTGGATTCACGACATTGCTTGATCTTGTTGCCCGCTGCCTGCGTCACAAAAACCGGCGAATATTTCAGAATATGCACCGATTTTCGTTCCTTGGCAGCAAGCAAAGTCTCGGCGCGATCTCGCAAATCGAATTTTTCAAGGTACCCTCATGGTTCAGTCACGGTTGGCGGAGGACCAAGGTAACGCGCCGCTTTGGGGATGTCCCGGACGATGCGTTGCACACTCCCCCCCCCGTCGGGCCTCGGGCGGCGCGTTCGATTCCGGCCCAGGGCACGCAAGTCCGGGGGGGATCGGTGGGCCGACTTACCTCCGCTCAGCCAGCGATGCGTCGACGTTTTCCATCAAAACGGTAACGAAGGGCTGAACGTGTTTGCGGTAGCTTTTGGGTACGATGGAACTGACGATCTGCCCGACGACCGTCGTGTAGACCGAGCCCTTCTCGGGCGGGGCGGCGATCTGCCCGTTGAAAAGGCTTGGGGAGGATGATTTGCGGTCGTCGTCCTTGTCGACCTGGAGCACGAAACAGCTTCCGTTAGCCAGATCGGCCAGTTCGCTGTAGACGACGTCGAGGTTTTTTTTGCGTCGTTTCCGGTAGATTTCCACGAAGGAGATGACAAAGCCTTCCCGGCCTGCCTCGGAGACGAGCTGTTTGGTCATCTCGTGCGTTCCTTCGGTAAGCTGTTCGTCTCCGAAGCAGACGATAATTTTCTGCGCCCCGGAGGTCCGGGACCAGGGCTGTTTCTTCAGGGCGACCCAGAGGCCGGAGTAGATCGCTCCCCAGCCGACCGCCACCTTGTCTCGCGGGCCGTGCCCTCCGGTTTCATCGAACTGTGCCATCCTCCGGGCCAGCACGGCGGTGTTGGGCGTCAGTTTGAAGAGCTTCATGACCTCGTCATAGTTGCCGGTTTTTCGTGCCTTGGCCATCGCTTCCCGGCAGCAGGGTTGCATCGCCTTGTCGACGACTTCGTGGCAGTAATACACCACGCCGATCCGCGGCGCGCGGGAGAGGACCTTCAGTGCCTCCAGGATCCGGTCGGCGTTGCTGGCAACCCACTCCATCATTGCCGTGGAAGCGACTCCGCCGGTCATGTCCAGGCAGAAGACCAGGTCGAAGTGGGTGATCTGGAGTTTGCCCAGTTCCAGATCCTCCCGCCACGTCCGGTCGTCCGGGTCGGTGAGTTTCCGGGCGGCGGGGAGGTATCGGCTCAACTCGCGGTATTTCGGCAGCTTTTCGACGGGCGTGGGGGTGAGGTTGGCTTTTTTTGCCCACAGCGCCCATTTCTCCTGGGCCGTTCGCCAGGCATTCGGCGAGACCTGGCGGTCAACCCGCCCGAGCGGTTCGATGGAGTGGTTCAACCCGCCCAACACGAATTCCGCGACGTACCCGACGTGCGGGCGGGTCATCATGATGGCGGTTCGGCGGGCGATTTCCGGATCGTTCCAGGCCTTGACCGTCTCGCGCATCCGCTGGAGGGTTCGGCTGTCGTAGGGGTTGTCGTGCCGGACCTTCCCGAGCAGGTCGTAGTAGTACTTCGCGACGTTTCCGTCCAGCCCCTCCGGACCGAACTCCGTAGCCGAGGCGAGCAGATCCGCCCGCAGGTCGCCTTTGAAGGTGTTGCGCCGGCTGAGTTCGATGCCCTCGGCAACCCAGGTTTTCCGCTGCTCGTCGGACAGCACCGGGTTGCGCGCGTGCAGGGCTTCCCAGGCGTACATGCGGACCATCGGGTGGGCGTCCTTCTGGAGGATTTCCATCAGCTTGTCGGTGATCTCCGGGGTTTCCAGGCGACTGAGCAGGGTGACGGCCATCGCGCGGACGAACCAGTTGCGGTTCTTCAGCGGACGGGTGTAGATCTTCGTAAAAAAGTCCTTGAGGGTCTGGATGCGTTTTTTGTCGACGTCGGAAGGTTCTTTGGGCTTGTCTTCTCCGGGGTCGGCCTTGCCGGACTCGGCAGCAGGCTTCTCGGCGTCCTCAGCCCGCGCAGAGCCGGTGACCAGCCCCGAGGCGCTGATCGAGGTCAGAAGAAGCAGGAGCAGGGACGTTCGGCGGATGGAGAGTTCGGCAGTGGTCCTCACGGGTCACCTTCCTTCGAAAAAGGGTTGCTGGGTCTGGGTTTCAGACAGACAACGTAGCCCCAAAAGAGGTGAGGATCAAGTTAAGGAAGCGCAAAGGTCCGCTGTGCGAGGTTTCGCCCGGTCAGTCTCAGACGAGAAGGTCAATGGAGTAGACCTCCCAGGCAGCAGGCTCCCAGTCCTCGGCGAGGTCGGCGTGCTGGAGGTACAGGCGGATGCGGGGGTCGGCAACTTCCCTGTGGGGGCGGACTTCGACGCGTCGTGTTGGTCCGCCTTGCCCGAGCTGACGGTCGCCGTCATGGGGTCGGCCGGTCGTGACCGGCTCTCGCCGATGGCGTGCGGGCGCGTCCAGCCGGTGCGGAAGGAACCGCGGAGGTCGGCCGTCGGGTTGGAAGGCGAACTGCACCATGGGGCTCTCGCCCTCTATTGTCGAGCGCACCCTGATAGGCATGAGGGATTTTTTTTAGGCCTCCCTCCAAAGTCGACGGAACGAAACATCAGGGCGATTCGTCAACGAAAACAAGCGAGTTGCATTCCCCAAAAGGGTCCTGCAACCGCGTCCTTGGCGGTTCCGGGGGAATCGCCATTTTGGAGAGTACTTCCGGTAGCGATTGTAAGGAACGTCGGGCGGAGATGAGTGGAAGTCTCACTGACTCGTGGAGTGGGACTGCTCACTTCAGTGAACAGACTCCCGGAGTTCATTGAGGATGTCCATGCCTTTGAGGAGCTGGTCCTCGGAGGTGGCGTAGGAGACGCGGAAATGCGTGTCCTTCGTGGAGAAGACGCTGCCCGGGATGATGAGGACGTTGCGTTCGATGGCGCGGGTGACGAAATCGGTGGCCTTGCCTCCGGGGGCGGGGACGAAGGCGTAGAACGCCCCGCCGGGCTTGGTCAGGCCGAAGGTCTCGCCGAGGGCCTGGTGGACAAGGTCGCGTTTGCGTTTGTAGGCGGCGACCTGTTCGTGCATGTCGGTCTGGAGGGCCTGGACCGCGCCGGTCTGGGCCATGCTGGGCGCGCAGACGAAGGTGTACTGCTGGAGCATGGTCATCTTGTCGATGATCTCCGCCGGCCCGGTCGCCCAGCCGATTCGCCAGCCGGTCATGGCGTAGCTTTTGGAGAAGCCCCGCAGCAGGAGGGTCTTGTCGTACAGCGAGGCCATCGAGACGTACGGTTCGTCGTAGCAGAAGAGGTTGTAGATTTCATCGCTGACGACGAGCAGATCGTGTCGTTTCGCCAGGTCGGCCAGTTCGCTGAGTTCCTGCCGGGTATAGACCACCCCGGAGGGGTTGGCCGGGCTGTTGAGGAGGAGCAGTTTCGTTTTGTCGGTGATCGCTCGTTGGAAGGCCTCGGCGTCCGGGCGGAAGTCGGGGTAGGTGTCGACGGGCACGGGGACACCGCCGGCGAGTTTGACCAGGTGGGAGTACATCACGAAGTACGGGTCGGCGAAGACGACTTCCTCGCCGGGGTTGACCAGGGTCTGGATCGCCAGCAGCAGCCCGCCGGAGACTCCGCTGGTGACGAGATAGGCGCGGTGGTCGGCTTCGGACCAGCCGAATTCTTTTCGGCAAGCTTCGGCCAGGGCTGCGCGCAGCACGGCCGTCCCCTGTGTCTGGGTGTACTTGTTCTGCCCGGTGCGGATGGCGTGGATCGCCTGTTCTTTGACGGGCTCGGGGACGTCGAAGTCCGGCTGGCCGATCGAAAGATTGATCGGGTCGGTCATCTTCGCCGCGAGGTCGAAGACCTTGCGGATGCCCGAGGCGTCGAGTTCGTCCATCCGACTGGCGATGCGGTGGGCCGATGCCGTCATGACGGAAGGTTACTCCTTGGCCTGATCGGCAGGGGCCTCGGCGGCGCCTTCGGCCGTGACGGCTTCTCCGGTCTCTTCCTTCTTGGCTTTCTGGCCGGCCTTGGATTGGTGGACGCGCAGTTTCGGCAGGCCGAAGGGGCTGTCCTTTTCGGGGTCGAAGTTCGCTTCCCGCTGCATCTTCATGATCCGCTCGGCGCGGCTGAGGACGGCGCGTCGGCCCTTCAGGCCGCCGTGGTGTCGAAGGGATCGGTCAAGACTCATGATCGGTTGCTCCTTGTGGCGTGATCGTTGGGTTCATGCGACGGCCAGGCCGTCGCCGGGGTTCGTATTTCGCCCCTGCGGGCGTGGTGGTCGTGCGGTTTATTTCGATTCGCTCCGGCCGGTGTAGAAAAACGGGCTGAACGGTCCATCCGCTTTTTTCCGCTGGAGGAATCGATAGGTTCTGTATTTGCTGAAATATTCTTTTCCGATGTCTTCGATCTGTCTGGCATGCCGAAGCGCCTCGTCGCTGGTGTCCGACCGAAAGCCCAGCAGCGACCAGATCGCCAGCCGATCGCCCAGCAGGACCATGTCGGCCGGGATGTCCCGGGCCTGGCAGAACTCGATGATGCGTTCGGCTTCGCCGAAATCCTCCTGGCTCTTGCCTTTCAGCGATTCGATGATCAGGTAGTACCTCTGGGGGTCTCGCTGTCCGGAGGTCGCCGCCATAGGCGGGTCGGGTTTGTGTGCCGGGCTGAGGTTCAGCGGCGGGCGCTGGGGGCCGGTCTCGGCCAGGGCGTTTTCGTCGGCCGACCCGTCAGCGACGGGTTCGGTCGGGCGCGGGGCCGTTACGCGGCCGATGACAAACGCCGCGACCAGCAGCACGCCGACGCAGCCCAACAGCAGCATGGCCGGTACGACCCGCAGGCGCAGCAGGACCTGTTCGTCACTGGGCTGGGCCCGCCAGGGAGCCGTCGACGGCCAGGACCCCCGCCCGGCCGGCACGGCCTCGTCGACCTCGGGCTGCGGCGCGGCGGTCGGCTCGGATGTCTCGCCCGTCTCGGCCGGTTGATCGATTTCTTCCAGACGGTCGTTCGTCTCGATTGTCTCAGGCCGATCATCGACTTCCGCAACCGGTTCAGGCTCGGCTTGGGGTTCCGGCCCGGCCTCGACCGCCTCCGGGGCATGATCGGCCGACTCAGGCCCGGGCAGCGCGACGTCCGCAGCCTGTTCGTCAGTCGACCCCTCGGGGTCAGTCACCTCGGGGGCCTCCGCGGTCGGCTCGTCGTCCTCGTCGGTTTCTTCGGCGTCCTGGATGTCCTCGATCGGCTCGGCCGTCGCAGCGGCGGGCTGGCCGTCCTCGTCCAACTCCTCGCTCGACTCGGCGGGTTCCCACTCCGGCTCGGCGTCGGCGACGGTCGGGGCCTCCTCCTCGGCTTCCTGGACCTCCACGGCGGGGGCGAACATCGGTCCGGCGTCGGTCGGCTGGGCGGGGACCTCGATTTCCGTCTCCTCCGGTTCAGCAGGTTCCTCGTCGCGGTCCGGCTCGATCTCGGCCGGTTCCGACCGGGCCTCGGCGGCGAGTTCGTCCAGGGCTCGGCTGTCGGTTTGCCCGGTCTGCTCCCCGTCTTCAGGCACGAAGTCGACATCCTCCCGCGCGGGCTGATCGTCTTCGGTTGTCAATTCCGCCCGGTCTTCCTCCCGGGCCGAAGGGGATATCTCATCCGCATCGTCCGCGACAGCATCGTCCGGCTCGGTCTCGTCCAAGACCGGCTCCTCGGGCGGAACGGAGCTGGACTTCATCCAGTCCGGAACCGCCATGGCGCCTGGATATTCCTGAAGCACCTCGTAGAGGGCCTTGCTGTTTTTCTTCCTGGCCACGTGCCTGTCGCTCCTCGCCCGGTGACCGGCGCAGAAACTCCCTGTCGGGAAACGGCCTATCGTAGTCCATGGCCCGACCACTGTCAAGTGCCCTCTCTGAACAACGCGGCGGGTAAAAAATGAGCCGCCGACCCCTTTACAACGCACCGGCGTCTGGTACAATGGCCGGTCTTTCGACCTGCCAAACGAACAGCCCGAAAGGGAACGACCATGCCGAAAATGAAGACCAACAAAGCCGTCGCCAAACGAGTGAAGGTGACCGGAACGGGTAGGCTTCGCCGGCTCAGCCCCGGGGCGAGCCACCTCAAGAGCCGAAAGACCCCCAAGCAGCTCCGCCGGTTCCGCAAGCCCAAGGAAGTGTACCCGACCTTCGCGAAACAGATGAAGCGGATGATGGGCATGTAACGCCCGGGACAAGCGGCGACAACGACACACACAACGACGACAGAACCAGTTGGCCCGATGGGAGCCCGACGGGGCGATCCTGGGAAGGAACACAACATCCCGCAGTCGCGGGAGTCCATCGGCCGAGACCAAGGAGACTGCCATGCCTCGCGTACGCAAGGGCGCTGCCCGCAAACAGAAGCACAAACGCGTTCTCAAACAGGCCCGGGGGTATCACGGCCCGAATTCCCGCCGATACCGCATCGCCAAGGAGAAGGTCTACCGCTCCGGCGTCTTCGCCACGCGCGACCGCAAGAACCGCAAGCGGGATTTCCGACGACTCTGGATTCAGCGCATCAGCGCCGCCTGCCGACAACGCGGCGTCCGCTACAGTCAGTTCATGGCCGCCCTGTACGATCAGCAGATCGACCTGAACCGCAAGATGCTCGCCGAGATCGCCGTCGACGACCCCGACGCCTTCGACGCCATTCTCCAAGCCGCCGGCCTGGAAGCGACAGCCGCAGCGTAGCGCGAAGCGGACAGCCAACTCCCCATGCCCACCCCGGACGACCTGAGACAACTCGAGCAGCAGGCCCGCCAGGAGCTTGCCGGAGCTGAGGCCCCCGACGTCCTCGAGCAGTGGCGCATCCGCTGGCTGGGCAGCAAGGGGCAGGTCAAGGCCGCCCTGGCAGGTATCAAGGACATCGCTCCGGAGCAGCGCGGGGCGTACGGCAAGGCGGCGAACCAACTCAAGAACGCCCTGACCGAAGCCTTCGAGTCCGCCCAAGCCGACCTCGGCTCGCCGCGGGCGTCGGCCGGGCCCGTCGAGGACGTCACCCTGCCCGGCCAGAAGCTCCGCATCGGGCACGTCCACATCCTCACCCAGACCATCTGGGAACTGTCCGACATTTTCGGCCGAATGGGCTTCGAGGTCGTGTACGGCCCGGAGGTCGAGGACGAACAGCACAACTTCATCGATCTGAACATCCCCGCCGAGCACCCCGCCCGCGACCCGCTGGACAATTTTTACCTCGCCACCGCCGGCCGACCCGGCGAGCCCGAGGGCATGCTCCGCAGCCAGACCTCGACCGTCCAGATTCGCGTCATGGAGCAGGCCGACCCGCCCATCCGCGTCGTCGCGCCAGGGCGGGTCTATCGGCCGGATACCGTCGACGCGACCCACAGCTTCATGTTCCACCAAATCGAGGGTCTCTACGTCGACGAGGGCGTCAGCATGGTCGATCTGAAAACCAGCATCGACCAGTTCTGCAAGGCCTACTTCGGCGAGACCGTCCAGACACGCTTCCGCCCGAGCTTCTTCCCCTTCACCGAACCGTCAGCCGAGGTCGACGTGCTCTTTCATCTGTCCGACGGGTCGGAAAAGTGGATCGAACTGGGCGGCTGCGGCATGGTCGACCCCAACGTCCTCGAAGCCGTTGACATCGACCCGCAGCGCTACACCGGCTGGGCGTTCGGCATGGGCATCGAGCGGATGGTCATGCGCAAACACGATGTGCCCGACATCCGCATGCTCTACGAATCCGACGTCCGGTTCCTGGCGCAATTCTGAATACGGGGGCATCGGCTTTACGCCGACGCATGACAGCCTGCCTGCCGGCGGATACAATCGTTCCATGCCTACCGAACGCGAAAACATGTTCGCCGGCGAACTCTACAACGCCTCCGATCCCGAAGTCAAAACAGAGCAGGTCCGCACCCTCGAAGAGTGAACCGACGCCACCGGAAAGAACCCCCCGAATGGACAACTCATCGACGACACCGCTGCTGGGGCTTTGCCCGATCGGAAAGTTCGTCTTCAGCCACGCCGACGCGATCCGACAAAAG
>CAYMAP010000130.1:0-7908 GCA_964388425.1 uncultured Planctomycetaceae bacterium
CGTCGGCCCTGAGCTTCTCGGCGAGCTGGTCGTCGTTGAGGGGCTTGGACTTGTCCTCGGCGTCGACGAT
The DNA here is from genome assembly GCA_964388425.1 of uncultured Planctomycetaceae bacterium. Lineage (GTDB taxonomy): Bacteria > Planctomycetota > Phycisphaerae > SM23-33 > SM23-33 > CAYMAP01. The sequence goes on from CAYMAP010000130.1 coordinate 71, forward strand.
CTCCTGGAGCTTGAACTTTACGGCGTCCCAGCTCATGTCCTCGCCCCCGGCGGTTTTCGTCCCGCCGGAAAAGAACATCCGCAGCGGGAAGATGCCTCGCGGGGTCTGAACGTACTTGTCGGCAACGGCCCGGCTGACGGTCGCGACATGCACGCCGACCTTCTCGGCGACATCGGCCATGGGCAGCGGCTTGAGGGCCTCCGGGCCGTGGTCGAGGAACTCGCGCTGGACCTTGAAGACTTCTTCGGTGACGCGACGGATGGTTCGCCGACGCTGCGCGATGGCTTCCATCAGCCATTGCGCCGACCGCAGGTTCCGTCGCAGGAAATCCTTGGTGGCCTTGTCCGTGGCTCGGTCGCGGGCCTTGTCCTGGTAATACTCGTTGACTGCCAGCGCCGGCACATGATCGTCCGCCATCACCACCACGACGTTCCCGTCGTCGTCGAGCATCACGACCACATCGGGGCTGACGACAGGGGCGGTGTCCTGTCCGACCAGCAGTCCCGGCCGGGGGGTCAGCCGACCGATCGACGCCAGGGCGTCCTTAATCTCCTCGATGCTCCGCGAGGTCCGGCGGGCGATCTGCGGGAGCCGGTTGAGTTCGATTTCCCGCAGGAAACTTCCGACGAGCTGCTTCTCCAGCGAAACGTCCCGCCCGGTCTGGGCCTGGGCATCAAGCTGCAGCAGGAGGCACTCCCGCAGGTCCCGGGCACCGACCCCGGTCGGGTCGAGCTGCTGGACCCGCTGCAAGGCGGCCTGGAGGTCTGGCAGAGGCAGGTGGGGTTCCTCGCGCGTGGCCAGTTCTTCCAGTGGAATCCGCAAGTAGCCGTCCTCGTCAATGTTCTCGATGATTCGCTCGCCGGCGGCGTCGATGCGCGGCTCGGCGTCGGCGAAGACCCACTGCTCCCGCAGGTACTCCGTCAGCGTCTGCTGGGCGGCGGGGGTGTTGGCCATCGCCTCGAGTTTCCTGTTGCCGGCCTCGGGGTCGGCGACGTGGCTGGGCAGCGGGGCGTCCTCGGTGGCGAAGTCCGAACCGTACTCCGCCGTCATGTCGTCGAGCCGACTGAAGTCCTCGCGATTACCGTGGTCCTCGTCGACGACCATGTCGCTCTGGCCCCACTCGCGGTCGGGCTGGCGGTCGCCGTCGGAGTCCTCCGTCGTCGATTCCGCCACATCGAGAACGGGATTGGACTCCATCTCCGCCTCGATCCGCTCCTGCAATGCCATCATCGGCAACTGGAGAATCTCCATCGCCTGGATCAGGCGCGGAGCCAGCTTCATCTCCTGGCTGAGGCGAAGTTGTTGCGAGGTGTCCAGCCGCATGGTGTGGTTTCTTCCCGTTCCAACAGCCCGCAATCACACCCCGGAGGGCATGTGTCGGATCGAGCTTAGCAAATTGTATGCCATAAAAACAAATCTGGCAAGAGCGATTTCGCCCGAACAGAGACATGATATGTAAACTACTTCCATACAGGGGAATGCGAGAATTCACGGCAGTTTTTTTCATCTCGGTCCTCGCGAACGCCAGGAGGTCAAATGACGGCGTTGAATTCCTCCGTTTCCCTGCAACATGGGGCAGGGATCGGCCCAGCGTCCCCGGCGTCCCATGAATTAATGGCTCCTTGGCGCTATTGTTACACATTGCAGGGTTATTGCCTTGATGCCTATTTGAATTGCGTGATTGCTGAATATGGTTCTGGCATTTTCGAGGATTTCGGTCACAATGGAGTTTCGTTCCGGATTCGAGTCGAGTCGACAGGAAAGGGTCCTACAGATGAAGCGAGAAGCACTGCGAGCGGTGATGGTTCTGGCGGTGGGGGGGCTGCTGGGGTTGGGGTGGGCGTATGCTGAAACCGTCAACGGCTCGCCTGACCAGGAACCCTGGGCGGCGAAGAAGCTGCTTGCGGACCTGAATGACAATCCCACGGCGAGCCAGTCCGCGCAGGCGGAGTTGTTGCGGATGGGGCTTGATGTCGAGCGGATCCTGTTGAAAGAGGTTCTGCGGTATCGCGAGGGCAAAACGGAGCGGTATCTCAGTGCGGCACGTTGCCTTCGGCTGCTGGAGCGGATGAAGACGGACATCGCCGTTCCGCACGCGGTGAAGATGCTCGAGGACGTCAAAGCCAAACCGAACCGCAACGAGCAGCCCGCTCGGGTGCTTCAGAGTCAGGCGGTCGCGTATCTGACGACGTTTTTTTCGACGCATCCGGACGCCCGTGCGGGGTTCATGGCTTTCGTTCGAAACCGGCGGGATCAATGGTCGGCCGAGGGGGTATATCTGCAGGGGTTCAGTGCGTTCAACAACGGCGAACTGGCCGAGAAATACATCTCGCGGGATACCACGGGGTGGGACCTGGCCAGGGACATTCCCGGTGTTGAGCCGGACCGCATCTGGGTGGAGTATGAGCGCCTGCCTCGGCGGGTGGGTTTATGGGTGAACATTTATCCGGGTCTGCAGCAACTCGTCGACCGCGGTGAGCCAGGCGTAGCGAAGCTGGTGCAGAAGTTGCTGGGCAGCGAACCCTACGCGTATTGCCTCTGTTACGAGTACCTCGGCGAGGACGGGTTCACGCCGGCCAAGCGGGTGTACGCGCTGCTTCCCGAGGCCGGCGCGGACGCTGACTGGCTCGAGCCGCGTGCCCGTCCCCGGATGCTGCTGATGCGGTGGGCGGGGCAGTTGCCAGACGCCCAGGCCAAGCCCCTTCTCAGCAAGCTCCTGCGATCCCCCTTCTTGCCGGAGCGGCAGCGGGCGTTGGAGGTGTTGGAGGTCCTCGAAGCCCCAATACCCGGGCACGCCCCCACGGAGAATCCCGACCGAAAGCCCCCCCTGCCGGTTCGTCCGCATGATGCCGGGGATGGGGGCGATAACCCTACAGATAAACAGTCGCTGGAAGTCATCGAGCCGAAGGGGATATCGGCGGGGAAACACGAAGTGAAGATGACCTAAGTCAATGCGAAACGGGGAGTAGGTTTCGTGCTCAGGAAATGCTAGCGTCGGATTAAGGTTCTGTAAAACTCTGATACAGCCCGTCTTTTTTCTTGCTTGGGGGCCAGATCGACGTAAGATATGACCTTACATTGCCGATAGGTACATGTTCCGATATTTCAGACCTGTCGCCAATGCTTTCGGTTTCGCTCGCCCGCAGCATAAGTCCTTTTTCACACGGGAGCTTACTGGGCATATTGCATATTCTGACATCCGCGGCGGCACATGCGCAGCAACTTGAAGCAGGGAATCCATCATGAACAACAAGCTGTTGACCGGGGCCTTGATTCTGTTTTCCTTGGGAACGATGTCGTTTTGTTCGGCTTGGGGGCAATTCAACCCGGATCGGCAGTTTCCGGACACGTGGGATCGGATTGCGGTCTTCGTCGACCAGTTGCCGGACCTGACGGGCAACGAGGCCCAGGCGCGGTTCGCGGCGAGTCATTACGTCGGCAGTCAGAAGCTCACCGATCAGCAGGTCGATGCCATCCGCGCCCATAGCAACGATTTCATCATGCTCCAGTATCGTCTGGGCACGCGGGACAGCGGCCATACGACCCAGTTGATCCTCCCCAAGCCCGGCGGGGGGACGCACTGGTCGACCGATTGGGCCGACATCAAGGACAACGAGGCGTGGTTTGAGCATTACGACGGCAAGGAGGATTCCGCCCACCGCGTGTACAACGACTACAAGTCCATCAAAGAATACTGCATGAAGCTGGACGAATCGGGTTGGCGGAATTTCTGGGTGAATCGCGTCGCCGACGCCGTCACCACCAGCAAAGCCGACGGCGTGTTCGCCGACAGCACCCACCTGCCGTACGCCATTCCCAACGCCCAGCAGGCGACGTCCAGGCTGGGAACCCAGCCCCACGAAGAATACATCCCGATCCTGGAGGCGTATTACGACCACGTCTACCAGGAGATGACGAATCGGAACATGTACTTCATTCCAAACATCGGTTCGCTGGTGACGACGGCGGATACGACGGAAGGCTATTACCAGGACGTCCATGGGGCGATGGTCGAGGGCTTCGCGACGCGTTCGTTTTCCTACGCGGACTGGAAGCTCCAGGCCAGCCGGACGCTGAAGCTGCTGAACAACGACAAAGTCTGGATCGCGCAGAACGGCTCGGACGGAACCCCCGTCCGGCGGATGTGGTATCTGGCGAACTACTTGCTGCTGAAGCGCAAGCAGAGCTATGTGAACATCGGCGGGGCCGGCAGCGAGTTGCACTGGTGGCCGGAGTAGGAGATCGACCTCGGCGAGCCGGTCGACGACGCCAAGGTGACGGACCCCGACGGGGTCGGTCCGCTGGACCTGATCGACTCGCTGGCCACGGGAACCAAAGGCGTGTACCTGCGCGAGTTCAAGAAGGGACTGGTGCTGGTCAACGCCCTGCGGAGCGACTCGACCGTCTTCACCCTCCCGGAAGGTCAGACGTTCTGGCGCGTCATGCCGATCGGGGGTGGGGCAATCGGGGCGGACGGAACCCTGGCCGATCCGGCGTACCTGGAATACGAGGAGGTCTCCGGGCAGATCACCCTCGATGAGATGTCCGGGACGGTGCTGATGTACGTTCCCGAACCGACTTCGGCGATGCTGCTGGGGGGAGGGTCGCTGTTGCTTCTCCGGCGTCTCGGCAGGATGGCTCGACGATAAACGACCTACCCGAAGGAACCGACCATGGAACGAAATCGGACGTCTCGATGGAACCACGGTCCACGGATGGAATCGCTAGAGCCCCGGCTGCTGCTCTCGGCCGTGGCGGGCGTGACGGCTGCATTGCAGGGCTGCTCCGAAGCGCCCACCGCCCCCGTCGTGCGGAGCCAGAGCACCGTCGCGACGCATTCGTTCACGACCACGGACGAAGGGACCCATCCGCAGTCGGTCATCCGCTGGGGCGACACCCTCCGGCTGGATTTCACCGGGCTTCTGCCGGCCGGGACCACCGTGCATCGCGCGATCCTGGTTCACGACAAAGGATCGGCGAAATGGCGTGACAAGCCCCTGCGCGTGATTTCGACGGACGCTCCCGCAGAGCCCCTGCAGACCCTCGCGCCGGATCACGTGTACTTCGACGTGAGCGACGCCGTCCGACGGGCTGTTCCGTCCGAGGGGCAGGTGTTGGAAATCCGGTTCGAGTCCTTTACGGATTATCTCGGCGAGTTCCGCATCGACGTGACCTGCGATCAACCTCTGGGAACCCAAGCCGATCCACACCCGCTCGTCACGGACCTGACGGTAGAGCATCGAGACGGCGATACCATGCTGACGTGGGATTCTCCGCTCGATCTGCTGATGGACCCTGACGCGACGGTCGAGGACTACAAGGCCGCCCGTGATCTCGCCAACGGCGCAGGCGACGCCCCGCAGTTGCGATACCGCATCTACCGCAGCGATCAGCCGATCACAGCCCAGACGATCGGACAGGCGGAACTGGTCGACGAACTCGACCCGCTGAGCAACTGGTATCCGGAATATTACGGGGCGACCTGGGGCAGCAAACTCACCGCTGAGGTCCCCCGCCTGCCGGTCGGGGACGGGATGATCGCAGACGTCGACCAGGCGATCTGGGTCGACCGGACCCACGAAGCGGGACCGTCCTACTATGCCGTCAGCGTCGTCGTCGAGGGCGAAGAGAATTTATCCGCCTGGACGCCGGGTGAGAATACTTCCGCCGAAGCCGTCGACGAGCAGCCCGGGGGTGGTATGACGCTGCTGATGAAGCGAACGGAGCACGGTCCGGAGGAGTCCTGGCAGTATGTCTACGGGGCCACGGTTCACGAATACATACGCTGGGAGCCTTTCCCCGCCGACGGGCGTTCGTCCGTGCCGATGAATTACCTCGTGGCGGTTCCCCCGGAACAGTACGCCCCGGCTTCCGGGGCCCATCCGGTGGACATCGCCCTGCACTGCTGGGGCGGGAAGGCTGGCGGCGGATGGGGCTGGTGGTACGAATACGATCGAGGCTCGCTGCTGGTCGGAACGAACCAGGTTCCCTACGACTGGTGGTCGGCCCACCACGCCAACTACGGCACGATCCTGCCCTGGACGGACGTCGAGGGCAATCCAGGCGGGGTCGTGGACAACTTCCAGCAGCAGCGGATTCTGCATTTCCTTGATACGTTCGTGGCCGAGAACTGGACGGTCGACCCGCAGCGTATCTTCGCGGCGGGCAGTTCCATGGGCGGGGGCGGGGCCGTCAACTGGGCCCTGCGGAACCCCGACCGCTTCGCCTACGCCAACGGGTGGGTCGGCGTCTACATCCCCGAGCTGAGTCCGCAGTTTGCGGGCAGCTTCGAGAACGTCTACGGCGAAGTCGAGTGGGAGATTGAATACGCCGGTACCGGACAAGCCGCCTTCGACTACTGGAACTCCGCGCAGTACGTCTTGTCCGACCCCGGGCGGGATGCGCCCTACCTGTGCTTCGGCAACGGCAAGAACGACGGGGGCATCGGCTGGGAGCAGGCCCACCGGTTCGTCGAGGCGCTGATCCAAGCCCGCCAGCCCTTCAAGTTCACCTGGGGCCAGGCCGGCCATGGCCAGCGATCCATCCTGCCCGGCGAACAGGCCAGCGACCGGCATATCGGCATCGACCTCGCCGCCGACGCCACCCTGCCGGCCTTTACGAACTGCTCCCAGGACGACGACCTCGGCGACGGCTCGAAGGACAACGGCGACGAGGCCGGCCACATCAACCGCTACCTGCTGTGGAACCCCGACTCCGCCGTCGACGCCGACGACGCCTGGGCGATGGAGCTTTACCTCATCGACAAATCTCCTGACGCCCAATGCACCGTCGACGTCACACCCCGCCGGACGAACGCATTCAACCCCAACCCGGGCATGCAGGTCGCCTGGCGGAACATCGACCTTGCCACCGGGCAGGTAGTCCAGTCCGGCACGGCCACCGTCGATCCGTGGGGACTCGTGACCCTCCCGCAGGTCATCGTATCCAAGACCCGCAACCGCCTGGAACTCTCGACGCTCTCGGCCTCGCTGGAGGCCCTCGACCTCCTGGCCGGCAGCGACACCGGCCGATTCGACGACGACAACGTCACCCAATTCAACAACGACGAGGCCGGCGGGGAATTGCACTTCCTCGTCAGCGGCGCCGTCCCCGGAGCGACCGTCGAACTCCGCGCCGGCCAGACCGTCATCGGCTCCGACGTCGCGAGCGGGGATACCGTCCTCGTAACCACCGACGGGACCACAGCACTGCCCGACGGCCCCCACGCCATCACCGCCGTTCAGATCGAACCGGGCAAGATGCCCTCGACTCCGACCGAAACGCTGAGCCTGACCGTCGACACCGCTGCCCCCAACGTCGACGCCTGGTACTCCCTGGCCACCCACGGGAACCTCGGCACGGGACCGCTGGAAGTCACCGCCGATGGAGCCTTCGTCGAATCCCGCAGCAGCGGGTTTCGCCAGCTCCGCTTGGCCTTCAGCGAAGCCGTCGACCCGGGGTGTTTCACGGCCGGCTCCCTGATGCTCTCCGGATACGACGCCGACGCACAGCGCATCAACTTCACGGGGCTGGATATCCAGGCCCAACTCGACCCCGACGGGTTGGCCGGCGACATGGTCTTCTCCGACGCCCTGCCGAACCAGGCCCGTTTCGGCTTCTGGCTGAACAACCTCACGGACCTCGCGGGGAACAGTCCGACGCAGTCCCCCAGCCGATTCCTGACCGCACTGGCAGGCGATACCAACGGCGATCAGCGGGTCAGCGTACTGGACACCATACCCATTCGCGCGAACATGACCGCCGAAGTCAATCTGTCCGACCCCGCCGAAACCCGCTGCGACCTCAACAACGATGGGCGCGTCAGCGTGCTGGACGTC
>CAYMAP010000131.1:0-3650 GCA_964388425.1 uncultured Planctomycetaceae bacterium
CTTCACCGCAGCCGTCCTGACACTGACCCCCTGCTGACCAAGGAGTTCCCCATGCACCTGAGCCCCATGGCTGTTCTGAGCGAATCGGACATCAAACAGATTCACGAGACAACGCTGGACATCCTCGCCGAAACCGGCGTGCAGCTGGACCACCCGGCCATGCTGGACGGCCTGGCCGATACCGCCGCGGAGATCGACCGCGACGCCGGGCGGGTGCGTTTCAGCCGGGCCTGCGTGGAAGGGGCCCTCGCGTCGATCCCGCCGCAGTTTTCCGTCCACGATCGGGCGGGGGACGAAGCTTTCGTCCTGGGCGACGGCCGGCCGAAAATCGCCGCCGGTCACAATGCGGTCTTCTGGCTCGATTCGGACACCGGCCAGACCCGCCCCTCGACCGTCGCTGACGTCGAGCGATTCGCCCGCATCTGCGAGAACCTCGAAACCATCGACATGATCGGCATCCCGGTCATGCCGCAGGATATCCCCGAGCCCAGGAATTCCCTGCTCTACGGCGTTGGGGCATGCGTGGAGAATTCCGCCAAGCCGATCTATTTTTCCACGGACGACCCGGCGATCAACCGCACATGCATCGACATGCTGGAGGCGGCGTATGGCGGGGATTTCGGAAACGAAGTCTACGGCATTACGCAGCTCTCGCCGACCAGCCCGCTCTATTGGGAATCCAGCGTCTGCCAGGCCATCCTCGAGACCCTCCAGAGGAATGTCCCCATCTCGATCCTGCCAGAGCCCAACGCCGGCGTCTCCGCGCCGTACACGCTGGCCGGTCTGCTGACGGTCAACAACGCCGAGTGCCTCTCCGGGCTGGTCATGATCCAGCTCCTCCGGCCCGGCGCGAAGGTGATGTACGCCAACTCCTGGACCACCACCGACATGCGTAGCGGGGCGGCCCTGGTCGGCTCGACCGAGACCACTCTCTGCCGCATCGCCGCGGCCCAGCTGGCGAAGTTCTACAAGGTCCCTTCCCACACCACCGCCCCCAACAGCGACAACCACGCCCATGACGAGCAGAACGCCTGGGAAAAAACCTTCAGCATGTTCTGTTCGGTCGCAGCCGGGCACGACCTGATCGTCAACTGCGGCATGTTCGCCACGGGCATGACATGCAGCCACGAGCAGCTTATCATGGACGAGGAAATCTCCGCCATGTCTCGCCGCATCGCCGCGGGCATCGACGTCTGCGAGGACACCATCGCCGCCGACGTGGTCAAGAGGATCGGCCCCAAGGGCGACTACCTCACCAGCGAGCACACGATGCGCTGGCTGCGCTCGGAGGAATACCTGCCGCCCCGGGTTTCGGTCCGCGGGCCGTTTGCCTCCTGGCAGGCGACCGGCGGCAAGGACACCGCCGCGCTGGCCGGCGAGCGGGCCGTGGCCCTCGGCCAGAGCGGCACGCCGCTGGACGCGGACCGGCAAGGCCGCCTGCAAAAGGTCATCGAGCGGTTCATCAAAAAATAATAGGGACTGGCCATAATAAACCTTTCATTCCGCACTCCGCATTTCACACCCCGCATTCCGCCCTTTTTCACCCTGCTTGCGCAGGCATGCGCGGCCGGGGCTTGCGGCGGTTATTGCAGAAATTCTCCGAGACGCCGCAGGACCTCCCCGACCACGACTTCCGGGCTGGACGCACCGGCCAGCACCCCCACGGTGATCGGGCGACGTTCGGGCAGCCAGTCGCGGACCGCGCCCGCGCCCTGCGACGCCGGGTCGAAGGCCTCCAGCCGATCCGGCGAGACGATCGCCCGCGCGTCCTCGATCAGGTACGCCGGGGCATATTGTCCCGCCAGTTCATGGAGGTGTCGCGTGTTGCTGCTGCCGAACCCGCCCACCACCACGATCACGTCGCAGCCGGCCCCGCAAAGTTCCAGCGCGGCGTTCTGGCGATCCTGGGTGGCCCGGCAGACGGTGGGTTGCAGGCGCAGCCGGTCCGCCGCTTCGGCCGCGCCGAAGCGGTCCTCGAAGGCCTGCTGCAGGACCTCGCGGACTTCCTGGGTGGCGTTGTAGAGCATGGTGGTCTGGGAGACCTGGGCGAGGCGTTCGAAGGGCGTGAGGCTGCGGGCCTTGGTGACCTCCCCGCCGAAGGCCTCACGGAACCTCTCGGCCGGCGCTGACCGGCGCAGCATCTCCGCGAACTGCCGAACCTCCTTCACGCTGCCGAGCACGAGATAGGTCCCGCCTGCCTCGACGAGTCGACTGCGGGTGACGACCGTCTCGTCGTGCCCCGCCCGGCCGAAAACGACCACGGCGAAGCCCTCGGCCACCGCCCGCTCGCTCCACCGCCACAGCCGGATCACGTCCCCGCACGAACAGTCGACCGTCTCGCACCCGACCGACTCCAGCCGACGCAGCACGGGCAGCGGCACGCCGAAGGCCGGGATGATCGCCACGTCCTCCGGGCCAACGTGTTCGCCAAGCCGGTCCGGCTGGCGTTGGTGGTCACTGAGGATCACCACGCCCTGCCGGCGGAACGTGTCGTTGACCCACGGATTGTGGATGATCTCCCCCAGCAGCACCAGTCGGCCGGCTCGACCCGACTCGCGGTGCCGACGCACCGCCCGGTCCGCCATCGCCAGCGCACGCGTGACCCCCCGGCAGAAGCCGAAGACGCGTGGCAAGACAATCTGTCCGCCCGGCAGCGACCAGCAGCCCGGTTCGTCCCCGCCGCGGATGCGGTCCACCAGGTCGGAATGAAAAATCGACAGGCTCTCCGACGGCTCACCACAGGCGGGGCATGATTCACGCGAAGGTTCCATGCCGGCATCGTACCCGAAACCGCAGCCGTCCATCGAGCACCATTCACATCCACCAGAGAATCCAGTTCTTCAGGTCGTCCAGCGAAATCGGCCCATACTTTTCACTCCTGACCGCACAATACCACTGTTCCAGAGGCCGCTCCTGTTGCGTTGTTCACACACCCGCCCGGGGTGGCCCGGCCGGTCGTCGAAATCCGTGGGTCACGGCACGTCGTCGATCGTGATGCGCCGCCGCGTGGGCGATTCGATCTCCAGATGGACCTCGATGCGGGGACTGGGCAGGGCGTCCGCGGCGCGGTCGGACCACTCGATGACGACCACGCCGTCGGCGAACATGTCCTCCAGGCCCAGCTCCGCCAGTTCCGTCCGCGCGTCGATCATGCGGTAGAGGTCCAGATGGTGCAGGCTCCCGCCGGTTCGCATCGGGTAGACCTGTTCGAGAACGTAGGTCGGGCTGGAGACCATCGCGACCTCGCAGCCCAGCCCCTCCGCCAGGCCTCGGACGAAGGCTGTCTTGCCCGCCCCGAGGTCGCCGATGAGCCCCACGCAACTGCCCGCGCGCAGCCGACGGGCCAGATTCGCTCCGACCTGACGTGTCTCCTCGACGGATTGCGTGCGGTAATCCTCGGGCATGGCTTGCAGTCCAGAGTATCCCCGTATCGCCACCGAATAGCAACCCGACGCGCTGCGAGCCCTTGCACGTTTGTAACGACGTTGTACAATAGACTTTCGGCGAAAGGAGATGTGCATGCTGGCATTGCTGGGCATTGAAGGTCATCGGTTGAAAGTCGCTGTGCTGATCGTGCTGTGCTTCGCGGCGATGTGCTGAACGGGGCGCGGGGGACAGTCGGCGTTCGCGCGGGGGCGTTGCAAGCAGTC
>CAYMAP010000131.1:3750-7764 GCA_964388425.1 uncultured Planctomycetaceae bacterium
GTCGGCGTTCGCGCGGGGGCGTTGCAAGCAGTCGGTTATCCATCTCCTGACTTCTACCTCTCTGCTTCGCCCTCAATGACGGGCTTGACAGAGCAGGCCTGCCTCCTTTGCTTTGATGGGGTATAATCGGCTCGATGGACGCATTCACTCTGGAGAAGATCGACTTTGACGCCGTGCGGAAGGTCCTCGGGAGTTTCTGTGCGACTTCGCTGGGCCGGGCGCGGGCCGAGTCGATCTCGCCCGGCACCCGCCTGCCGGTGGTCCGTCGCTGGCTGGCGGCGACGGAGCAGATGGTCGAAGTCGTCCGCGAGGTCGGGCTGCCCCCGATGGGCGGCATCGAGGACATCACCGACGCCCTGGGCCGGGCGGTGCCGGGCCATGGCGCCTCGGCGGAGGATTTCGCGCAGATCGCCTCGACCCTCTCCGGAGGCGCCAACGTCCGGGCATTCCTGGGTGAGTTGTCGGAGCATCTCGACCAGCCCCGCCGGCTGATGCGCGACCTGCCGGACTTCGCCGATGACATCGCCGCCATCCGCGCCGTGGTCGGCGCCGACGGGGAGGTCCGCGACGACGCCTCGCCGAAGCTCGCCGAACTCCGCGCCGCCATCGCCGAGACCACCCGCCGGATTCACGACATCATTCACGGCTACCTGCGGAACCCCGAGGTCCGCAAGCTCCTCCAGGCCGCCAACGTCACGCTGCACGGCGACCGCTACGTCCTGCCCGTCCGCGCCGAGAACCGAGGCCGACTGCCCGGCGTGGTCCACCGTGCCAGCAATACCGGCGCGACCGTCTTCGTCGAACCCAACGCCTCGGTCGAACTGAACAACCGCCTCGTCGACCTCCACGACCACCAGCGGCAGGAGATCGATCGGCTGCTGACGGAACTGGCCGTCCGCATCCACGCGCGTCGCGAGGAGGTCGACCGGACGCTCCAGGCCCTGACCCGCCTAGACGTGCTCTCAGCCAAGGCGCAGTACGCCTACCAGCGAGACTGCGTCTGCCCGGAGGTCACCGACGGCGGGCCGATTCGGCTGTTCGCGGCGAAGCACCCGCTGCTGGTCGAGGCCGACCTCGACCGCCGACGGGCCGATCCGTCCGCCGGCCAAGGCGTCGTGCCGATCGACGTTCGGCTGGGGGAGGACTTCGAGATCCTCGTGATCACCGGCTCGAACACGGGCGGCAAGACCGTGGCGCTCAAGACGGTCGCTCTGCTGGCGGCGATGGCCCAGGCCGGCCTGCACGTGCCCGCCCGGCGCGGTGCGACGCTGCCGATCTTCCGCGACGTGCTGATCGAAATCGGCGACGAACAGTCCCTCGAACAGTCGCTGAGCACGTTCGGCGGGCACGTCGAACGCCTCAAAAACATCTTCCGCAAGGCCCGGCGGGACTCGCTCGTGCTGCTGGACGAACTCGGCAGCGGGACGGACCCCGATGAGGGCGGCGCGATCGGACAGGCCGTCCTCGACGAACTCCGCCGGATCGGATGCCTCGCGATGGTCACGACGCACTTTTCCATCCTCAAGGCCTACGCCCTGAACCACGACCGCGTGGACAATGCCTCCGTCGAGTTCGACACACGCACGCTCCAGCCGACCTATCACCTGCGGATCGGCACGCCGGGCGAGTCGCACGCCATCACTGTCGCCGAGAAGCTCGGGCTGTCCAGGCGAATCACCGACCGCGCGCGGAAGCATCTCGGCCGACGCGGGTCGCAGTTCCGCAAGGCGCTGCGGAAGACCGGGGCGGCCCGGCAGCAGGCTGAGGTCGCCCGCGCCGACGCCGCCCAGGCCGAGGCCCGCGCCGAGGACCAGGCCGACAAACTCCAGCAGCGCCTCGAGGACGTCAAACAGTTGCGCGAGCAGTTCGTCGGCTGGCTGGCCAGACTCCAGGAAATGCAGCCCGGCGAGGAGCTGTTCGTGCCCTCGGTCAACGCGACGGGTCGGCTGGTCCGGCTGGAGATGCACAGGCAGAGGGCCGTCGTCGATATCGGCTCGATCCAGCGGGAAGTGCCCCTCCTCGAACTCATGCCGGACCTCGGGCAGGAGAAGGTTCGCCGGGAGGTCGACCGCTACCGCAACGAAGCTGAGCATCACCAGCAGCAGGCACGGGCCGTCCAGGCGTCCGCAGAAGAACAGCTCGAACGGGCCAAAGAGATTGAGGCTTCGCAGACGCTGCGCGCGAAGCAGTTCGACACCTGGCTGGGCTGCATCGCTCGGCTGCGGGTGGGGGAGGAGGTGCCCATCGCCCGCCCGCCGGGGCGAGGGACGGTCAAGGCCGTCGACCTGCCCGGGCTGCGGGCGACGGTCGAGATCGGCGGGAGTGAGCAGACCCTGCCCCTGCAGGACCTCTACCCGCAAACCGGCCCGTTCAGCCCGCAAGGTGCAAAAGACCGCGGGCGACGCAAAGCGAAGGACAAACCCCAGCCGGACGGAAACCGCCCCGTCGAGCACGGCTCGATCGAGGGCAAGAAGGCCCGCAAGAACCGCCGGGCCGTCCTGAACACGCCCCCCGGCCAGAGGGTCTACGTCATCCCGTTCCGGTCGTCGGCGACGCTCGTTCGAATCGACCAGCGCCGGGAACAGGCCGTTGTCTCACGCGGTGCGATGGAAATGGAAGTTCACCTGGCCGACCTCGAACCGATGGGCTGGGACGCAGAGTAGCAAACGATTCCCGGGATGTGTTTTTCGGCCGCCCTCGGCTGAGAAGCAGCGAGGGTGCAAGCACCCCCCCCCGCCAAACTGGGCGTCGGGTTCCGGGCCGATCAGTTCTTTTTGATCTGCACGGGCTTGCCGGTGGCGGCGCTTTTGTAGATCGCGTCGAGCAGTTCCTGGACGATCAGCCCCTGCTCGCCGGTGGCGATGTGGGGTTTGTCGTTGAGGATGCAGTCGACGAAGTGATACATCGCGCCCTGCCCGAAGGCCTTGGGCGTGTGCAGCGTCAGGTCGTAGGGGTCGCCGGCGATTTCGGTGTAGACCTCGGCGTCGAACTCGTAGCCCTCGTTGCGGTTGCGGTGGACCAGCCCCGCCTTCGTGCCCAGCAGGCGGGTTTCCATGAAATCGCGTTCCTTGATATTCGCCGCCCAGGACGCCTCGACCTCCAGGGCGGAACCGTCCTCGAAGCGGATCATGCCGGCCGCTAGGTCCTCGACGTCGTATGTTTTCTTCGCTTTCTTCGCCAGGTCGCCGGCGATGGCCCGCCAGCTCCCGCCGAGCACCCAGGTCGGCTGGGGGTAGCTCATCAGCCAGAGCGCCAGGTCCAGCCGATGCACACCGAGGTCGATCAACGGTCCGCCGCCGGCGAGTGCCTTCTGCCCGAACCACCCGCCGAACTTCGGCATGCCGCGCCGGCGGTGCCAGACCGTCCGCCCGAAGTAGATATCCCCGAGCGTGCCTTCGTCGACGAGGCGCTTCAGGGCCTGGCCCTGGTCGGTGAAGCGGTAGCTGAAGTTGATCATCAGCCTGCGATTGGCTTTCTCCGCGGCGTCGAGCATGGCCCGGGCCTCGCGGGTGTTCATGGCCATGGGCTTCTCGCAGAGGACGTGACAGCCGGCCTTGAGGGCTGCGAGGGTCAGCGGTTTGTGGAACTTGTTGGGCGTGACGACCGAGACGACGTCGAGAGTCTCCCTGCGAAGCATCGTCTGGGCGTCGGTGTAGCGCTTGTCCACACCGAGTTCCTCTCCGCGCTGGGCGAGGCGGTCGCTGTCGGTGTCGGCCACGGCCACGACCTCCGCCTGCGGGTGTGCCTGATATCCCCGAACATGGCCGGCCCCCATGCCCAGCCCGATAACACCTGCGCGAAGCGTACTGCTCATGTGATCGTTCCTTTCCTGAACTCGTCGACAAGGCGGGGATTGTACCTGTTCGGAAGGTCAATGCAAAAGGGGAAATGCCAGAACCGGCCTCCGGCCTCCGGGTGGTCGGGTAGCCCCGGGCGATTGCTCTTCCGGGGCCCCCACAGACCGTCCCTATTTTCCCCATGCTGCGCTATCTTGCCCACCAGACACACCCCCAC
>CAYMAP010000132.1:0-7762 GCA_964388425.1 uncultured Planctomycetaceae bacterium
GGCTATGGCTTGGATGGGCGTTGGCCTATGATGGCGGGTAAACATCCGTATCTGGCGTATGAGCATGGAACGATCCGCAGCATTCCGTTTGAGAAGACTGCAGAGGGGCGGATTTGTGCACTGACGTATCGACTGGCCGATGGCGTCGTTATCACGAATGCCGACAATCAGTTGGCGGCGAAGAAGCTGGAGTTGGAACGATATGCCTTCATCCCGCACCCAGTCAACGAGTGGACATGTTCGTTGGAGAGTGCGACCGCCTTACGGCAGAGCATCACGGACGCGAGCGACACAGATTTCATTGTGTTCCATCCGTCGCGTCACCACTGGGAGACGCAGCGGCATCCCAGTTGGGAAAAGGGCAATGACATCTTTATTCGCGGGTTCGCCCGCTTCGTCAAGGAATGCAACCCACACGCCAAGGCCGTTTTTGTGGAGTGGGGCAAAACGGTGGGCGCATCAAAATCGCTTCTCGCCGAACTCGGTATTGCAGATCGCGTTGAGTGGATTCCGCCGCAGGGAAACCGCATGATGGTCCGGTATGTTCGAGCCAGCGATTTGGTCGCCGATCAGTTCTATCTAGGGGCCTTCGGGAGCACGCTTCCTAAAGCCTTATTCCACGAAACACCGGCGATGCTCTATCTTGATGAAGAACGCCATCGGTGGTGTTTTCCGGAGATGCCTCCGGTTATCAGCACTCGCACATCCGAGGATGTGTTTGAAGGGCTGCATCGACTCTATACGGATCAGGCGTTCCGTGATGAATTGATCAGTAAAGGACGACAGTGGTACGACACATATCACTCCAACGAAGTCATTGCGGAGCGGTTCATGGACCTTTTCCAGACGGTCACACCGGTCGAATCCGACGACAGGATGCCACCGTCCGCGAAACCGGATCTCGCTGACAAGGGGGGTGCAGATGCGTAGTGTCATTGCGTTCCTTTTTGAGTCCGCATTGGGGAGCGTGCTGTTCGTACAGGCGTTGATCTGGCGCAGCCTCAGGAAGCGACGGGACATTGGCATTGGCCCGCTGCCGCTCATCAATAACATCTACCACAAAGCGGCGATGCAGCGATTGGGATACGATTGTGAGACCTTCGCCTATAACCCTTACTACATCACACGTGAGTTTGACCAGGTCGACGACTGGACCGCCGCACCGCGCCTCTTGCAGCGGTGGCGGTTGGCCCGTTTCGCCATGACGTACATGTTCCGTTACCGCTGTCTGTACCTGTACTTCAACGGGCATATGCTAGGCCTCTGCACGCGATGGCTGTGGCGCATCGAGCCGTTGCTGCTTCGCCTGGCTGGAGTCAAGACGGTCCTTTTGGCCTATGGAGCCGACGTGCAGGATATGCGTCGCTCACCGAACCAGGCATTTCGTCATGCGATGAATGTCGACTATCCGCGGTTTCATCTCCAGTTCGACCGCATCGCCGCGATGATTGATCTCTGGTCACGTCACGGCGACCACATCATCAGCGGTTGTGAGTGGGTCGATTATATGACTCGGTGGGACACTCTCATGCTTGCCCACTTTTCCATTGATCCGGATGGCGTTCGCGGAAAAGTGAGTGATTCCCTGGCGCAGTACGATTCCGCCGCCCCACAGACAGATCATCCGCTTCGTGTCGTACATGCTTGCAATCATCGGTCGGTCAAAGGGACATCGGCGTTGACGGCTGCAATTGAGTCGCTGCGAGAGGAAGGCTACGATATCGAGTTCGCGACTTTTTTTCGCAAGCCGCATGCAGAAGTCCTGGCGGAGATGGCGCGCGCCGATGTCGTCGCGGATCAGTTTGTTATCGGCTGGTATGCCATGTTCGCGTTGGAAGCCATGTCCTTAGGCAAGCCCGTGATGTGCTATCTTCGGGACGACCTGCTGGAACTCTACAGCTATGCCGGGCTGGTTCAGCCCGGTGAGATACCGATCATTAACACAAGTCTCTCGACCATCAAAGATCAACTGCGATGGCTGTGCGAGCATCGCCATGAGATCCCTGCCATCGGCCAAGCTAGCGTGGACTTTGTCCGCAAGCACCATTCAGTAGAGGCCATCGGCCAGGTTTTTAATCGGATCAACCGGTCCTTGGGAATCATGCCGCGGGATGACGTGTCGATTTCGACGCCTCAGGCGGATGGGATGGATGATCTTGAAGGGAAAAACGACATGTAGTCGTCCCGCAATCGACGGGCGATAGCCCGGGGATTGTGCCATCGCAAAACGAACGCCCGCGATGCTTCGCCAATGCGACGAAGTTCCTCTTGCGGTCGCGTGAGGGTTGCCCGCAGTACATCCACCAGATTGCTGGGGCCGGCGGTGAGTATTGGCAATTGCTGCCGCATGGCGTCCGGCAGATAGTGGAGGTCTTCCGGGCGGAGATAGCAGATAACGGGCTTGCCCATGGCCATCAGTTCGACGGCCAGGCCCCCATACCAACCCGCGAGCATCTGATCAATGGCGATATCAGCTTGGGCATAAGATTTCTGCGCTTCGGCGAACGGCAGGCCTTCGATGAGTTGAAAGTCAAACGCGGTGCCTTCGGCTTGTAGTTGCTGCACGGCATCCAAAATGAACCGGGTTCCCTTGACCTGACGGTGGGTTGGAGCGTGCACAATCAGGGGACGCCCTGTGGGTGTCGGATACGCGGGATGCCATTTCTCAACGTCAATGTGGGCATACGGAAGAAACGCAGCCCCCGGCGGCAGCACGTGAAGCAGGTCGGGATTCAGTGCATAAATCTGATCGGAAAATGGCTGGATGCATCGAATTCGCAACCGCTTCCAGGTATCCGATAGTGGGTGATAATAGGAGGGGGCCACTTCGTCGGCGTATGTGACGCGAAAATGTTGACGGCAATAGTCGCCCTGGCGGGCATCGTCGCCCTGGAACGTGAAGACGATCCTCTTGCCGGCGGCTTTCAGCAGCGGCAGGTCCAGTGGGAAGGCGGCAATTTCACGCAGGAGGTACAGCGGTATTCGCCGGGTGCGGCTGCGGATGGCGCTCGGCAAGGACGCAACAACGCTGTGACGCGGGAACCAATTCGAGAAGAACGTGCGGCCGAAGTTGAAATGGATCACGTCATAGTCCCGAATCGCATGATATAGCAGCTTTGCCCGGGCCTGTTCACGTTGCCAGACACTTGCACCGGGCTGGAACAAGACGCATTCATCCGTATGGCCGGTTGCGGTCGGGTGAAAGGCCACTGCCTTGCTGAGCAAACCCATCTCCCGCTCGGCCTGCGCAAGGGAGGCGGCCTGTCCGCAGATATTTTCAGGGCAGTGCAGAATGCGGAGGGGACGCATGGTTAGTCCTCCGCTGTCCGGGCGAGGGCGTCGTCGAGCGGTGTGAATTGGGGCGAAGCGAACGATGTCCATCGCTGAATGTCAGCCACCAGGTCACAGTTGCGGGGTGTTCCTCCCGCTTCAAACACGGGCGTCCTTCCCATGTTGGCAGCGAGGCCTTCCGCGAAACGCTTCAACGAGACAGGTTCGGGACCGGCCATGTTGAGGATGGCTGGCACATCGTGACCGGCGATGGCGCGATCCACCACATCGGCAATGCCGCGGACAACGTCGTCGATATAGAAAAAGCTTATCCGCAGGCCTTCATCTTGCTGTCCAGCCTCGGCGGGATGAAGGGCAATTGCTTTGCCGTTGAGAATCCTCCTGCGAAGGGTAGCCGGCAACATGTTCGTCTGCCCCGGGCCGAACACGCCAAAAAGTCTCAGTACGAGGGTTTGCATTGCATCTCCAAAGAGGGCCAATGCCTCCTCGGCCATCAGTTTGCTGAGAGCATACGGATCGTCTCGTCGCAAAGGCACATTTTCGGATAGCGGCTTGAATGACGGTTGATACACATTGCCGGTAGACGCATAGCAGAAGACGCGACAGCCGCATCTTATTGCTGCCTGAGCTGCTCGGAGGGCCCCCAGCACATTGACGCCAAAGAGATGGTCCGCATGGTCGGGGAAGTCACGATAGTAGGGCGATTGGGCGAGATAGATAACCGCCTGAGTGCCATCAGCAAGAGGCGGAATATCAGAAAGAATGTCATGGACGGTTATTGGAGACAGGTCATTTTCGTCGTGCCAGGGAACACAATCAATGGGTTGAATGGATCGTCCCTGCTTCGTGAAGAAGCGG
Organism: uncultured Planctomycetaceae bacterium; assembly: GCA_964388425.1. Lineage (GTDB taxonomy): Bacteria > Planctomycetota > Phycisphaerae > SM23-33 > SM23-33 > CAYMAP01. The sequence goes on from CAYMAP010000132.1 coordinate 4,150, forward strand.
GTCAAGGCTTGGCCGACGTATCCGGCGGCGCCAACTATCGCAATACTCATTGGTGATAACCATCCTGATCCAAGTCGCAGGCCGTAGCGTCACCGCGTGCCTCAGCAAGGCGGCAGACGCGGGGCAGGCCTATTCTGAATTCCATTATGATCACAGAATATACTGCTCTGTGTCACATTGGTCCAGTGGAATTCTGAATCGTCGTGACATTCCGCTGGCCTGATACCGAGGCGGGCCTTATTCTGGCGTTCCCTGAAGATGCCGGGGGTAAGAGGATACAGCAGGGAAATCAAGGGCTGAAGTGTTCAAACCTTGGCGACCCAAAGTTGGGGGCATGCTGGAATCATCTCCAAGTTCACCATAAGATCGTCAGAAAGAGAATATCCGACATTCTCGTTGGTTGACGCCTCCCTCAGAACTGCCAAGAACACGCTGGGAGGACCATTTTGGGGACGTAACTCTATGATTTGCGTTGACGAATCGCTCTGATGTTCCGTTCCGTCGACTTTTGAGGGGCGCATCTTGATTCAGCCGGGAGACCGGTGTTCGCATCAGTTTTGAGATCGAGACCATTCTGCGGTGAAAGACCAGAAAGGTTTGCCGCAGCATGGAGGTTCCGTTGCAGGACCGCTGTTTGTCTTGATCCGCCCTGAGGAACTTTCTGCGCCTGTAGAACACCGTGTCCACGGCACAAATCCCCCCCAGGAAAACGGCGGCCAGGCATCGCAGTATATCGCTCAGGCCAGACTGAATCGTGCGCAAAAACTCAGGAGTCATAATGGCGACCGTATCGGCAAACATGGAGACCCGATAGTACAGCACGCCGTTGCGGCGTTCGATATTCCTCGGAGCCGAAGCATGTTTCTGGCAGAAGACGACGACCTGATGTCCCATGCCTGCGAGGGCTTCGGCTTCCTTGATCACCCGGCTGTCATTGGTGCAGGGGTTGGTCAGGAGCATGGCGATGCGCAAGGAACGCGAGGCTCGTGGCAGCCGCCAGTCCTCGAACGTTTCGGGGACATTCTCAAGCGGTGAGGGCATGGTTACTTCGTCCAGACCGGTTGCGCATTCTCGCTCCAGCAGATCATGTTCAAGACCCGCCACATCCATGGCTTGAAGGACTCCTTTCTGTTCACGACCGCCTGCCAGCGCCGCTGGATTCGGTCGAGGTCCAGCCCGGGCAGGGCATGGGCCATCTCGGAATCCAGTTTTTCCGACACCCAGGGATGCAGCGTGACCAGCCAATCGTCCATCGGCGTGGTAAACCCGATTTTGTCTGTACGGTCCAGAATGGCATGAGGCACGATGCCCCGCATCGCCTGCCGAAAAATGCTTTTGGAGACGCATCGGTCGTCCACCAGATACTCTTCGGGCAACGAGAGCATGAGTTCGGCAAAACGCGGGGTCAGGAACGGGACGCGGCTTTCGATGGAGAAGGCCATCGAGTTGCGGTCTTCATAGCGCAGCAGGTGCGGCAGCGAGGTCTTCTCGACCGTGTGCTGGAGATACGTCCGCAGCACCTCTCGAGGATGGTGGACCGGCAGGTTGCGTTTGTACTTCCCCTGGATGCCGTGCCTTTCGAACCAGTCGCTGTCCAGCCAGTCCGGAAGCCGCATGGGCCCCTCAGGAGTGTCGGGCTGGGGGGGCGAGATCGCCTGGTGGATGTGCAGAAAGCCCTGCTTGAGCATCTGCTGGACCGAAAGATCGCGGTGAATGATCGACAGTCGCATCGCAAACACCGTCCCCCGCACGAACTGATGTCGGGAAAACAGACTCGCTAGGCGTGTCATCCGACTGATGCCCTGGTACCCGCCCAGCAGTTCGTCGGCGCCCTGCCCGTCCAGCATAACCTTCACACCTTTCTCGTGGGCCTTCTGAAAGACCCGGTGTTGGGCATAGATGCTCAACCCGTTGAACGGTTCGCCCTGCACCTTGACGAGATGATCGATGTCACGCACGAGATCACGCATGTTCGGGCGAACTTTGTGGGTGATGGTCCGCGCACGCCGGGAAACCAGATCGATATGCCTTTCCTCACTCAGGCGAACGTCATCGGGAACGTAGCTGAAGGCATGGATTTCAGCGTCCCGGCCCAGCAGATGACGAACGGCCATGACGATCGAAGACGAATCGATCCCCCCGGACAGACAGGCACCGACCGGCAGGTCGCTGCGCAGATGCAGGCGGATGTTGTGGAGAAATTCTTCCCGCACCAAATCGACCGCCTGGCGTCGAGTCAGATCGCTGCGGGGCTCGGGGCGAAGGGTCCAGAACGCCTCCTTCGAGACAGGCTGTCCCGTGTTCAAGTCCCATTCGGCGACGTGCCCGGGCATGATCTGCCGGACGTCCTCGAAGAGCGTCTGCGGCTCGCTGTCGGTCCGCGCGAACCGCAGGTAGTCCAGATACCGCTGTCCACAAAGCCTGCGCGACACGCCCGGCACGTCCAGGAGCGTCTGAATTTCCGAGGCGAAGAGCAGGCGGTCGCCTCCGGAAACGTAGAACAGCGGTTTGATGCCGAAGAAATCACGGGCCAGGACGACGACCTGCTTCCGCAGATCCAGCAAGGCCACCGCGAACATGCCGACCATTTTTCGAAAGGCGTCCGAACCCCACTGTGCGTAGGCCTGGAGCACCACTTCCGTGTCGCTCCGGGAATGGAACTTCACCCCGCAAGCCTTCAACTCCTCCCGTAATTCGACGTAGTTATAGACCTCTCCATTGTACGCCAGATGGACTTGTCCGTCGTCCGTGCTCATCGGTTGAGCGCCGGCCTCGCTGAGATCAAGGATGCTCAACCGCCGGTGGATCAGCGCAGCCCACGGGCTCTGCAGGTCCCTGACGTCCCGCCCCGAGGTCAGGCCCGTCCTGTCGCTCCACCCGAGATAGCCCCTGTCATCTGGCCCCCGATGGACCATCGACTCGGACATCCGTTTGACCACCGCCAGATCGAGCGGCCCCGTGTGGCTGATCATCCCTGCTATTCCACACATGCTCAGAAGTCTTTCATGTCAATAGGAGCTTGTTCCGACCGCAGCCAAATCATAGCTACAGAGCGCAGCATACACAATACACCGTCTCTTTCAATCAATTCCTCAGTGTGCGAGCATAAATCCTGGCGGGGTGTTCGGTCCGCCCATATCGCGCCAGATGTCCGAGCACGGAGCAGAGAAAGACGACATCAGGCCTCACGTTTCAGCAAAGGCGAACCAGCCGCGATCAAGTTCCTGGGTCTTCCGACGAAAGTCGGGAGCCAAAAGAACTCCCAACCACCGCCCACAAAAGGCGTTGCGATCCGCCAGAAAAAATCTCGCAGTGCGCCAGGCGAAGCCTGGGTAAGGAGGTGCGTCATGGAACGCTAACCCTTGCAATGGAACCCCGTGGGTATGGAATCCCACCCGGCAAAGCAGGCCAGCCGCCGGAAGCGAGTCTTGCGTGGTGTCGGCCAACGATTGGCAGGAGCAATCCGCACCGCGAAGCGTAGACAGCCAGTGTGCGGGCCGTGTGATAGAGCCCCGAAAGAAATTTTCCGTCGCGGGAGCCGACGCCGTTGTGACTGCGGAAGGCAGCACCGGTCGGGCTGAATCGGCCTGGCCCACCGGTCCCGCCGGGGTCG
>CAYMAP010000133.1:0-7749 GCA_964388425.1 uncultured Planctomycetaceae bacterium
AACTCTATTTCAGGGCTGTTAATACGATTCTTTTGCTCGATTTGGTACAGGTATTGCACAAGTAAGGGAAACGAAAGGAATTTCCATGAACATTGCAGTGACATCCCAGGGCCTGAATATGGACTCACCGGTCGATTCCCGATTCGGCCGGGCCAATGCGTTTGTCGTAGTCGATACGCAGACTGGGGCGTTTGGCGGCGTGGACAACGCCCAGAACCTCCAGGCGCCCCAGGGCGCGGGCATCCAGGCAGGCAGGCGTGTCGTGGAACTCGGCGTCGAGGTGGTTCTGACCGGCCACGTCGGTCCGAAGGCATTCGCGACGCTCCAGGCCGGCGGGGTCAGAATCTTCACCGGCGCGACGGGCACGGTCGCCCAGGCCATCGAGCAGTTCCAGGCCGGCCGGCTCGAGGAAGCCACCGGCGCGGACGTCGAAGGTCACTGGGCCTGAAGCATGTAGCTCAGCCGTTCAGCGGTGAGCTAGTCGAACCGCCCCGGCTGAGATTTGACAATGCCGCCGGCGACAAGCCTGCCGGCCGGTTACGCGTTCGGCATGGATCGGAACCGTTTTGAACATGATTTCAGCAGGAGTATGAACGTATGAAAATCGCTCTCCCCCTCGCCGAAGGCCAGTTGTGCATGCACTTCGGTCATTGCCAGCAGTTCGCTCTGGTGGACGTCGATCCCCAGAGCAAGACGATCCGCAACACCGAGTACCTGACTCCGCCTCCGCACGAGCCGGGCGTGCTGCCGCGCTGGCTGGCCGAACAGGGTGCGGAACTCGTCATTGCCGGCGGGATGGGCCAGCGGGCCCAGGCGCTGTTCTCCCAGTCGGGCGTGAAGGTGGTCGTGGGTGCCCCGGCCGGCGATCCGGAACCGATCGTCCGCGACTTCCTCAGCCAGCAGCTTCAACTCGGCCAGAACGTCTGCGGGCACTGACTTCGCGCGAGCCGTTCGGCAGGTCTTGACCGGCCTGATTTTCCGTTTGAACGCGGTCGGCTGCGTGACTAAGCTAATGCCACCACCTGGGCTTCATGCAGGAAGGACGTGGCATGCCGGTATCGGTCAAGATTCGATGCAGCGAGTGCCGGAAGAAAATTTCGGTCGATGAGGCGTTTGCGGGAAGCATGTGTCGCTGTCCGTACTGCAAGTCGATTGTCCGCGTTCCGATGTCGGCTGGTTCGGGTCAGGCCCGTGCCGCCGGCCGACCCGCCGCCCCGGGCGGTCGCCCGAGCCGACCCGGATCACCCGGCCAGCCGACCGAGGAAGCCGGCACGCCGTTCAAAGCCCTCGAACACCCCGGGCGGGGGGGCGTGGTGGACGCCCAGCACGTCGACCAGAGCGAGTTGTCCGACGAGCAGATCGCCGCCATCCCTGACGCGAATCCCGTCTTTTTCCAGGGGGTCGTGACGATCGTACTGATCGCGATCCTCCTGGCGATGACGGCGGCGAGTATATACCTCGGCATCCTGGTGCTCGGATCGCAGGACGACAACGGCGGGGCGTACGTGGGGGACTACACGCCTCCGGTGGAGAAGGAACTGGCCAGTCCGTTCCTGACCGGCGGGCCGACAACGGTGTGCCAATCGGTTTCCCTCGACCCGCCGGTCGGGTACGTCATCGAGGCCGGCACGAGCATGAGCGATATCTATCTCTTCGCCCGCGATGCGGTGCGCGCATCGGTGCTCTCTCTGAGGTCTTCGCAGCCGTTCGCCCTGGCCGTCGCCCAGGACGGGAAAGTCAGCGTGATCGGCAACACACTGCACCCCGGCGGGGCGAACGGGGAGGGAGCGATCCGCAAGCCCAGCCGGACGACCTACGACGGGGGAATCGTCTCGACCGGCGGGGACCCGGACCTGCTCGGGGCCGTCGAGGTCGTACTGAAACTCAAGCCCGCAACGGTCGTCGTCATCGTCAGCCGAAAACCCCTCGATACACCGAAACAGCTTGGCGAGACGATCCGGCAGGGGGGGGCGAGGCTGGTGCTGGTTGTGCTGGGCGTAGAGGCCGAGGCGGACGAGAAGACCTACCGGACGGCGGTCGAGTCGGCCGGCGAGGGATCGAAAATGCTGCTGTACGATTCGATCCGCGTCCTGCAGGACCACTACGACGAACGCGAACTGCCCGAGTGATCTTCGGTTCATCAACCCCTGCTTCCATGGAGAGACGGGATGGCTGTGACGCGAAAACGGATTGAGAAGAACCTCCAGATAATCCGGGAGACAATCGCCTCGGCCTGTGACCGCGCCCGCCGGGACCCGGAGGACATTTCGATCGTCGCGGTGACCAAGAGCGTCGAGACCGAAACGATCCGCCACGTCCTCGACGCCGGATTGTTGGACATCGCAGAAAGTCGGGCCCAGCAACTGACCTCCCGCGCCGAGGAGATCGCCGGCTATCTCCAACGCCGCCGTCAGCCTCTCGACGGGGAGGTCCGCTGGCACATGGTGGGGCACCTTCAGCGGAACAAGGTCAAGGGGGTTCTGGACATCGGGGCGGTGGTGCATTCGGTGGACTCACTCCGTCTGGCGGAGGAACTTTCCAGCCGGGCAGCGAAAGACGAGCGAACGGCGGAGGTGTTCCTGCAGGTCAACTGCTCCAAGGAGGAGCAGAAGTACGGTGTGGCGGTGGGGGCGGCGGTCCACCTGGCCGAGATGATGACCTCGCTGCCGAACCTCAGGCTGCTGGGACTGATGACGATGGGCCCGGTCGAGCAGGACCCGCAGGCCACGCGGAACGCGTTCATTCGGCTACGGGAACTGTTCGAGGAAATGCGCACGGAAAAAATCGGAGGCGACGACTTCCGCCATCTCTCGATGGGCATGAGCGGGGACTACCCCCTCGCCGTCGAAGAAGGCGCGACGCTGCTGCGGATCGGAACCGCGCTGTTCGAGTAGCCATTACCCGAAGTCTGTCTTGACGCCTCCCTCAAAAGTCAGCGGAACGGAAAACCAAAGCGATTCCTCGACGCAAGCGAAGGAGTTACGTTACGAAAATGCCGCCGCAACGCCCCTCCCGGCAGTTCTGAGGGAGGCGTCAAATAAAGATGCCTTGACACAGGTTGACGTGTACCCCAGCCGTCCTCGGCCGTGAGAGTTTCATACAGACCGAAATCCTGTACCATCCAGGCTCAGCCGGGGCGGTTCGACTAACTCACCGCTGAACGGCTGAGCTACATGTTTCGGACAGAGCCCACAGCGTCGGGGACGGGGTCAAAAAAAACTGCCGACGGGCGAACCCGACGGCAGCGTGAATGTGGGCTTCACTTCGGCAAGGCTTTACCCCTGGTCGTAGTCCGTCATCGGGCGGTACCAGATATTCCGGAAGCGGACGAGGTCGCCGTGGTCCTGGAGCATCAGCGGGCCGGTCTCGGGGTGGGGTTGGACTTCCGGCAGGACCTTGTGCATCGTCGGGCCGAGCAGTTCCTTGTCGTGATGCAGCAGGACACCGTTGAGCACGACCGTCACGCGGGGCGGGGTCTTGTACTGCTCGCCGTCGAAGGTCGGCGCGACCCAGATGATGTCGTAGCTCTGCCACTGGCCGGGCTTTCGGCAGGCGTTGACGAGGGGCGGGAACTGCCCGTAGATGCCCCCGCAGATCCCGTCGGGATAGGTGGGGTTTTCGTAATTGTCGAGGACCTGGATTTCGTAGGTGCCCATGAGGAATACGCCACTGTTGCCGCGGCCCTGGCTGTCGCCGACGACGGTTTGTGGGCTGGCGAACTCGACGTGGAGCTGGCAGGATCCGAAATGTTTCTTCGTGCGGATGTTGCCGGTTTTGGGGACGACTTCCATGTAGCCGTTCTCGACCTTCCAGCCAGGGGCCGTGCCGGGGTCCTTGACGCTCTCCCATCCGTCGAGGCCCTTGCCGTCGAAGAGGACGACCGCGTCGGACGGCGGCGAACCGGGGCGGTCCTGCGTGGTTTCCGTCGGCGGGGTGACGATGCGGGGTTGGGGGCGGTTCTTGTCGTGAACCCGCCACTGCTGGCCCGGGATGACGGGGGTGTCTTCGTAGCCGAGGATGATTTCGTCTGCCATGGTGTGTTGCTCCTTGAAAGGGGAAAGCTGGCTTGTAGCGTCTGGGAGGTCGTGTTGCAAGAGGAATTACGGTTTGATTTCGACGCGCTGCTTCGTTCGCGCGCTGTCGATGGCGGCGAAGACCATGGCGAGGCTTTTGATGTTGTCATGGCATTCGGTAGGTGGCGTCTGGCCGGTCCGCAGGGCACCGAGAAACGTCCGCAGTGCGCCGTGGAAGAGGGTAGGCTCCATGGAGACGGGGTCGGGGGCGAAGTCCTCGGTGTCCCAGAGCAGGCCTTCCTCGGTGGGGACGGCGCGTTGGCCCTTCGGGGGCTGGTCGTTTTCGTAGAGGATTGCACCTTCCGTGCCCACCAGCCGCCAGTTGCCGTGCCAGCTCGTGTTGAAACCTTCGGCACACCAGCTTCCGCGGTAGGTGAAGACCACCCCATCGGTCATTTCGAAAACGCAGGTCGCCGCTGCGTTGCCGTCGTACCAGGACCCGGCGGGGTTGAACTCGTGGCAGTAGACGGCCAGCGGGTCCTTGCCGGTCAGCATGCGGGCGAGGTCGAAGTGGTGAATCGCCATGTCGAGGATCAGCGGGCTTTGCATGGCCGCCCGGAATCCGCCGAAGTGCGCGCCGATGTAGAAGTCGCAGTTGGCGGTGGTGAGTTGGCCGACCTGTCCGTCGGCGACAGATTTCTGGATCGTCGCGTGGTGGGGTTCCCATCGTCGGGACTGGCTGACCATGTAGAGCGTGCCGGTCCGCTCGGCGGTGGCGGTCATTTCGCGGGCGGCTTCGAGGCTGTCGGCCAGCGGTTTCTCGCCGAGCACTGGCACGCCGGCTTCCAGGGCGGCGCAGGTGACCTGCCGGTGGGCGGCCGGTACGGTCAGGTCCAGCACGAAGTCCGGTCGGTGCTTTTGGAGCATGGCGCCGAGGTCGTCGCTGACCTCGGTGTCGGACAACTCGAATTGCTCCGCCCGTTGGCGCGCGATGTCGGTGTCGAGGTCGACCAGGGCGGCGACGGTGAGGTGTTCGTCTTTGATTCTGGGCAGCCAGGCCCGGCTGATACTGCCGGCCCCGACGACCACGACCCGTTCAGGTTGCGTCATCAGTCTCGTTCTCCGTGGGTGAAAACAGCGTGGGTTCCTCCGCGGGCAGGGTGATCTCCAGGCCGAGGTGGTCGACGGCTTTTTGCGTAAGGGTTCGGCCCCGGCGGGTCCGCGCGAGCAGCCCGCTCTGCAGCAGGAACGGCTCGACGACGTCGACGAGCGTGTCGGTCTCCTCGCCGAGGGTGGCGGCGACGGCTTCGATGCCGACCGGCCCGCCGCGGTAGACCTCCGCAATGATCCGCAGGAACCGCCGGTCGAGGTCGTCCAGCCCGAGGTCGTCGATGCCCTCCAGTTGCAGGCCCTGGCGGACCATGTCGACTGTGAGGACGCCCTCGCCGCGGACCTGGGCGAAGTCCCGGCATCGGCGGAGGAGGCGGTTGGCGATCCGCGGCGTGCCCCGGGCGCGCCCGGCGAGCATCCGCAGGGCCGGTCCGTCCGCGGTGACGCCCAGCATCTCGGCGGTCATCGTGCAGCGGGCCAGCAGGTCCTCGGCGTTCCAGAAGTCCAGGTGCAGCCCGATGCCGAACCGCGTCCGCAGCGGCGGGCTGAGCAGACCGGCCCGCGTCGTCGCGCCGATCAGCGTGAAGGGCTTCAGCGGCAGGTTGATCGTCCGGCTGTGCATGCCGGAGTCCACCACGAAGTCGACCTTGAAGTCCTCCATCGCCGGGTAGATGTACTCCTCGACGGCGGGACTGAGGCGGTGGATTTCGTCGATGAACAGCACGTCGGCGGCTTCGAGATTCGTCAGGATGCCGATGAGGTCGCCGGCCTTGGAGAGCACCGGCCCGGAGGTGACCTTGATGGACGTGCCCATTTCGTGGGCGATGACGTAGGCCAGGGTGGTCTTGCCCAGGCCCGGCGGGCCGTGCAGGAGGACGTGCTCCATCGGTTCGTCGCGCTGTCGTGCGGCGGTGATGGCAATGTGGAGTTTCTCCAGCACGTCGCGATGCCCGAGGCAGTCCGCGAGGGTGCGCGGGCGGAGGGCGGCGTTGAATTGTTCTTCGTCGCCCCCGGCTGAGGCGTTCGAGATGATCCGCTCGCGAGCCATGATCGTCGGAGTGTACCATCTCGGGCAGTCAACCGAAAGAGCAACGCTCGGCCGAAGTCCGCGTGCGTCTTGGGCTTCGGAGCCCGCGAGTCTCGAGGGCATCCTTTGGCCTTCAGGTGCATTGTGTGTCTGATTCAAAGACCGCCATGACTCGCGTGAAATGGCCCTCGATGCGAACCGTTTCGTTTGGCGCGGTCGAGGAGGGCACGTCGACCGAACTGGCGGCGCGTGAAAAACAAAGCGTCTTCGATCCCAGCATCTCTGCGCCTCTGCGGTTATGAATCTTCCGGGCCAGGATGTTGACAGCAGCGGGGAACTCGGGGAGCGTTCTGGGGACCGACGGCTGGCGGTTTGTTATGCATTCGCGGCTCCTGTGCCTGTGAGACTACAGGCAGATGCGCCGCGCCGCCGTCGCCAGCGGGATAGATCGAAGTATCGAACTCAGATGGATTTATTCGAATGGGCCGTACTGGACTTGAACCAGTGACCTCCTGCGTGTCGAGCAGCGAGACTCCCGTTGTAACCCACGCAAACACGTCACTTACGACCACGCCAAACGGCGCTCGCACCAGCGCTTGCACCAGCGACGCGAAACTCGCCGTCTTGGCCGATCTTCTGGCCGACCTGCCCAGCCCCCAACGCCGCGAAATCATCGCCAGCCTTCCCGCTGCCGACCGGGTGGCAATCGCCAGCCTGATCGCTGGTGGGGCCATTGAATAGAATCTGCGGTACTTATTGACAAGTACCGAGGAATCGTCACGCTTTGCTAGAAAAGACGCTGGATATCATACCTTATCGGGTATAATGCGGCGGTTCGGGTCGGTTTGGGCACGCCATCTTACTCGTGGCATGATGTATTTGTACCCCATGGGGTATAATTTCTATTGTCTTTTTGCCGGTATCGCCGATAATGGTTGAGTGATAAGGTATATTGTACCCGATAGGGACTCTCATGGAACTGGCTAAGGAAATCACGGAAATGCGGAAGGCCGCTGGCCTGACCCAGGTCGAACTCGCGGAGCGTGCAGGCGTGGGGCTTCGCTTCGTGCGCGAGTTGGAACAGGGCAAGCCCACGGTTCGGCTGGATAAGGTCAACCAGGTGCTGGCGCTCTTCGGCTGCGAGCTTGCGGTGAGGGCGAAATCATGACCCGCCAGGCCGACGTTTTCTACCGCAACCGTCTGGCTGGCCGGTTGACGGAGCTGCCTGACGGTTATCGGTTTGTCTATGACGAATCGTATCTCGCAGACGGCCCGGCCATTTCACTCACGCTGCCATTGCAGGCAGAACCGTTCGAGTCGGAGACGCTCTTTCCCTTTTTTGCCGGGCTGGTGCCCGAGGGTTGGTATCTCCACATCGTCTCCCCGACCATCAAGGTGGATGAGCATGACACGTTCGGCCTGCTGATGAAGACATGCGGCGACTGCATCGGAGCCGTCAGCCTCCGAGAGGTTCTTTGTGATCTTTGTGATCCGGGTGACGGGACATCTGCACATGGACAGTTCGGTTCCCTTGCGACGGACCCTTCGAATGTCGGGCAGAAAAATGGCGACGATTAAGTACGACGACAAGACGCTGCG
>CAYMAP010000134.1:0-7725 GCA_964388425.1 uncultured Planctomycetaceae bacterium
ATTGTATCACAGCGCTCCGTGAATGACCCGGTGAAAATGTCCTTTCCAACAAGAACCGTGGCAAGTGCCGGGGAAGCGGTTACTCTATTTTCCAAGATGGCTTATCGGAATGCGCACATGTGCCGCACTCCTCGCGGCCAACAACTTGGGCCTCCAAGGGCAACGCCAAAGGCAAGAACAAAGGCAAAGAAAAAGGCAGGAACGCCCCGGCGGACAAGTAGCCTTTCCGTCGGAGCGACAGATTCGCCGGTCGGGCCGGGGTTCGGGCCGACCGGTTGTTTTTTCACCGGGCAGCCTTTCAGCCGAGGTTGCACGCTCCGCCCGGGCAGCAGCCTCCGCCCGGGGGCAGCGGACAGTTCCCTTCCGGGCAACTGCCGGCCCCTCCGCCGGGGTTGTGGGCGGCGAAGGTAGAGAATTGCCTCGTCAGCCGCTTGCCCTCGCAACCCGGGCAGGCGGGTTTGGCAGAGGACGATCGGACGAGTTGCTCGAAATGCTTACCGCAGTCTTCGCAGTGGTATTCGTAGATCGGCATGAGAAAATCTCCAGTTCTACGCAGTTCAAAACGTTTCAGGCGACCGGTCAGTATACGCATCCCTGGCCACCTGCGAAAGATGTTTTTTCAGAAACAGCCCATAGCCCATAGGGGCTTACGGGACACTTGGCAGATATCTGGCCGTAAGGGGGGAAACCCGAAGGATTCTGCTGGAATTATTTGCGTATCCATTTTTAAGAAATAGAGTTACAGTCGATCTCTCGGTGGGGATCGCACAGGCCGTCGATTCTCGGGGGTGGTAATGCGTACAATTTCTTTGAACAAAACCAGAACGGGTTTCCGCCCCGCTATAATGCACTGTGAATACGATCCGTTTCAAAGTATGGAGCGTAGTGCGTTGGGCCGAGCCGGCCATTGGGAAAGCGACTCTGGGCTTCTGGCACGAGCTGGAAGAAACAATTCAAGAGGTACAGCGAATGAAACTGAGCATACACATCAACAAGCGGGAGGACGGATGTTACGAAGCTTGCTGCCCTGCCCTGCCGGGTTGCAAGACCACCGGCCGAAACCTCGAACAGGCTCGCCGGCGGCTCGACGAAGCGATCCGGGGATACATGGCCGCGATGAACAACTTCGTCCCCGAACGGGTCGAGGAATACCTCGTCGAAGCCTGATGGGTGCGTAACCCACAGGGGTCACGGGGGATTGTGCTTCGTTATACCCCCAAGAGGCTCGACCCGTTTTTCCAGAGGATGCCCTTCCGCTCCTCGTCGGTCAGGTCCATGCTCGCGAGTCGTTCGATCTCCTCGACCGGGTCATGCCACGGCCAATCGCTGCCGAAGCAGACCCGCTCGCTCCCGTGCCCGCGCACCAGGCCCAGGAATTCTTCGTCGCTCAGTTCTCCCAGGCACGAAGACGTCTCCAGGATCACGTCCTTGCCCAGCAGGTGCTCCCTGACCACCGTCCAGTCCCGCCAGCCCCCCAGGTGGGTGCAGATCAAATCCAGGTTCGGCAGTCTGTCGGGGATGGCCGCGACGCGCATCGGCGAAGCCCGGTCGGGGATCGGGTCGTGCGGATAGGCGATGTCGTGCCCGCAATGCAGCGTCACGCAGAGTTCCAGCGCCGCCGCCGCTTCGTAGATCGGCCAGGCCCGGTCCTCGTCGACCACGAAATGCTGGTAAAACGGGTGCAGCTTCACGCCCAAGAGTCCCTCCTCCATGAAGCGGTGGACCCATTGGGCCGCATCGCGATCGTCGGGGTGGACCGACCCCAGCAGCAGCAGCCGATCGTCGTGTTTCTTCATCAGCTTCTTCGCCCACTGGACGATCCCCTTGACCTGCTTCGGGCGGGTTGCGATCGGGCAGAGGACGGCTAGGTCCACCCCCGCGGCGTCCATGCACCGCAGCAGCCCGTCGACCGTGCCGTCTCCGACCGGCTCCCACCGGCTGGACACGTGCAGGCTCTCGATCGCCCGCGGAGCGAGGTCGTCCGGAAACGCATGAACGTGCAGATCGATGGCAGGCATGGGAAGACCTCAAGTGGCAAATGATCAATTCAATCCGTTTGCACAAAATGACGAATCGTGTGGCACGGCCACACCCGGCTGTGAGTGTGGTATCTGCCGAGCTCGGCCCCTGGTTGTGGATTGCGGGTGCGACGCTACGCCGGCAGTTCCTCGATCATGGCGACGGTTCGGCTGGTACCGAGCCGATTCGCCCCCGCCTGCAGCATCGCCACGGCATCGGCGAGGTTCTTCATCCCGCCCGAGGCCTTGACCCCGAAGTCCGGACCGACCGCCTTGCGCATCAGCCGAATGTCCTCGACCGTCGCACCGCCCGTGCCGAAACCCGTCGAGGTCTTCACGAAATCCGCCCCGGCGTCGACGGTGGCCTGGCAACCGGCGAGCTTCTGCGCCTCGTCGAGATAACAACACTCCAGGATCACCTTCACGCACTTGCCCTCAGCCGCCTTCACGACAGCTTCGATGTCCTTGCGCACAAACGCCGTTTCCCGCCCACGCAGCCGACCGATGTTCAGCACCATGTCCACCTCCTCGGCACCGTCGGCAACGGCGCGGGCGGTCTCGGCCGCCTTGGTCTCCCTATGCACCGAACCGTGCGGAAAGCCGATCACCGTACCGACCATCACGCCGCGACCGCCAAGGTGCTTGCAGGCGTCCTTGACGTCCGCAGGCCGGACGCAGATGCTGAACACGCGGTGCGTATCGCATAACTCACAGCCCGTCTGCAGATCCTCGGGCGTGGCCTCGGGTTTCAGCACGGCATGGTCGATCATTCCCGCCAATCGCTCGCGGGTCAGTTCCTTCGCGGGCATCGCAGTCTCCTTGCCATGTAGCTCAGCCGCCCTCGGCTGAGGTGTATGTAGAACAGCCAACTCGTCGGCGGCGATTGTATCCGCTCCGCCCGGCGGGTCAAGAAAGCGAGCGAATGAAACGCCAATGACAGGCCCGGCCCGGCGGGTGCCGTAGTTGGCATGGAGGAAACGATTCTGTCGGGGGCCATGCCTGCTCCGCAGGTTTGTATCCTTTTCCATCTCAGCCGGGCGGCACGCCTGCCGCATGCCATCGATGGCTGGCCTCCCCGGACAGGTGGGGACTGTAGGGGTCAGTCGATCTGTGCGAGGGGCCCGCAACGCACGGTCGAGGGATCGTCTTCGACCGGCCAATCGTCAGCAGCCAGATAGGCCATCCGTCGGGCGGTGTGCGACCAACTGAGCTTCTCGGCGACCAGCGTTCGGTTCGCGCAGCCGCGCTGGGCGAAGTACGCGCGTCGTTCGGCAAAGGCTTCGATCGCACGGGCAATGCCCGCCGCGGAGAGGTCGTCCACGACGAGGCCCATCTCATAGCGGCGCACCAGCGGCGTAAGGTTCGTCTCCTCATGGCAGATGATCGGCAGGCCTGCGGCGGCGAATTCCCAGAACTTCAACGGGCTCGTACCATAACGCGTCTTCCGTGGATCGACGATGACCATCAGCCCGGCGTCCAGGGCGGCCAGTGTACGCCGCACCTCCGCTCGGCCCATCGGGCCCGGCAGCAGCACCCGGTTGCTGTTGGCTGTCCAGCGGGCGACCCTCGCATTCTGCATGCCATGCCCTGCCAGCATGAGTTTCACACGAGCCTGGAGGTCGCTTGGAAGGCGATCCAGGGCCTCGAGCATCTCTTCCAATCCCCACCATGGCTCGAACGTACCGATAAATCCAAGCAGCAGGTCGGCCGGACCAACGCCCCATTTTTTGCGTACGGTGTGACGCAGAACCGGATCCGACGGGATCTCCTCCGGACTCGCGCCGTTCTGTACGACAAAAAGCTTCTGTTCAGGTACGGCGAAGCGGTTCTGCAACTCGCGGCCGATGCCCGGCGTGACGGCGGCGATCGCGTCTGCAGTCCGGCAAAGCCAGTCTGTCGTCTTCAGCCCGATCGGCCGAAAGAAACCGGGCAGACGGTACATCGCCATCTCCTCCCAGATCACGCCATTCAGTTCCATGACGACGCGCAGACCCAGCCGACGGGCTACCCATTGCACCAGCCAATACAACCCTGCACTGCCCCGAACGATAAGCACCTGCGGACGATGCATCAGCACAATGAGCGGCAAGAGCAGAGCTGAAAGGAACTGGAAGACGAGGAAGATGAACCGTACCCGTGGCAGTACAAGAAACATGCTGTGCCACCGCGACCGCCGCGCTTCGCGGCGGAGGGACGTGCCCAACCCATACTGCCCCGCGAGAACAAAGACGTCATGGCTCTGGCGGGCGAGGTGATCGGCTACGGCCCGAAAGTGCAGCATGCCTCCAGACTGCGGCCGAAGGTCTTCCATCAGAGTGTAAAGGATGCGCATCGAGGCAATACGATACACGGTCAAACGCACAGCCGCAAGAAGATGGGGCCGGCATGCTGGGATGACATGCCTCGCCCTTGACTCCGCACCCCTGCACACGGACAATCGCTGCCGTTCCAAACCCTTAGACCCGAGGAGAGCATGGCCGGTTACGACCCTTCCACCATCGAACCGAAGTGGCAGCAGTTCTGGCAGGACAACTCCACCTTCCACACGCCCAACCCCGACGATCCCTACTTCCAGGACCGACCCAAGTTCTACGTCCTGGACATGTTCCCCTACCCCTCCGGGGCCGGGTTGCACGTCGGGCACCCCGAGGGGTACACCGCCACCGATATCGTCGCCCGCTACAAACGCATGACCGGCCACAACGTCCTGCACCCGATGGGCTACGACGCGTTCGGCCTGCCCGCCGAACAGTACGCCGTCGACCACGGCGTCCACCCGCGCGAAACCACCGAACAGAACATCGCCAACATCGAGCGGCAGATCAAGATGTTCGGCTTCAGCTACGACTGGTCACGACGAATCGCCACCACCGACGTCGAATACTACCGTTGGACCCAGTGGATCTTCCTGCGGATATTCCACAGTTGGTACGACCCCGCTGCAAACGCCGCCAGACCCATTCGGGAACTCATCGACAAACTCGAAGCCGGCGAATACCTCGTCGACCTCACCGGACACCTCGTCCTGCCAGCCCTGGGCGAACAGGTCAGCCCGGAACTGTTCGGCATGGACTCCACCCACCGGAAATTCGCCGAACTGACCGACGAGGAAAAACGCAACGTCATCGACAGCCACCGCCTCGCCTACCGCGCCGAGGTTCCCGTCAACTGGTGTCCCGCCCTGGGGACCGTGCTGGCCAATGAAGAAGTCACCAACGACGGGCGATCCGAACGCGGCAACCACCCCGTCTACCGGCGAGCCCTCAACCAGTGGATGCTCCGCATCACCGCCTACGCCGAACGGCTGCTGGCCGACCTCGAACCGCTCGACTGGCCCGAACCGATCAAGATCATGCAGCGAAACTGGGTCGGGAAATCCACCGGGGCGTCGGTGGTGTTTGCTCTGGCTGACGATAGCGGGGAGTCCATCGAGGTCTACACCACCAGGCCCGATACGCTCTTCGGCGCGACCTACATGGTCCTCGCCCCGGAGCATCCGCTCGTCGAGACGATCACCACCGACGCGCAGCGGCAGGCCGTCGACGACTACGTCGCCGCAGCCAAGAACAAATCCGAACTCGAACGCACCGCCGAAGCCAAGCAGAAAACCGGCGTCTTCACCGGTGCCCACGCGATCAACCCCGTCAACGACGAGCCTGTTCCCGTCTGGGTTGCCGACTACGTCGTGATGGGCTACGGGACCGGCGCGATCATGGCCGTCCCCGCACACGACGATCGGGACTTCGAGTTCGCCCAGACGTTCAACCTCCCCATCCGCCCGATCCTCAAACGACGCGATGAAGCCGCCCCGCGATACGTCGGCGGACTCAGCGGGCCGGACTTCGAGAAGGTCTACGACATCTGGCGGGCCGACCCGAAAAAGTTCCCCGAAGTCCGCGGGCTGTACTTCGGCGGGTTCTGGGACCAGTGCACCGGCGGATCGAGCCTCTACCAGCCCGAAAAACTCGCCCTGGAATGGATCGAGAAGGGCCCCGAACTGCCCAAGGGCTTCATCGTCGTCGGGACCGACGGGATGAACAATCTGCTGCAAGCCGCCGGTTTCAAATCCGACACGCCTCCCTTCCCGCTGTGTGTCACCGACCTCGCAGACGACCTCGAACTCGTCGACAGCGGACCGATCGCCGGCCTGTCGCCCGACGAAGGAAAACGCAAAATCACCGAATGGCTCGAAGCGCAGGGCCTCGGGAAGGCGGCGGTGAACTACAAACTCCGCGACTGGCTCTTCAGCAGGCAACGCTACTGGGGCGAGCCGTTCCCCATCGTCCATTGCGAGGACTGCGGCACGGTCGCCCTGCGCGAGGACCAGCTCCCCCTGACCCTTCCGCCGATGGACGACTTCACCCCGGCCGCCTCCGACGAACCCGACGCCCCGCCTCAGCCCCCACTGGGCAAAGCCTCCGATTGGATCCACGCCCCCTGTCCCCGCTGCGGCAAGGAAGCCACCCGCGAACTGAACACCATGCCCCAGTGGGCCGGCTCCTGCTGGTACTACCTCCGCTACCTCGATCCGGCCAACGACGAACAGTTCGTCTGCCCGGAAGTCGAGGGGTATTGGATGGGCGACGTATCCAATCCGCATTCCGAAATCCAAGATCCGAAATCAGGCGGGGTGGACCTCTACGTCGGCGGGGCCGAGCACGCCGTCCTGCACCTGCTCTATGCGCGGTTCTGGCACAAGGTGCTCTACGACCTCGGCTACGTTTCCACGCCCGAGCCATTCCACAAACTCTTCAACCAGGGCATGATTCTTTCCTTCGCCTACAAGGACTCCCGCGGCATCACCGTCGGGCCGGACGAGGTGGAACTCCGCGAGGATGAAGGCGAGGACGTCGCGCACCACAAAAAAACCGGCGAGAAGCTCGAAAAGGTCGTCGCCAAGATGTCCAAAAGCCTCAAGAACGTCGTCAACCCCGACGAGGTGATCGAGCAGTACGGGGCGGACACGTTTCGGCTCTATGAGATGTTCATGGGCCCCCTCGACGCCGCCAAGCCCTGGAACACCCGCGACGTCCCGGGCCTGTTCCGTTTCTGCCAGCGGATCTGGCGGATGGTGGTCGGCGACGAGGACAACGGCGTTCAGCCCCTGCTGACCGGCGACGACCACGCCGACGAAGCCGTCGAAAAGGAACTCCATCGACTCGTCAAAAAAGTCGGCGAGGACGTCGAGGCGATGAAGTTCAACACCGCCATCGCAGCCATGATGGAATTCGTCAACACCTGCTTCAAGATCGGCCGCCTCACGCCCAGCCAGGCCGAGCGGTTCACGCTCGTCCTCGCACCCTTCGCGCCGCACCTGGCCGAGGAGCTTTGGCAGTACCTCGGGCACGACGACACGCTGGCTTACGCTGCCTGGCCCGAATACGACGAGATGCTCATCACCGAGACGACCATCGAACTGCCCGTCCAGGTCAACGGCAAGGTCCGCGGGCGGGTCGAGGTCCCCGTCGACGCCGAACAGAATGTCATCATCGAACAGGCCCTGGCCGAGTCCAACGTCGCCGCCCATGTCGAGGGAAAGACCCTCGTGAAGAAAATCGTCGTCCCCGGCCGACTGGTCAACCTGGTGGTCCAATAGCTTTTATTTTATTGGCGATTCCCTCAGAACTGCCAAGGACGCTGTTGTAGGACCCCTGGGGGGGCGTCACTCGATTGTTTTCGTTGACGAATCGCTCTGATGTTTCGTACA
>CAYMAP010000135.1:0-7658 GCA_964388425.1 uncultured Planctomycetaceae bacterium
TAGCACGAATGGTTCTGGTCCATTTAGTCGGGGTTCGAATCCCTGATCCCCTGTTGCCCCCCGGCCCGCGGACGATTGCGTTCGCGGGCTTTTTTTGCCCGCCAATCGGATACTCGTATCGCTTCGCAATCCCGCAGCCGTCTGGACCTTTCGATGTTCCCGATCATCGAACGCGAGCTTCTTCTTGGCCCGCGTGACGAAGAAGGCCATCGCCTCGGTGAAGCGAAACTGTTTTATGCAGACGCCTCCCTCAGAACTGCCAAGAACACGCTGGGAGGACCGTTTTGGGGATGTCACTCTATTTTTTGCGTTGACGAATCGCCCTGCTTTTTCGTTCCGTCGACTTTTGAGGGGCGCATCTATAATCAAGACGGTCGTTTCACCGGACAGCAGTGATACAAGATACAAAACGAGCGATCTCACCTTTGTATTTTGTCTCTTGATTTTTCAGGCTTCAGACTGATCGAAGAGGGTCTGGACTTTGCTGGCGATGTCGCCGGCGGTGAGGTCGACCATTTTGAGGATTTCCTCGGGCGTCCGTGCGCTTTTGGGTGTGTGCTGTACGTTGAGGGTTTCGACCATGACGCCGAGGTCGCTTTTGGCGGCGGCGGCGGTGAGTTCGTCTCCGAATCCGCCGGTGTAGTTGTCCTCGACGACGAGGATCTGTCCGCGGTTGTCGTCACCGATCTGGATGATTTCCTCGGTGACCAGGGGCATGGCGTATGCGTCGATGAGGCTGACGGAGAGGCCGGCCTTTTCTTCGAGCTGTCGGACGGCCTGCATGGCGACGTGGACCATGTATCCGCTGGCGACGATGAGGCAGTCCTCGCCGTCGATGAGGTGCTTGTAGCCGTCGAGGGAGAATTCTTCGTTGACGTCGTAGAGGAAGGGTACGTCGGGTCGGTGGGTCCGCATGTAGCCCATGCCGTCGCATTGGGCCATCAGTTCGGTCAGTCGGAAGGCGCTGACGGCGTCGGAGGGCTGGAAGACACGGATGACGGGCGCGCCGTCGAACCGTCGTGTGTGGGCGAAGCTTCGCATGAAGGCCAGGTCGCTGAGTCCCATCTGGCTGGGGCCGTCGGCGGCGAGGCTGACGCCGGCGTGGGAGCCGACGAGTTTGACGTTGGCCTGGGTGATGGAGGCCATCTCGATCTGGTCGTAGGCTCGGGTGAGAAACTTCGCGAAGGTGCTGGCGAAGGGGATGCGACCGGCGGCGGCGAGGCCGGCCGCGGCGGAGACCATGTTCTGCTCGGCGATCTTGGCCTCGAAGAACCGCTCGGGGTGGGCCTTTTCGAAGGTGGCGGCGAAGGTCGAGCCTTTGACGTCGCCGTCGAGGGCGACGATTCGTGGGTCAGCCCCCAGGGCCGCCAGTGCCACGCCGTAGGCCTTTCGCGTGCCGAGTTTTTTCGCCTCGAGTTGGGCTTCGAGTCCGGCTGCTTTCATGGCTTCGGCGAAGTCGCCTGCGGCGATGTCCCCGGCCGGTGGGGGCGAGCCGGGCAGGGGGTCGCTGAGCTGGTCGGCCGGTTCGTCGGGCAGTTCGGCGATGCCGAGTTGCCCGGCCAGGGCGTCGAGTTCGGCCAGGGCCGGTTCGACCTGGTCGTCGGAGAGCGGCTTGCCGTGCGAGGAACAGTCCTGCAGTGCCTTGACGCCCCAGCCCTTGGTGGTGCGTGCGAGGATGGCCAGGGGCTTGTCTCCGGGCTCGGCGGTGAGGGCGGCGAAGACCTGTTCCCAGTCGTGCCCGTCGATGTCGCGGCTCTCGAAGCCGAACGCTTCGAGCTTGGCCTTGAGGGTGTCGGCGGATTGCTGGGCGGAGACGACGTCGGATTGCCCCTGCCCGTTGCAGTTGAAGATCGGGCAGACGCCGGTGAGTTTGTGGTCGACGATGAAGTCCAGGGCTTCCCATACCTGTCCCTCGCGGCTTTCTCCGTCGCCGAGGATGCAGAAGAATCGGCGTGTCGAGCCTTCGAGCTTCGCCGCCAAGGCGAGCCCGGCGGCTACCGACAGCCCCTGCCCGAGCGATCCGGTGGCGGCGTCGAAGAAGGGGAACCCGATGGCGGGGTTGGGGTGACCGTCCAGGACGCTGTCGGCGTCGCGGAGTGTCATGGCGTCGTTGAAGCG
Organism: uncultured Planctomycetaceae bacterium; assembly: GCA_964388425.1. Lineage (GTDB taxonomy): Bacteria > Planctomycetota > Phycisphaerae > SM23-33 > SM23-33 > CAYMAP01. The sequence continues at coordinate 2,119 of CAYMAP010000135.1, forward strand.
GAGTTCGGAGGCCTGGTTGGGTTGGCCGACGATCCCGCCGAGGTCGCAGTAGGCGGCGTAGACGATGGGGACTGCGTGGCCTTCGGAGAGGACCAGGCGGTCGGCGCCGGGGTTCCAGGGGTTTTTCGGGTCGTAGTGCATGACGCGGTACATCAGAGCCGTCACGAGGTGTGCGAGGCTCAGCCCGCTGGAGGGGTGCCCGCTGCCAGCTTCGGTGCACATACGCACCACCTGCTTGCTGAGTTTGATGACTTTCCGGTCCAGGTCTTTGTATTCGGCCATGCGATCAACTCCACGTGGTCTAGGGTCTGTTCTTGCCCCGACGCGCCTCGGCGGCGCGCGAAGTCCAATACGTTACCGCAGACGGAGGGAAAACGCAACCCGGCTTGCGGTTGGATTCCGAAGAAATCGGCGATGCTGGTGGTCGCAACGGTTCAGCGGCCGAAATTCTGGGTCCAGTACAGAGCGTGATAGCCCACCCCGACGCGGCGGAAGGAGGCCTGGAGGAGGTTTTTGTGATGCCCGGGGCTGTGCCACCAGCCCAGCAGGGCGCTCTGCGGGTCGTCCGATCCGTGGTGGATGTTCTCTCCGTGGATGGTCGTACCGGCCCGTCGACCGCGGTCTTCGGGGCGGGTCTTTCCCGGCAGCGGAGACGTGTGGGAGAAGAAGTCGTGTTCAGCCATGTCCCGGCTGTGGTCGCGGGCGGCGGCCTGCATTCGGAGGTCGATGGTCAGCGCCCGCAGGCCCAACCGGGTCCGAAGCCGATTCAGCAGCAGCACGCCCCTGGCCTCGCGGGGCAGGAGTTTTTCGGCGAGTTTGCGGTTTCGGCGGATGACCGCACGGTCGCTGGAGGGCATGGGCGAGGCGAGCAGGAGGGTGAGTTCCTCGTCGGCGAGAAGTTGCGCTTCGGCTTCATGCCGGTTCGGCGGGGCCTCGATACGCTTCCGGCGGTTCGCGTCGAGTGCCCGCCAGGCCCGATGGGTCAGTTCGGCCAGGGCCAGCAGGGTCTTACGCTGGTTGCGCAACGGGTCGTTCCGTTCCAACAGGGGTTCGGCGTCACCGAGGTACAGGCTGTTGAGTTTCTCCCGGGCCGGATCGGAGGTTGCGACGATCAGATCTTTCGTCAGGTCGGGCTTGCGTGCGGTGGTGAGGAGGGTGTGTCGGAGGCGTTTGGCTTCGGCGAGGGTCTGGCGATTCCATCGCTGCTTGAGGGCCTGCCCAGCGAGGTCGTGAACCCGCCGGAGGTACTGCATTCGCAACCGGTCGGCGTCGCTGTGGAGTCTCGCCAGCAGTTGGGGGGCGGTTTTCGGACCGGTCGACAGCAGTGACTCCGCGAGCCGGTGGTATTCCTCCGAGCCGGGTTCGGTGCGGTGAAGTTTCGCCAGCAGCCGTCGCGGATCGAGTTCTGCCGGTTGCGATTCGGCGGGCGGTGTTTCCGTGGGCGGTTCTTCCGGATCGGCCGGCACGAGCGGGATCAACACGGTCGCGTCGGGATCGGCGTTTTCCCACTGGGCCGTCGCGGACAGGGCCACCAGGAGGACTGTCAGCAGGGCCAGGGGGGGGTGATGTCGACGTGCAGGCAAGTCCGCTTTCTCAACGAAGGGGTGAAGGGTATCTCTCGTTCCCAAGAAACCCCGCCGGATGGAGAAAGGGTCGGCGAATTTCGCGAGGCGGTCGAGGAAAAACATCGCTGGTCGTTCGGGCCTCTTTGTGATACAATCCCCGTCTTTTCCGGCGGACACGGTGTCGGCTGGTGAGGTCCATTCTACCCGACGGGATGCAATTATGGCTCGGAATGTCGCCATCATGGGTGCCACCGGTGCGGTGGGCACGGAGTTTCTCCTGCTTCTGCAGGAGCGGAATGTTCCGCTGGGTTCGCTGAAGCTGCTGGCCAGCAAGCGGTCGGCCGGCAAGACGCTGCCCTTCGCCGGCGAGGACCTGGCCGTCGAGGAACTCACCGAGTCGAGCTTCGAGGGCGTGGACCTCGTGCTCAGCTCGGCCGGGGGGTCGATCAGCAAGCAGTTCTGCCCCGCCGCCGTTCAGGCCGGCGCGATCGTCGTGGACAACACCTCGGCCTTCCGCATGGACCCCCAGACGCCGCTGGTCATCCCGGAAGTCAACCCCGAGGACATCCACCAGCACAAGGGGATCATCGCCAACCCCAACTGCAGCACGATCCTGATGAACGTGCCGGTCTGGCCGCTGCATAAGGAAAACCCGGTCCGGCGGATCGTGGTCAGCACCTACCAGGCCGCCAGCGGTGCCGGCGCTGCGGCGATGGAGGAACTCAAGACCGCCGCTCGCGCCATGCTGGACAATCAGCCGTTCACCCCCAACGTCCTGCCTCACGTTGCAGCCTTCAACGTCTTCAGCCACAACAGCGATATCGACGAAACCGGCTACAACACCGAGGAAGTCAAGATGGTCCGCGAGACGCAGAAGATTTTCCATGCCCCGGACCTCCGCGTGGCCGCCACCTGCGTGCGCGTCCCGACCCTCCGCGCCCACGCCGAGAGCGTGAACCTCGAATTCACCGAGCCGATCAGCGAGGACCGCGTCCGCGAGATTCTCTCCGACGCGGCCGGGGTGCAGGTCGTCGACGACCGGGAGGGCAACGTTTTTCCCATGCCCCTCGATGCCACCGGTAAGGACGACGTGTTCGTCGGACGTATCCGCCAGGACATCAGCCGGGACGACGGGCGCGGCATCGAACTGTTCCTCTGCGGCGACCAGATCCGCAAAGGAGCCGCCCTCAACGCCGTCCAGATCGCCGAAATGCTGTAGGCAACAGGCAACGGGGGGGGCGATTGGGCGACTCCTGTGGGCAAGCTTGCTTGCCCCACCCCTCTGTCGTGATCCCCTCTCGCCTGAGAATACCTGGCGGAGGACGGCTGAACCAACCGGGCTGCCGCGCAGAAAAGCAGGGGCCGAGGGACCCCTGCTTTCTTTAGGGTACTTTGAAAAATTCAAATTCGGGTATCGCGTAGGATTTTCGCTTTCTGGCAAAGAGCAAAAAATGGTGCATATGGGCTCATATTCCGCCGTTTTTTGCGATGCCGCCAGGGAGTGAAAAGACCAGCGAGGCCGAAAAGTGAATTTTTCAAGGTGCCCTTTAGCCGGTGAGGGGACCGGCTTTCCAGCGGACCGGGCTGGACGGATCAGCGGCGGTAGGTACGGGCTGCGATCTGGACGTCTTCGTAGTCATCCCGGGCCTTGAGGCGGATCAGGTACCATCCGGGACGGGGATTGTTGATGGTCAGAGTATGCAGGGTTCCGTGGCCACCGGCGCGCCAGCGGTTGTGGCGTCCGCCTTGGTCCAGGGCCTGGACGATCAGGGCCAGGTCGCCTTCATCGCCGGCGGACATGACTTTCAGCCGACGGGTTCCTCGGGGCACGAAGATCTGGAACAGTCGGTCTTCATCCTCGTCGCCTTCCAGATCCCGGACGGTCTGCCCGGAGCGGAGGACGCGGGCGTCGGGGAGGGGTCGCTCGTGACGGGTGGCTTCGCAGCGGTTGCAGTCGTCGTGGCCTCGCCCGTTCGGGCAGCGGGGCTGGGCGTGTCCGTGCCCCGGGTAGGGCAGCGGATGCGGAGCGGGAATGTGCGGAGCGGCGATACGGAAGGCTTCGCTCGTGACGTGGGTGGCCGGGTTGTCCACGTCGAGGACCCGGATGCGGGCGGCGTTGGTGAGGAAGCCCTGCTGGGCGGGAAGATCGACAACGTACTGGCGGTCGTCGGCGTCGATGGAAAGCGGCAGGCCTCCGCGCTGCCAGGTCCGCCCGTTGTCCAGGGAGTACTGAATCTGGACGCGCTGGACGCCCCGGCTGGCTCGCCAGGCGATCACGTGCTGGTTGCCGAGCAGCCAGGTTTCGCCTCGACGCGGGGCGACGAGGTCGATTCGCCCGCGCCGCCGGTGGAGGGTGACCTTCGTCCGCAGGTCGACGTTACGGAACGCCCGGTACCCGTGGACGAGGATGAACCAGGTCCCGGCGCGGGGCGCGTCGATGGTGATCTCTTCGGAGTTGCCCCGGTCGGCGGAGCTGAACTCAGCCCGGCCCGGCTGCGGGGGACGTTCGTGCTGGACGAACAGGTTCGCGTCGCCTCGGCCGTTGCCGGTCTCGACAACCAGTCGACGGATGCCCCGAGGCAGATCGAGACGGAAAAGCTGGCTGCTGCCCGCGCGTCCGGAGAGGTCCTGGACTTTGGTGTTGGGTTCCAGCCAGGCTGCTCGTTGGGGGGCATGGTGGAAGAACGGATCGGCCTGGCCGTTCCAGCCTTGTTGCCAGGGGTTTGCAACCGCCCGTGCGTGGGGGTCTGGCTCAGCCAGCACGTTCTGCAAAATGCCCACGCCGACGCCGATGAGTTGCCGGGCGTCGACCTGCTGTGCCGAAACGAAGCTCGCGGGAACGGTCAGAACCAGAAGTGTCAGAGCGATGCCGGTGTGTTTTGCGGAAGTCATGGTGCTGCTCCTTTCGTGGTTGGGGGTCCAGGTCGTGACCGATCCTGCACGGGACGACCGCCTCGGTCGTGCTGTCGTTCGGGATGGTCACTTCGATCCGCATGGTTGGGTCCCTTTTTCTGCGTTCACCATGCCTGTTGAGCTGGACGGGGATGGGTTACAGGCAATTGCCCCAAAAAGGCGCCTCCCTCAGAATTACCCAGAACGCGGTTGTAGGACCATGTAGGGGACGTAACTCTATGATTTGCGCTGAAGAATCGCTCTGATTTTCCGTTTCGTCGACTTTTGAGGGGCGCGTTAAAAAATGACCGGCGGGTCCGTGGTGGTGAAAGGAAAAGGATGGCGGAAGCCTCAATTCGCCCGGTTGTTGTTCTGCGATGTGTTCCCGCCTCCCGCCTACTGGCTTCTGAGTCCTCTGCGGTGGTACAGTCTTGGGCGATGGCGGAGATGGCTGGACAATCTGGCGGGGGTGGACTTCGGCTGGAGTCGGTGACGGTCTCGGCCGGTGGCTCGACGCTGCTGGCGGGATTGAGTCTCGATCTGCCGGCCGGGGAACGGTTGGCGTTGAACGGTCCCAGCGGGTGCGGCAAGACGACGCTGCTGCGTGGCGTGGCGGGGCTGATCGATCCGGCGGCCGGTCGGGTGCTGCTGGGCGGGCGGGGACCGGAGGACCGGGGCTGGCCTGCCTGGCGTCGGCGGGTGGTGTTGCTGGCGCAGAAGCCGGTCGTCCAGCCGGGCAGTGTCGAGTCGAATCTCCGTTTGCCGTTCGGCTTCCGGTCAGCCGGCCGATTGAAGTTTCCCGCCGAGGCCGCCCGGGCGATGCTGGATCGGCTGGGCGTGGGTTCGGGTCGCTGGGACCAGGAGGCCTCGAGCCTGTCGGTCGGTCAGCAGCAGCGGCTGGCGATGATCCGGGCGCTGCTGCTCGACCCGGCGGTGCTGCTGCTGGACGAGCCAACCAGCGCGCTGGACCCCGAGGCGCTCGAGGCCGTCGAAGACCTGCTGGCTGAGCGCTGCGATGTGGGGCTGGCCTGCCTGGTCGTCACGCACGATCGGCCGCAGATTGAGCGGTGGTGTCATCGGCGG
>CAYMAP010000136.1:0-3632 GCA_964388425.1 uncultured Planctomycetaceae bacterium
CTTCTCGTGCATAACGTCAATATAAATAAGATGTTATTTGACGCCTCCCTCAAAAGTCGACGGAACGGAACATCAGAGCGATTCGTCAACGAAAACCATCGGGTTACGTCTCCAAAATGGTCTTACAACCGCGTTCTTGGTAATTCTGAGGGAGGCGTCATTTTTGAAACACCATCGCGGAATATGGCTGTGCGAACCATACCGCTCCGTCGCTCCATGTGAGGAGCTTGCTGTTCTATCCGCTTTGCCGGCGGCGTAGCCCGGCCTAAAACGGCAAAAGTCGAGTTCAGCCCCCTTCGTAAACCCGAGGCTCCACGCCGTTGCGAACATCGCAATCGCCAAACCGCCACCCAGGGCTTTGAATGTGCTTGACCGCGGCAAGAGCGACACGCTACAATGGGAACGGATCGGCATGGCTCGGTTCGCCGCTGCAGGCCTGCAAGGTACGTCATACCCGCATTCGCCCTCATCCATACTCTCATCCCCTTGCACAGCCCGGCCCGGCCCGGTCCTCCGGTCCATCGCCCGGCGCGTGCGTCCGCTGCGATTTCCGTCCGTAAAGAAGCCCGGCCTCTGTATCGAGGCAGAGACTGTGGGGTCTCTGCGGGCCGGTATGCCATGGGATTCATCACAGTACACTTGGACAATTCGGGAGCAGGTCTATTATGGCCAAGCAACGCAAACGGTTGGGTGAAATTCTCCAGGAGTGGGGGGCCGTCTCCGACGCTGGCATCAACGAAGCCCTGGAGTATTCCCGCTCCGAGGGCGTCCGGCTGGGCGAGGCGTTGATTTCCCTCGGACTGGCCGAGGAAGAAGACGTCACCAAGGCCCTGGCGGTACAGTACGACATGGAATACGTCGACCTCGACCGCAACATCGTCAGCGCAGCCGAAGTCAACCTCCTGCCTGAAGATCGCATCCGCAGGCACCTTGTCGTACCTCTCGGACGGGACGACAACGGCAGGCTCAAGGTGATCATCACCGACCCGCTCGACTTGGAAACCCTTGATATGTTGAGATTTATGCTCAACGAAGACCCCGTCGCCTGCCTGGCCTCCAAGGCCAAGGTCCGTGCCTACATCGACCAGAATGTCGGGGCCAATTTCTCCGTGGACCAGGAGGTCCAGCACTTCCAGGACGAGGAGAACGAAACTGTCGCACAACAGGTCGGCACGGAAGACGATCTCGACGAACAGGCCGCCCCCATCATCAAGCTGGTCACGATGATCATCACCGAAGCCGTCCGCATGCGGGCCAGCGACATCCACATCGAGCCGATGGCCAACCGCGTCCGCGTCCGCTACCGAGTCGACGGCGTCTGCCTCGAACGCGACAACATCCCCAAACGCATGCAGGGTCCGGTCATCAACCGCTTCAAAATCCTCGCCGGCATCGACCTCGCCGAACGGCGCACTCCCCAGGACGGGCGAATCAAAATGAAGGTCGTCGGCGAGGACATTGACTTCCGCGTCAGCTCCCTGCCGGCCTACCACGGCGAGAGCGTCGTCCTGCGTATCCTCAGGTCCGATGCAGCCAAGCTCGGGCTGGAAAACCTCGGCTTCGAAGTCGAAGACCAACATGTCTTCAACCGAATCATTCGCCGACCCAACGGTATCTTCCTGGTCACCGGTCCGACCGGCTCGGGAAAGACCACCACGCTCTACTCAGCGCTGAACGAACTGAACCGTCCCGACCGGAAAATCATCACAGCCGAGGACCCCGTCGAGTACAATTTCACCGGAATCAACCAGTGTCAGGTCCACGAGGACATCGGACTGAGCTTCGCCGCGATCCTCAGGTCCATGCTGCGACAGGCACCGAATATTATTCTGGTTGGCGAAATTCGCGATTTAGAGGTGGCTGAAGTGGCGATTCAGGCCGCATTAACCGGACACCTGGTTTTCAGCACACTTCACACCAACGATGCTCCCTCCGCAATTACCCGTCTGATCGAGATGGGCGTCAAGCCGTTTCTCGTCGCCAGCAGTATCCAGGCCGTGATGGCCCAGCGACTGGTCCGAAGCATCTGCCCCGAATGCAAGGAAGTCGACAGTGAACCCGACCCGCGTATCCTGCGATTGCTGGGATATCGACCGGATGAAAGTGAAAACATAGATTTTTATATTGGAAGAGGTTGCAACAACTGCAACGGCACGGGCTATCGAGGTCGGCAGGGCATTTTCGAGCTGATGGAAATGACCTCGACCATCCGCGAGCTGGCCTTCAACCAGGCCCCCCTCTCCGAGGTCCGCAAGGCCGCCCGGGCAGCGGGCATGAAAAACCTCCTCGATGACGGCAGACGCAAAGTCGAGCACGGCATCACCACACCCGAGGAACTGGCCCGCATCACCCAGGAGATGGAATTCGCCGACGAAGAGGAATAATTCTCTTCAGCTCGGTATCCCTTTACACAGCAAGAAGTTTCCCTGATTTTCCCGTTGCACGAAATGACATTGGATTTGCCCTAAATGGGCTGTTCCGCGAATAATTCACTGGACAGACTGAAAGGCGCGACATGGCAACCATTCAGATCGACAGGCTTTTGGAGACATGTATCAAACGTGGGGCCAGCGACCTCCATCTCCACGTGGGCCGACCGCCCGTGCTGCGTCTTCACGGCCGACTTCGGCAGCTCGAAACCAAAATCCTCGATCCCGAAGACACCATCGCCCTGATGAAGTCCATCACCCCCGACCGCGCCCAGCAGGAACTCCAGGAACAGGGCGGGACGGACTTCGGGTTCGAGTTCGGCGAAGCGGGGCGTTTTCGCACCGCCATCTACCAGGAACGCGGACACGTCTCCCTGACGCTGCGGCTCATCCCGTCCAAGCTCTTCACGCTCGACGAAATCGGTCTGCCCCCCTCGGTCAAGGAACTCCTCCACAGGCCCAGGGGCATGTTCCTGGTCACCGGGCCTACCGGTTCGGGCAAGACGACCACCCTGGCGTCGATGATCAACCACATCAACGAACGCTACGACCGGCACATCATCACCGTCGAAGACCCGATCGAATACTACCACTCTCACAAAAAATCGCTCATCAGCCAGCGCGAGGTCGGCGTGGACGTGCCCAGTTTCGCCGAGGCGCTGCGGCGAGCCCTTCGCCAGGACCCGGACGTCATCCTCGTCGGCGAACTCCGCGACCTCGAGACCATCGAATCCGCCCTGCGAGCGGCCGAGACCGGCCACCTCGTGTTCGGCACGCTGCACACCTCCAGCGCCCAGGGCACCGTCACCCGTATCGTCGACCAGTTCCCCGTGGACCAGCAGGAGCAGGTCCGCGTCCAGCTCGCCGACTCCATGATCGCCTGTCTCTGTCAGGCCCTGCTGCCCCGAAAGGACGTCCGCGGCATGATTGCCGCCTACGAGTACCTCTACGTCAACAGCGCCGTCTCCAACATGATCCGCGAAAACAAGGTCTTCCGTATCCCTTCCGTCATCCAGACCGGCAAAAAAATGGGCATGCAATTGCTTGACGATCACCTCTTCCGCATGATCGCCGAGGGCAAGGTCGACGAGGAAGACGCCATCGAACGGGCTCAAACCCCCACGGAACTCCAGGAAAAAATCGAGGGCTTCCGGCAGGGACGCGTCGCGGCCCCCGACGCGCAGGAACCGGCCCAGCCCCAGC
>CAYMAP010000136.1:3732-7540 GCA_964388425.1 uncultured Planctomycetaceae bacterium
TTCCGGCAGGGACGCGTCGCGGCCCCCGACGCGCAGGAACCGGCCCAGCCCCAGCCCCAGCAACAGCAACCCGCCAAGGCGAACGCCAAGTAACCCCAACCGCAACATCCGTTTTCGACAGGAACGCAGCATGGCCGAGAGCAGCACCAAAAAAGTCAGCGTCGCCGACCTCCGAGGCAGGCCCCTCGGACGGATACTCGTCAAAATGGGCAAGCTCACCCGCGAGCAGGTCCACGAAGCCCTCGAAAAGCAGAAGGAGACCGGCGGGCCTTTGGGGCAGATCCTCGTCGACCTCGAATGGATCGAAACCCAGACCCGGACCCTCGCCTTGGCCTACCAGGTGGGCATGGATTTCGTCGATCTCGGCAAGGTCGAGGTCCCCGACGAAGTCGTCAAGCAGATTCAGCCCCAGGTCGCCACCAGTTACAAGATCATCCCCCTCGACTACGACCCGAAAACCAATCAGCTCAGCATCGCGATGGCCTCGCCGGACAACTTCCGCGCCACCGACGACCTGCGGACCCTCATGGGCTTCAACGTCACCGCCAAACTCGCCGACGCCGAGGCCATCGAATCCGCCCTCATGAAATACTACGACGTCGAGCCCGAGAGCTTCGCCGATCTCCTGAACGAACTCGCCGGTGATGACGACCTTTCGGCCCTCGAGGACCGGGGCGAATCCATCGACCTCGACACCATCCGCGAAATCGCCGACTCCAACCCGGTCAAACGCCTGGTCAACATGGTCCTCCTGGAAGCCATTCGAAACCGCGCCTCCGACATCCACTTCGAGCCGTTCGAAGAGGAATTCAAGATGCGATACCGCATCGACGGCGTGCTCTACGAAATGCTCCCGCCCCCCCGGTCCATCGCCGTCGCCATCGCCTCACGCATCAAGGTCATGTCCAACCTCGACATCGCCGAACGACGACTTCCCCAGGACGGACGCATCGAACTCGTCGTCAACGGCAACCCCGTCGACCTCCGCGTCAGCGTCCTGCCCACCATGTTCGGCGAGAGCGTCGTCATGCGTGTCCTCGACCGCAGCAACGTCCAGCTCGACCTCGACCGCATCGGCATGCGGGACGACGACCTCCAGACGTTCCGCCAGCTCATCCATCGGCCTCACGGTATCGTGCTGGTCACCGGACCGACCGGCTCGGGAAAAACCACCACCCTCTACGCCGCGCTCAACGAACTCAACACCGTCGACGTCAAGATCCTCACCAGCGAAGACCCGGTCGAGTACGACATTGACGGCCTCGTCCAATGCCAGATCAACGACGACATCGGCCTGACCTTCGCGCGATGCCTCCGCAGCTTCCTCCGCCAGGACCCCGATATCGTCCTCGTCGGCGAGATGCGCGACCTCGAAACCGCGAAAATCACCGTCGAAGCCTCCCTCACAGGCCACCTCGTCTTCAGCACCCTGCACACCAACGACGCGCCCAGCAGTATCGCGCGTCTGCTCGACCTCGGCCTCGAGCCCTTTCTCGTCACCGCCACCCTCGAAGCCATCGTCGCACAGCGACTCGTCCGTACCATCTGCCTGCACTGCAAGGAAGAGTTCCATCCCACCGAGGACATGCTCATGGAACTCGGCCTGACCTCCGAAGACACCGCCGGCCGCGTGTTCTATCACGGCACCGGGTGCGACTACTGCCGGAACACCGGCTACAGCGGACGGGTCGCCATCTTCGAGATCATGAACATCGAGGACACCATCCGCGACCTCGTCATGCAGCACGCAAGCAGCAACGCCCTCCGCGACGCCGCCCGGAAACGCGGCATGCGGACCCTCCGCGAAAGCGGACTGCTCGCCATCTACGACGGACTGACCACCATCGAAGAAGTCGTCAACCAGACCATCGTCGAAGATGCGGAATAACAATCACCATAACGTAGCATGCGAAACCCACCGACGTTCAACGTCCGTTTTTGCCGCTTCCCGATCATTCAAAACACATCGAGTGCATTCCTCCCCGAAGTCGACCAGGAGAACGAAACATGCCGACCTTCCAGTACGAAGCCATCAATAGCGTAGGCCAGGCCACCCGCGGCACCATCGAAGCCGCCAGCAGCGAGGAGGCCATCTCCAAAATCCGCTCGATGGGCAACTTCCCGCGCAAAATCAAGGAAAAGGGCGGGGGGGGCGGAACCAAGACGAAAAAGTCCGGATCCTCGTCGGCGACGCCCAAAGCCGCCGCGCCCCCCGCCGCCCGGAAACAGTCCCAGCGGCGCGTCGGGAACGTCTCCCAGAAACTCCTCACGCAATTTACCCGCCAGCTCTCGACCCTCCAGGACGCCGGCCTGCCCATCCTGCGGTCCCTGCGAATCCTCCAGGAACAGCAGAAGCCCGGCATGCTCCGCGTCGCCATCCGGCTGGTCTCCGAAGACGTTGAAACCGGCCACAGCCTCTCGGAATCCATGGCCAAGCACCCCCGCGCCTTCGACCGGCTCTACAGCAACATGGTCCGTGCCGGCGAACTCGGCGGCGTCCTCGACCTCATCCTCCAGCGACTCGCCGACTTCATGGAAAAAACCCAGGCCCTCAAACGCAAAATCAAGGGCGCCATGATCTACCCCGCCGCCGTGCTCTTCTTCGCCTTCGCCATCGTCACCGGCCTGCTCTACTTCGTCGTCCCCAAGTTCGAAACCATCTTCTCCGACATGAAACAGGGCCTTCCGGCGCCCACACAGATGCTCCTCGACCTCTCCAAGTGGGTCCAGGGAGGCGGCATCCTCTGGATGGTCGGCTTGATCGTCGGGCTCTTCATCTTCGCCAAAATCCTCCGAAAATCCCAGGGCGGGGCCTACTTCCTCGACAAAACCAAACTCTCCATGCCCATCCTCGGCAAGATCGTCGGCAAGAGTTCCATCGCACGCTTCAGCCGAACCCTCTCGACCCTCCTGGCCGCCGGCGTGCCCATCCTCGACGCCCTCAATATCACGGCCGAAACCGCCGGCAATGAAGTCTACACCAAGGCCCTCAAAAAGGTCCGCGAGGCCATCCGCGAGGGCGAAGCCATTGCCAAACCCCTCCGGCAGGCCCGCGTCGTCGACTCCATGGTCGTCAACATGATCGACGTCGGCGAGGAAACCGGCGAACTCGACAAAATGCTCGAAAAAGTCGCCGACAACTACGAGGACGAAGTCGAAACCCTCGTCGCGGGCCTCGTCAGTCTGCTCGAACCCGTCATGGTCATCACCCTCGGCCTGATCGTCGGCTTCATCGTCATCGCACTCTTCATGCCCATGGTCGGCATGCTCCAGGCCGTCCAGTGATCGCAATACCCAATGCAAATATCGAAATCGGAATGAGGAAGACAACATGAACCATATCGTCCGACATCAGAACACCGAATGCATCCCAACCAGGCCGAAGCCTCGTCGGTACCGCCCCATGCATAACTCCGCATTCCCAATTCATAATTCGGGTTTCTCCCTCGTCGAACTCCTCGTCGTCATCGCCATCATCATCCTGCTGGTCGGCATCCTCTCGCCCTCCATCGGGCGAGCCCTCGAAATGGGCTACAAAACCAAGACCATCGCCGCCATCCAGGAACTCGCCGGCGGCGCACAACAATACAAAAACGATACTCAGTATTACCCCGGACAACGCAACGCCGAACGTCTCGGCGACGACAACAGTCACGTCACCGGCAGCCAGATGCTCGCCGCATGCGTCTTCAGGAACCTCACCGTTCCCTCAGATGACCATGTTCTCATCGACACGGGAGAAGTCGAGGGTAATTACGTTTCATACAATGAAGAAAAAACCGGCACTTACAGCGGCAAAAACTTCTCC
>CAYMAP010000137.1:0-7504 GCA_964388425.1 uncultured Planctomycetaceae bacterium
ACCATGGCGCGCGGGTGTGGGCCTACTGCCTGATGCCAGAAAAAGCGTATGGTGTTTCCGGATAACCCCCCACGGCAGGCAAGTTGCCGGCCCTACCGGCTGACCGTTACGGGGTTTTCAGTAGACGTCGACGAGTCCGTCGGCTCGGTAGTCGAAGTGCAGCCGACGGTTTTCACGCATGGAGCGGTCGGCGGCGAGGCTCATGACGGCCGAGAGGTAGCCGGCAGTGGCGGAGGCTTCGGGGCGGAAGTCCGGTTCGTCGATCATCCGCAGCAGTTGCAGGGCGTGGAGGCGGTCTCCGCCGCCGTGCCCGGAGCCGTCGCCGCTGCAGTCGACCTTCTCCGTAGTATCGGAGGCGTTGTCGTAGCAGAAAACCTCCGCCTCGTGGAGATTGCCCCAGAGACGGCCGTGGGTGCCGATGATGTGGAAGTTCCGCCCGGCGTGGGGGCCGGGGCAGTTGAAGGTGAGCATGAAGTTCGCGACCGCCCCGTTGGCGTACTCGATGCAGACGCTCTGGGTGTCGGCAATGTCCTTGGGGGCGTTGTAGATGCAGACGTGGTCCTCGCGGAGGTAACGGTGGGAGAGGACCTCGGCCTGGTCTTCCTGCTGAGATTGTTTGGGGGTTTTGTAGTACAGGCAGGAGCTTTCGAGGGGGCAGTTTTCGCAGGTCATCGGCAGGGAGGGGTTGGGCCGGAACATCCTCCGCCCGCCGTAGCTGTTCAGGCTGAGGGGACGTGAGCCGACGAGCCAGTTGATGAGGTCCATGTCGTGGCAGGATTTTTCGAGCATGGAACCGCCGGAGAAGCGGGTTTCGCGCCGCCAGGCCGAGCGGTTCATGATGCTGGTCACGGCCAGGCCGGGCAGTTCGTCGGCCTGGAGGCTGACGACGCGACCGATGCGGTGTTCGGCGAGGAGTCGGCGAACGGTGGAATAGATCGGCGTGGAACGGAGGACGAAGCCCAGCAGCGCCCGCCCGCCGCATTCGATCTCGGCCAGGACGATCCGCTCGCAGTTCTCGACGGTGGTCGCGAGGGGTTTTTCCAGTCCGATCGGCAGGCCCCGCTGGAGGCAGGGGACGGCGTGCTCGGCGTGAAGGAAGTTCGGGGTGGTGATCACGACGGCGGAGAGTTCGGGGTGGCGGTCGAGGAGTTCGCGGTAGTCGTCGTACTGGGCGGTCTCGGGGGGCAGGCCCAGAGCGTCCAGGGTGGTTTTGCGGTTGTGAGGCTCGGGGTCCGCCAGGGCGACGATCTTCACGTCGTCGCGGTCGACGTAGTGTCGGCCCCAGGCGACGCTTCGATTGCCCGCGCCGATGAATGCGATGGTCTTGGGTTTCACGATGGTCCTTTCGTCAATCTGAATGGGAAATCCAGAAGGCATGATACCGCAGAATCGCTCCGTGGGGAAGCTCCGTGCGAACGGTCAGAACAATTCGGGCAACTGGCGGAGGTCGGTGATGACGGCGGAGGGTTGCAGATTGCGGCAGCGGGGGTCGTCGGCGCGGAGTCGGAGACTTCGGCGGTCGCCGGCGAAGAGGACGGTTTTCAGCCCGGCCCGGTCGGCGGTGAAGACGTCGTTGAGCATGTCGTTGCCGACGTAGAGGCATTCGGCGGGCGTGATCGAACGCTGCTGGAGTTCGGCGAGGACGGCTTGGAACATCTCCGGGCCGGGCTTGGCCGAGCGGTGGGAGAAGGAGTAGGCCCGCAGGGCGGGGTCGAAGCCGATCTCGTCGAGAGATTCCCCGAGATGGGCCTCGAAGAGCAGCGGCGTGAAGCACTGGGCGTTGGAGATGATGCCGATCGGGAAGCGCTGCCGGAGGTCGGCGAGGGTTTCGGTCAGGCCCGGCATGGGCCAGGTCGGGTTCACGCGGGTTTCGTATTCCATGGCGAGGTCTTCGAGGCGGGCGCGATCGTCGCAGGTTTCTGCGCGGGCCTGGGAGGCCAGTGCGACGAGCGTGGTCTGCCAGACCTCGCGGATATCGACTTCGGGGGTTTCGATGCCTTCCTCGCGCAGCCGGTCGTGTCGAACGCGGATGGCCTGCTGGTAGGCCTGGATGCCGCGCCGGCCGGCGGGGTAGTCGCCGGCCAGCTCGGTCGCGTCGAGGGCGGCGTCGAGGGCGTCTGCGGAGTTGGCAGCTTCAGCAACGCCGATATCGCCACTGCCGGAGAGCAGCAGGGTTCCGTAGATGTCGAAGAGCACCGCGCGAACGCCGGGCAGGCGAGTCAGGCGGGGTTCGGCATCGGTCGGGAGGGGGTTGCGCGGGCCGGTGAGGCTGCGGACGATCTCGATGAGCCGGTCGGGTTCGGCGGGAGTGGACGGAAAGCTCATAGCGTCCTTAGGAGATTGAAGCGTGCGGGGTCGAGGAAGGCGTCGAGGAGTCGGCCGGCGTGGACGGTCTGCTGCGTGCCCTGCCCTGCGGCGAGGCGGGCGTAGATGGCCGACAGTCGCTTGCCGTACTGAGCCAGGCCGTAGCGGTCGGCGATGACGTCGCGGTTGCGTCGGATGCGGCCTTCGTCGAAGTCGAGTCGGTCGAGCATGGCTTCGCGGAGGCGGACGCAGTGCTGGCCGTCGTCGCGGAGTCTGCGGAGGACGGGCGTCTGGAGGTCTTCGTTGAGTCGGCCGAAGTCGACCAGCCCGTCGCGGGTAAAGGCGTGGAAGGCTCTTTCGACGTCGCCGTCGTCCAGCGGTCGGGCGAAGGCGTCGAGGCTTCGGCTGAGTGCATCGCGGATCGTGCTGCGCAGCGCGTCCTGGCCGATCCAGTCCAGCGGCACATCGAGGCGGGAATAGAGGTCGTGGAGGTCCAGCCCGGCGTCGCGGGCGTCGGCGGTGATGTCGGGCAGGTCCCGGCCGAGGACGGGTCGGCCCATGAGCCAGGGCTCGAGAAACGCCAGGCCGAACCCTTCGGCGACGCTGGTGGTGGCGGCGGCGTCGGCCAGGGCCATCGATTCTTCGAGCCGATCGACCTTCGCGCCGACCTCGAACTCGACGGGCAGGGACAGCTCGCCGGCAAGGTCGACCCAGGCGTCGTAGACCGGGCGGGCGGCGGGGTTCTGCGGTGCGAGGGTCACGCCGAACTGCTCGCCGTCGCGTTCGAGTGTGGCGTGGAGGAGGAACTCGCCGAGATTCTTCCGTCGGATCGCGCGGGTGGGATAAAGGAACCGGCGGACGTTCGGAGGCGGCGCGATCCGCAGCGGGCTGACGCAGACGGCGTTGGGCAGCAGGTGGAGGCGGTCGTCGGGCGCCCCGGCCCGTCGGAAGAAATCGCGGTCGCGTGAATTCAGGACGGCGAAGTGCACGTTGGGCAGGCCTGGATAGACCGTCGGGCCGAGGTCGAGACCGAGGCGGGCGAGTCCGTCGCGCAGCGAGCGGTAATTTTCCGGTCGGCCGTCCTCGGCGAAATCGTGGATCTGCAGCAGCAGCTTCTCGCCGCGTTTCGCGAGGGCGTGGACGGCGGCTGGGAGGGCGAGGTTTTTGCCGAGGCTGTGGTTGTGGACGTGCCAGATGTCCGGGCGGTCCTGCAGGGCCTCGCCGGCGGTGGACAAGAGGCGCTCGGCGAGGTCTTCGGAGGACTCCTCCGGCTGGCCGTCGTAGGCGAGTTCGTCGACGATGCGGACCTTCGCATCGAGGGGCCCTTCGGGGGGCTCGCCGCAGAGCAGGACAACCCGGCAGTCGTGGGGCTTGAGGGCGTCGAGGGCGGTCTGGACGACCCGTCTGACGCCTCCCCGGCGGAGGTGGTAGTGGACGATGGCGATACTTCGATTGGACATACAAATGTGCCTGACGAGTGCATTCTATGTTCGGCAAAGCCGACGTGTTGTTTGAAGATTGAAAGCAGAAACTCGAAATTCGAAATCCAAAATAGACGCCTCCCTACAAGCTAGTCGTCCATGCCGCGTTTCTTGCGATACTCGGGGACTTCGACCATCGGGGCGCGTTCTTCCTCGCGAATGTCGTGGCGGACGATCTCGAAGGTCTCCTGCTGGGACTGGAACTGCTGGAGGATGGTGGTCAGTTCGGGCAGGTCGGAGATCACGCCCTGCTGCTGGAGCCGGTCGAGGAAAACGCGGAGGATGCCGAAGGCCATCCGCCCGAGGTCTCGGGTGGACTGATTGCGGTGAACGCGGCGGTCGAGGTCGGTCTGGGCGAACGCGCCGAGTCCCCACTTGCTGTAGACGTCGATGAGGTGGGTCGTCTCGACGCCGTAGCCGATGGGGAAGGGAATCTGTTCGAGAACGTTTCGGCGGACGGCGTATTCGCCGGAGAGCGGTTGGATGACGGCGGCGAGTTCGGGGTAGAACAGGCTGAACAGCGGGCGGACGAGGATTTCCGTCACGCGCCCGCCCCCGGAGGGCCGAACACCCTTGCCGAAGGCCAGCGGGCGGTCGTAAAAGGCTTTGACGTACTGGACCTCGTCGCGGTAGATCAGCGGGGCGAGAAGTCCGTAGACGAAGCGGGAGTGGATGTTTTTGATGTCGGCGTCGACGTAGACGAGGATGTCGCCTTCGAGCTGGTAGATGGCTTTCCAGAGATTCTCGCCCTTGCCGCGTTTGTGCCCCATCTCGGGGAGGATGTCGGCTGCGGAGTAGACGTCCGCGCCGAAGCTGCGGGCGATGTCGCAGGTATTGTCCTCGCTGCCGGAGTCGATGACGGCGATTTCGTCGAGCAGCGGGTAGCGGTGGACCAGTTCGCTGCGGAAGATGACGATCTCCTTGCCGATCGTCGCCTCCTCGTTGAGGGTGGGGATGCAGAGAGAGATTTTCAGCCCGCGCCGGTTCTTCTCCTCGACAAGCCGTTTGAGGTCGAAGAAGTTCGAGTGGTGGAACGTGTTGTTTTCGAGCCATTGTTCAATGCGCATCGCACAATCCTTGATCGACGGCCAGCAGGATGCCCAGAAGCTGAGCCAGTCCGCGGAACATGGGTTCGATCAGCAGGGCTTCGTTGCGTTTGCCTTCGCGGAGAACCTCGGTGATGCCCAGCGTGACGGCGGGGATGTCGTGGGCGATGAAGGTCGACAGTTCCGAGACGCTCGGGGCGATAAGCGGGGTGAGATTCAGGGCGTCCTGGACATCCCTGCAGAGCCGGGGCAGGGGGTGGTTGTAGGGCAGTCCGCCGCTCTGGCGGGTGGCGACGACGTTCATGTCGACGCGTGCTCCGGAACGGGAGGCGATCTCCCCGCAGAGGTCGCGGATGGTATCGCCGATCTCCGCGACCCGCCCGGGTTCCTCGGATTGGACCTCGAAGCGGAGGAAGGCATCGGTGGGGATGCGGTTGAAGGCGTTTCCCCCGGCCGTCTCGCCGAGGGTAATCGCCGTGCGGGGCTTCTGGCTGAGGGGAATCTGCAGGATGCGCGAGACCACGTCGTGGAGAAGGACGAGGGCGTTGACCGTGCCGAACTGCGTCCAGTCGTGGTCCTCGGGAATGACGCAGGTGACCTCCCCGCGGAGCATGCCGACGGAGGAGAAGTTCAGTCGGCCCAGGCGGACGCCTTCAAGGCATAGCCCGGCGGTGATGGGCAGGTCGTTGTGGTCGAGGAAGAAGCGCATCCCCCCGACGTTTCCGTGCCCGAGGCTCTCGACGTCGCCGAGCAGCAGGAGGTTGCGGTTCAGCTCGATGTCGAGGGCTTCCAGGAGCGTCGGGAGGGTGGCCAGGACGGCCAGTCCCAGGGAGTTGTCGGCCAGGCCGGTCCCGGCGACGGTGTCGGACTCCATGCGGACGGTGTGGTCCATCTCGTGCGGGTGGACGGTATCGGCGTGGGCGGTGACGAGGATGTAATCCTCGCCCTCCTTGCCGGGCAGGACCGCCAGGCCGTTGCCCGCGTCGTCGGTCGCGCAGTCCTGCAGGCCGCATTCCACGAACCGCTGGATGAGCATCTCGACACGCTGCTGCTCCTCGAAGGTAGGGGCGGGGATTTCCCCGATCATCGCCAGGTTCGCCAGCAGCGTCTCCCGCTGGGCATGGGCCTGCTGCTCGAAATGCTGAAGTTGTTCGAGGTGGTCGTTCATGGGCGCACACGGGCCGACCTGGCACCTTGCCGGCCGGCGAACTGGCTATTATAATCCTCGTGGCGCACAGGACAAGCAGAACGTCAGGAATCGCCCCTTCATGCCCCAACGCGTAGGATTCATATCAACCCGATTCGCCGGCACGGACGGGGTTTCGCTCGAGTCGGCCAAGTGGGCCCGCGTCCTGTGGGACCACGAGCACATCAGCTACTGGTACGCCGGTCGACTCGACCGCGCCGCCAACGTCAGCTACTGCGTCCCGGAAGCCTTCTTCAACCACCCCGAAGCCCGGTGGATCAACGACCAGGTCTGGGGCTACTCGACCCGGACCCGGCAGATCACCGAACGCATCCACCGCCTCGCGAAATACCTCAAGGGCACCCTCTACCGCTTCGTCGAACAGTATCAAATCGACCTGCTGGTCATCGAAAACGCCCTCTGCATCCCCATGCACATCCCGCTGGGGCTGGCCCTGACCGAGTTCCTCGCCGAGACCGAACTTCACACCATCGCCCACCATCACGATTTCTACTGGGAACGCATGCGATTCAGCGTCAGTTCCGTCAACGACTACCTCGATACCGCCTTTCCCCCCAAGGACCCCCAGCTCCAGCACGTCGTGATCAACCAGGCCGCCCAGGAAGAATTGTCCTGGCGCAAGGGCGTGCCGTCGATCCTCGTGCCCAACGTCCTGGATTTCGACAACCCCCCGACCCCTCCCGACGAGTACGGCCGGGACGTACGCCAGCAGATCGGGCTGACCGACGACGACGTGATGATCCTCCAGCCCACCCGCGTCGTGCCGCGAAAAGGCATCGAACACGCCATCAGCCTCATCGCCCAGCTCAACAACCCCCGCTACAAGCTCATCGTCAGCCATGAGGCCGGCGACGAAGGGCTCGGCTACCGCGACTTCCTCCGCGACTTCGCCCGCGACGCCAATGTCGACCTGCGATTCATCGACACACGCATCGGCGACCGAAGGCAACTGACGCCCGACGGCAAGAAGGTCTACACCCTCTGGGACCTCTACCCCCACGCCGCCATGGTGACCTACCCCAGCCTGTACGAGGGGTTCGGCAACGCCTTCCTCGAAGCCGTCTATTTCAAGGTACCCATCCTCATCAACCGCTACTCGATCTTCGCTCGCGACATCGAACCCAAGGGCTTCCGCATGCCCATCATGGACGGGTACCTGACCCGGTATGTACTCGACGAAGTCCGAGCCATTCTCGAAGACCCCCGCTATCGGCAGAGCATCGTCGACCACAACTACGACGTCGCGAGGAAATTCTTCAGCTTCGACGTCCTCCGACGACACCTGCGAACCCTCGTGACCAATATCACCGGACTGGAACAACTGTGAAACAGAGGAATGAGGAATGAGGAATCGACAGGACGCGGGCTCTATTGTCTTTTCGTTTCGGTGTCTGTGTGTATTCATCACTCATATGGGCACCTTGAAACATTGGATTCACGACATTGCTTGATCTTGTTGCCCGCTG
>CAYMAP010000138.1:0-1325 GCA_964388425.1 uncultured Planctomycetaceae bacterium
AACTGAGGTTTTTTTCCCAGAAGGCTCACGAAAGGCTGTTGACACCCGCCTGGCTGGGATTTACCCTGTTGGCTCAGGATCTGCAGCATCGGGCCGGGACGGAGTTGTATCTCCCCGTGAACCCGCACACACACCACGACCTGTCGGAAGGAGACTATTCTCATGGCATTGAACATTGGTATCAACGGATTCGGACGCATCGGGCGGCTGGTTTTCCGCGTAATGGCCGAGCAGCCCGAGCGTTTTGAAGTGGTCGCGATCAACGACCTGGGTTCCGCGGGGCAACTGGCCCACCTGCTGAAGTACGACTCGACCCAGGGCAAGTTCCCGGGCAAGGTCGTCGCCAAGCAGGACGCGATCGTCGTCAACGGCAAGGAGATTCCGATCCTCAGCGAGAAGAATCCCGCCCATCTGCCCTGGCGCGAGAAAAATGTTGACGTCGCCATCGAAGGCACGGGCATCTTCACGAGCAACAAGACCGACGAGAAGCCGGGCTACGACAGCCACCTCGACGCCGGCGCGAAGAAGGTCATCATCACCGCACCGGCCAAGGGCTCTGCCAAGATGGTCGTCCTGGGCGTCAATGACGGCGACCTCACCGCCGAGGACCACTGCATCTCCAACGCGTCATGCACCACCAACAGCCTCGCGCCTGTGGTCAAGGTGCTGCACGAGAAGTTCGGCATTACCAAAGGCCTGATGGTCACCTGTCACGGGTACACCAACGACCAGAACACGCTCGACCAGTTGCACAAGGATATGCGACGCATGCGGGCAGCGGCGATCAACATCATCCCGACGACCACCGGTGCCGCCGCTGCCGTAGGCAAGGTCCTGCCGGAACTCAACGGCAAACTCGACGGCTACGCCCTCCGCGTCCCCGTGCCCACCGGCAGCATCACCGACCTGACGATCAACGTCGAGAAGGCAACCAACATCGAAGAGATCAACGAGACCGTCAAGGCCGCCGCCGAAGGCCCCATGAAGGACATCATCGAGTACACGGCCGACCCGATCGTTTCGACCGACGTCATCCACAACCCCGCCAGCAGCATCTTCGATTCCATCAACACCAAGGTCATCGACGGCGACATGGCCAAAGTCACCATGTGGTACGACAACGAGTGGGGCTACTCCAACCGTACCGCCGACCTCGCCGAGAAGATCGCCGGAATGTAAGCAACCGGTCGGCGAACAAAGAAGACAGCACGGGCCTCCGTCGCCCCGTGACACCCAGAAACAGGTCCGCGGATACAATCCGCGGACCTGTTTTCTAATGAATGCGTTTCCCTGAGAACCGCCAGGGACGCGGTTGTAGGACCATT
>CAYMAP010000138.1:1425-7458 GCA_964388425.1 uncultured Planctomycetaceae bacterium
CGTTCCGTCGACTTTTGAGGGGTGCATCAATGGAAGGTGTACCTCGCCAGATCAAGGACCGGGGCCAGGCGCTTCGTCCGGCGGGCGGACCGGCGGGGGCAGCCAGTCCGGACCGGCCTCGGCTGGCGGAATCGCGAACAGGCTGAAGGTCGGCCAGTGCGGAGGCGGGCTGTACGGATCGAGCCGGGCCGGTCGCCTCGCGGCGGCGGGACGGTCGGGATACCGCTCGTGCAACAGCACCGCCCCGGCCCGCTGGAGGTCGGCCAGCCAGTCCAGCTCGGGTCGGTCGTGCAAATTCCGGTACAGTCCCGCCCGCAGATCGGCCGGGTAACCGTACGTCGCGCTGAGCCGCCAGAGTTCGGGCCAATGGACCAGCACATGCGTCGCGCCGAGTTCCGGCAGCCGTTCGAGCAACTTCGCCCCGCGATTCGCCCCCTCGGACATCGGCAGCAGGGGGTGGCGGTCGAAGGCCGTCGCGTACATCGTGCCTGCCGGGTAGTACCACGCCGGTACGTCGCCGATGAGCAGAACGCGTGAGCCGGCCGGCAGCGCATGGACCACGCCGTACCGCCCGGCGTGGCGGGCGATGAACTCGTTCGGAAGGGGGGGGAGGTTCAACGCCGAGACGCTCATCAGATACATCAGCCCGACCGAGACCAGGTTCCCCCCGACTGCCAGCGTCCCCAGCAGCACCGCCAGCCCGCCCGGCAGCGCTCCGCGGAACGTCCAGGTCGCCAGTCTCTCCAGCCCGCCCCCGGCCAGCAGGCACAACGGTACCACCGCCGGCAGCACGAAACGCCACGGCATGCCGTGCGTCACCGCCGTCCATAAACCGATCTGCACGCCCGCCACGCCGACCAGCAGCCCGGCCCAGCCGAACCGCCGCAACCGCCCGCGCGCGACGATCAGCCCGCCGAGCAACGCCGCACCGGCCAGCATCAGCGTGCCCGGCCCCATCGCGTCGTTGAGCAGGAATTCGTCGACCAGCAGCTTCCCGCGCGACGGATAGTCAGGCCGATTCCAGCCGGGCGGGGGCGGAACGGGCGGAAGCATCGCCGGACCGTGTCCGGCCTGCCAGCGTCGCGCTTCCTCAGCCGACCAGTGCCCGCGCCCCAACACGTCCGTCGCCAGCGGGAAGACCGGATTCCCCGTCGCCGCCGCGTTGCGCACCAGCCATGGCGCGAACGCTGCCCCCGCGACCGCCCACGCCAGGGCGACCTGCCGAAAGCGAACCGGCCGTGTTCGCCTCAGCACCGCCCAGGCCAGCAGCATCGCCAGCCCCGCCGGAAGCAGGACGAACCCCACCGCCAGGTATTTTGTGCAGCACGCCGCCCCGAGCATCAGCCCGAGCATCGCCGCCGGCTTCGCCCCGCCCGTGCGGACCCACCAGCCCAGCCAGCCCAGCCCCAGCGCGAGATAACAAACGATCCCCAACTCCGAAAACGCCAGCCAACTGACGTACAGCACCCCCGGCGTCGAGGCCAGCAGCAGCCCGGCGAATCGGCCCCGGAATCGGCCGGTCCGTTCCGCCCCGGCGGTCGGGGCGGTCATCAGCCCCGCGACGGCCAGCACGCCCAGCGACCCGTGCAGCAGCTTGGCGAGGTAGACCCCCTCGTACGCCCCGCTGCGAAGCCCCATCGCCAGCAGGTACAGCATCTCCACGCCGAGGGGGTAGAAGCTGTAGGCGTTGTGACGAAGCGTTACGATCCGTCCGGCCTGGAGAAACTCCCGCGGGACCTGCAGGTGATATTCCAGCACGTCGTAGGCGTCCGGCAGGCCGACGGTCCCCGGCGGACGCAGCGCCCCGGCCAGCCAGACCGCCGCCGCCACCGCCAGGGGAATCCACACCAGCGACCAGCCCCCGACGCGCCGCCGCGGAATGAACCGGCGGATCGTCGGCCAGCCCAGCACCCACGCCAGCACGAACCCGGCCACGACCACCGCCCAGCAAACGCCCGGCCCCGGCACGGCAAGGAGCGACCCGGCGATCAGCCAGCCCGTCGAGAGCATCCACAACCCCACCGCCGAGGCCGAGACCGCCCGAAAAGCCCGGCTGGTATGTGTCTGCTCCGTGTAGCTCAGTCGCCCTCGGCTGCGGTTCTTGGATGCATGACGTTGATCTGTTGAGGAAACTTCACAGCCGGTGGCGGCTGTTCCACACGATCGGTGACGGGTGAAGCCGGTGTGGTTTTCCACCGGCGCGAGTCTCCGCACGATCAGCCCGCCCCACCCCCCGGCCGAGACCAGCACCAGCAGCGCGGTGGCCAGTTCCGTAGCGCCCCTCGCCGCCGCGGGCAGCGAAGCGTCCGGGCCGGTCAGGGCGCAGAAGACCGCTCCCCCGGCCAGCAGGGCCGCGCACGCCACCGCCCAGACGGGAAACCGGCCGGATTGCGAAGGTTCGGTCATCGGCATCGCTCCGGGGGCATGGTACCCCTGACCGGCGGGACGGACAAGCGGTTGGGCCTTGCAAACACCCGGCAAATCACGGTAGAACGGTACGCGTTCCCGAACAATCCGCACCCCGCGCCGGCAGAAACAAAAGGACCCCATCATGGTCAAACTTCCCAACGCACCGCAGATCAAACTCGCCCTCCTCGGCGTCAGCCGGGACTGCTTCCCCGTGGAACTGACGAAACAGCGTCTCCAGGCCCTCGCCAAGGCCTGCCGGGCCGTCGGCCTGCAGCCCAAGGTCCTCAAGACCGTCATCGAAAACGAGAACGACACCGCCGCCGCGCTCGCCGAAGCCCGCGAGGCCGGCTGCAACGCCGCCGTACTGTTCCTGGGCAACTTCGGGCCGGAAGGGCCGACCACGATCTTCGCCCAGAAGTTCGACGGGCCCTGCATGCTCTGCGCCGCCGCGGAGGAAACCAAGCAGGACCTCATCAACGGCCGGGGCGATGCGCTGTGCGGCATGCTCAACGCCAGCTACAACGTCGGGCTGCGACACCTGACGGTCCACATCCCGCAGATGCCCGTGGGCCTGCCGGACGAACTGGCGGAAAAAATCGCCCACTTCCAGACCGTCGCGCAGATCGTCCTGGGCGTCCGCGGGCTGAAGATCTACGCCTTCGGGCCCCGACCGTGGGACTTCTACGCCTGCAATGCCCCCATCCAGGGACTCTACGACATCGGCGTGGAGGTTATCGAAAACAGCGAGCTGGACCTCTTCGAACTCTACCGGAAGACCCCCGAGAACGACCCGAAGATCAAGGCCATCGTCCGCGACATGACCCAGGAACTTGGCGAGGGCAATACCTACCCCGACCTGCTTCCGAAGCTCGCCAGACTGGAGCTGACGCTGCTGCGCTTCGCCGAGGAGAACCTCGGGACGCGTCAGTACGCGGTCTTCGCCGATAAGTGCTGGCCGGCCTTCGAGCCGCAGTTCGGCTTCGTGCCCTGCTACGTCAACAGCCGACTGAGCACCCGCGGCATGCCCGTCGCCTGCGAGGTCGACATCTACGGCGCGTTCAGCGAATACTTCTGTTACATCGCCTCCCAGCAGCCGGCCACGCTGCTGGACCTGAACAACTCCGTCCCGAAGGACATGATTACCCAAAAGACCGACCTGATGGGCGCGGTCCCCGAAGACCTCTTCATGGGCTTCCACTGCGGCAATACGCCGAGCTGCTGCATGAAGAACTGCTCGATGAAGTACCAGCTCATCATGAATCGGCTGATGGAACCCGACGCCGACGAGCCGGACATCACCCGCGGAACCCTGGAAGGCCAGCTCCGCCCGAGCGAGACGACGATCTTCCGCGTGCAGGGCCGGGCCGGCGGCGGCTTGAGCTGCTATGTCGCCGAGGGCAACATTCTCGATATCGACCCGCGCAGCTTCGGCTGCATCGGCGTGTTCGCGATTCCCCATTTCGCGCGGTTCTACCGCCACGCGCTGATCGGCAGGCGGTTCCCGCACCACGCGGCCACCGCGTGGAGCCACTGCGGCAAGGCCCTGGTCGATGCGTTGACGATGCTCGGCATTGCCGAGGTCAACGTCCCCCTGCCGCAGACCATGCTCTACGACGGCGAGAACCCCTTCGAGGTGCTTTCGTGACGCCCCCCTCAAAAATCGAAGGAACGAAAAAGCAGAGCGATTCGTCAACGAAAACCATCGAGTTACGTCCCCAAAATAGTCCTACACCCGCGTCCCTGGCGGTTCTGAGGGAATCGCCTTTCGTAGACAAACACAATAGATGCCGGGTACTTGATGCATGATGCGGGTGAACACAGAACAAACGTTGCGCATCGCTGTGTAATATGCTCCAGCATCCAGTATCCGGCACCAAGCCTCCGGAATCCAGGAGATGATTTTGCTTGAAGAACTCAAAACACGTGTCTGCGAGGCGAACCTTCGGCTGGTCGCCGAACATCTGGTCATGCAGACCTGGGGCAACGTCAGCGGAGTGGACCGCCAGAGCGGCCATCTGGTGATCAAGCCCTCCGGCGTTCCGTACGACGGGATGGGCCCGGAGCACATGGTCGTCGTCTCGCTGGAGTCCGGCGAGGTCGTCGAGGGCGACCTCAAGCCCAGCAGCGACACGTCCACGCACCTGGGCCTGTACCGTGCCTGGCCGATGATCGGCGGTCTCGTCCACACCCACAGCCTGCATGCGACCGCCTGGGCGCAGGCCAGGCGAGGCATTCCCTGCTACGGCACGACGCATGCGGACTACTTCTTCGGCACCGTGCCCTGTACGCGACCCATGACCGCCGACGAAATCCGCGAGGATTACGAGGCCAACACCGCCGCCGTCATTGTCGAGCGGTTCAACGGACTGGACCCCATGCAGTTTCCCGCCGCCCTGGTGGCCGAGCACGGCCCATTCACCTGGGGCGCGGACGTCGAGAAGGCGGTGACCTCCGCCGTGACGCTCGAGCAGATCGCACGCATCGCAGCCGTCACGTTGCAGATCGAACCCTACCCCCGCGAAATCCAGCGCCCGCTGCTGGAGAAACACTTCCTCCGCAAGCACGGCCAGGGGGCGTACTACGGGCAGACGTAGGTCACATGGCACATGGCGAATTGAAAATACCATAATTCTCTCATAGGGGCCCAGCCCCTGCGAACAGACTTCTCGCCGGCAAGGACTCAGCCGGGGGCCGCTGAGCTACACGGGAGGGTGGGTGCTTGCACCCACGCTGAACTCTACACGTTTTATCGAAGGAGAAGACATGGACTTCCGCGAACTGGTCTGCCGATCCCGCAGCTACCGCCGATTCGACGCCTCCCACCCTCTGGACGAGGGTACGATGCGTTGGCTGGTCGACTTGGCCCGGCACGCGCCGTCGGCTGCGAACCGTCAGACGCTGAAGTTCGCGATTTCCTGCGACCCGGCGACCAACGCCCGCATTTTTCCGCAGACGATCTGGGCCGGCTACCTCAAGGACTGGCCCGGGCCCGTCGAAAGCGAACGGCCGACCGGGTATGTGATCGTCCTCGGCGACCGCCGGCTGGAAACGGATTTCGGCGTGGACCACGGAATCGCCGCCCAGACGATCCTGCTGGGGGCGAGCTCAATCGGCCTGGGCGGGTGCATGTTCGGCTCGATCCGGCGGGACGAACTCCGCGAGGAACTGAACCTCCCGGACCATTTCGACCTCCTGCTGATCTGTGCCCTGGGCAAACCGATCGAACGGGTTGTCATCGACGACCTCCCGCCCGGGGGGGACATCCGCTACTGGCGGGACGGGCAGGGCACGCACCACGTGCCCAAGCGAACGCTCGACGAACTGATCGTTCCGATCGAGTGATGTTTTTCGGATCCCCGTGAGTGTGACGCCTCCCTCAGAACTGCCAAGAACACGCTGGGAATACCGTTTTGGGGATGTCACTCTAGGGCACCTTGAAAAATTCACTTTTCGGCCTCGCTGGTCTTTTCACTCCCTGGCGGCATCGCAAAAAACGGCGGAATATGAGCCCATATGCACCATTTTTTGCTCTTTGCCAGAAAGCGAAAATCCTACGCGATACCCGAATTTGAATTTTTCAAAGTACCCTCTATTCTTTGCGTTGACGAATCGCCCTGATGTTCC
>CAYMAP010000139.1:0-7454 GCA_964388425.1 uncultured Planctomycetaceae bacterium
ACAACCTCCACCACAACGGCGCGATGAGCTTCCGCACCGCCCTGCCCCTGACCGACCCGAAACGCAGAAACTACGGCGAGGAAAACCCCGCCGCCGACGGGCAGTTCGGCACGGTCGTCAAGGTCCACCGCGAGTGGCGCATCAGCGGCGATGACGACCTGCTCGCCCGGCTCTGGCCGGACGTCAAAAAAACTATCCGCTTCGCATGGAAGGGCCGCAACAAATGGGACCCCGACGGTGACGGGGTGATGGACGGCATCCAGCACAACACCTACGACATCCAGTTCTTCGGCCCGAACACCATGTGCGGCAGCCTCTACCTGGCCGCCCTGGCTGCCGGCGTGGAAATGGCCAAGGCCATGGGCGACACCCGAGCGGCCAGGGAATTCCAGGCCGTCTACGACTCCGGCACGAAGAAGCTCGATGAAATGCTCTTCAACGGCGAGTACTACGAGCAGAAGGTCAAGGACGTTGCCAAAACCTACACCTCCCTGGCGGGCCATACGATTCGCGCCGGCCACCCGAAGTACCAGTACGGCAAGGGGTGTCTGGCCGACCAGCTGCTAGGCCAGTGGACCGCCCACGTGGCCGGGCTGGGCTATGTCCTGCCGGAAAAGCACGTCCGCAAGGCCATGGAGTCGGTCTTCCGCTACAACTTCAAGACCGACCTGACCGACCACGAGTCATGCCAGCGAATCTATGCGATCAACGACGAGGCGGGCCTGGCCAACTGCACCTGGCCGAAGGGCCAGCGCGAGGAATACCCCTTCCCCTACAGCGACGAGTTCTGGACGGGCATCGAGTACCAGGTCGCCGCCGGGCTGATCTACGAAGGGCTCATCGACGAGGGCCTGGCCGTAGTCTACGCCCTGCGCAGCCGTCATGACGGCGTGGCCCGCAACCCGTGGAACGAGTTCGAGTGCGGCAGCTTCTACGCCCGCGCAATGGCCAGCTGGAGCGTGCTGCTGGCCCTGGGCGGCCAGCGATACGACGGCCGATCCGCTGCGCTGACCGTCAAGCCGAAGCTCAACCAGGACAACTTCCGCTGCGTGGTCACCGGCTTCGACGCCTGGGGCCAGTTCCGCCAGAAGGCCACCAAGACCACCTTCGACGTCGAGGTCACCGGCGGCGAGGGCAAGCTGAAGCTCAAGGGCCTGGACCTCCGATGGGCCGGCACCGACAAACCCGCGAACCTCAAGGTTGAAGCGAAACTCGACGGCAAGGACCTCCCCGCCGACGTCGCAACCGACGGCAAGGATCTGGCCGTCACGCTGAAACGACAAGTCACACTGCAGGCCGATCAGACGCTGACCGTCAAACTGCGGTAAATCCGATTTCGGATTGAAAAAAAAACGCAACCCGTCAGACAAGTGGGGTTCTGTTTCCAATCCGCAATCCGAAATCCCAAATATGACGCACCCCTCAAAAGTCGAGGGAACGGAACATCAGGGCGATTCGTCAACGCAAAGAATAGAGTGACATCCCCAAAACGGTCCTCCCAGCGCGTTCTTGGCAGTTCTGAGGGAGGCGTCAAAATTTCCGATCCGGGATTGCAATGTCCCCTCGCAAGGCGGATCGGCGCTCTCAAATGCTCTGCCCTGGGGTATAATGGGTCACCGGAGGTCACCACCATGCACAATGAATTCACGGCCATCCTCGAACGCGACGGCGAATGGCATATTGCCTTCAGCCCGGAAATCCCCGGCGCCAACGGGCAGGGCAAGACCCGCGAGGAAGCCCTGCAAAGTCTTGCCGACGCCATCGACCTGATTCTCACCGACCGCCGGGAAGACGCCCGCAGAGGTCTTCCCCCCGACGCCGAACAGGACATCGTGGCAGTCGGATGAAACGCAATGCACTGCTGAAACACCTTCGTCGTCATGGCTGTTATCTCAAGCGGGAGGGATCCTCACACTCCCTCTGGTGCAATCCGCAGAACGGTGCCGTCGAAGCCGTTCCTCGACATGTGGAAATCCCGAACCGACTGGCAAGAAAAATCTGCCGCTCGCTCAACGTCTCGGAACTGCCCTGAAATCCCAAAACGATTGCGGAATTCGGATTAAAAGAAAACGCAACCCGTCAGACAGGGGTGTTCTGTTTCCAATCCGCAATCCGAAATCCCAAATATGACGCACCCCTCAAAAGTCGAGGGAACGGAACATCAGAGCGATTCGTCAACGAAAACAATCGAGTTACGCCCCCCAAAGGGTCCTACAACAGCGTCCTTGGCAGTTTTGAGGGAATCGCCAAGTATGAAATAGAGCAATCGCATCGCCTTGGCCCTGACAGCAGCCCCGCCGGACAGTACAATGCCCCCATGCACGTCCGCAAAGCCACCGTCCGCAACGCACGCGCCATCAGCGACCTGGTCAACCACTGGGCTGAACAGGGACTGATGTTGCATCGTTCGCTGGAGAGCACTTACGAATCGTTGCGCGATTTCTCCGTCGCCGAAAGCGACGGTTGCATCGTCGGCTGCGTCGCGTTGGATGTCTACTGGGGCGACCTTGCGGAGATTCGCTCCCTCGCCGTCGCACCCGACGCCAAGGGCACCGGCGTGGGGCGGGCGCTCGTCCAAGCCGCCCTCGACGACGCCGAGGCCCTGGGCATCTCCCGCGTCTTCGCGATGACCTACGAAAAACCGTTCTTCACCCGTCTGGGCTTCGAGGAAATCGACCTCAAGGCACTGCCGGAAAAAATCTGGCGCGAGTGCCTCGAATGGTACAGCCAAGGCCATCGCCACGAAACCGCCATGCTCCGCCACCTGACCGGCCCGGAGGCTGACGAGTGACCGACCGGGACGACAACTCGCCTATCCTCCGCCTGCGTGGCCTGCGGAAATCCTTCGGCCCGCTAATGGTGCTCCGCGACATCGACCTGGACATCCGCGAAAGTTGCACCACCGTCATCATCGGCCCCAGCGGCTGCGGCAAGAGCGTGCTGCTGAAACACATGATCGGAATCCTCCGCCCCGATGCGGGGGAGGTATGTTTCCGCGGCCATGAGATCAGCCGACTCCCCGAACACCGTCTTACCCCCTTCCGCCGGCGGATGGGCTTCCTCTTCCAGGGCGGGGCGTTGTTCGACTCCATGACCGTCGAGGAAAACCTGCTGTTCCCCCTGGCCGAGCACAACGTCGGCGAGTGGGACTTCCGCCTGAACCGCTGCCGGGAGGTCCTCGGCCTCGTCGGCCTGGACGGCCTGCAGCACCGCTTCCCGGCCGAGCTGTCCGGCGGGCAGAAAAAGCGCATCGCTCTGGCCCGGGCGATCGTCCTCCACCCCGAGATCATCTTCTACGACGAACCCACCACCGGGCTGGACCCCATCCGCGCCGACCTCATCAACGAACTCATCCTCCGCCTCCAGCAGCATCTTCACAATACCGCCGTCGTCGTCACGCACGACATGGCCTCGGCCCGAAAGGTCGGCGACCGCATCCTCATGCTTCACGAAGGCCGATTCCTACTTGACACCACACCTCGCGATCTCGACAACGTCACCGACGAAGTCGTCAAACGATTCATCGTCGGACAGGCCAGTCCCGACGAACTGGCCCAACTCCAGAACGGTCCTCTCGTATCCGGGAGTCACGCCCCATGAACGAAACCCAACGAAATCTCGCCGTCGGAATCACCGTCCTGGGCGCCCTGGTCACCCTCGGCGTCCTCATCGTCCTCTTCGCAGGGCTTCCCCAATGGTTCCAGACCGGCAACACCGTCGTCATCCACTTCCAACAGACCCACGATATCATTGAAGGCGACGCGATCGTCCTTCTGGGCAAACGGGTCGGTACGGTCACAAACGTCAATTTCACGGAGGGCGACCCCCGCAAGGGCATCACCATCATCGCCATCATCGACTCCGACATCCGCCTGCCCACCAACATCAAGGCCAAAGTCTTCACCAAGGGAATCGTCGGCAAGGGATATCTCACGCTCATCCCCGAAGGCCCCCTCAAAACCGGACCCGACGGCAAGCGCGTCGAATTCTATCCACGCGACGAGACTCTCACCCTGACCGGAATCCACGACGCCGGGGGAGGCATGCTGCCGGCCGAACTCACCAACGCCCTGACGGAATTCGGCCAACTCGCCGAAAATCTCAACGACCTCATCGCTCCCCCGCCGGATTCGCAACCCGCCACCGCTGCTGCCACCATCGGCCCGGCCCCCGAGCCCCCGCCCGGTCTGAAGGGTACGGTCGCCCGACTCAATCGCACGCTCGACGCCCTCCACGAGGTCGTCGGTTCCGTCGAAAACCAGAAGAACATTCATGACGCGCTGGCCCACCTCGCCGACGCCTCCGAAAAAGCCACCCACGCCATGGATGCGCTGAAAGACCTCGCCGCCGATGGACAAAAAACGCTCGGCCAGGCCGACGAACTGACGCGCAAACTCATCGGCGACGCCGATCAGATCGCCCGGCTGCTGACCGAACTGCAAAAAACCGTCCGCACCGTCAACCAGGGCAAGGGCACGATGGGCAAACTCCTCAGCGATCCGAAACTCTACAACAACCTCCTGCAGTTGACCCAGCGGATGGACTTGCTCGTCCGCGACTTCCGCGAACTGACCGACACCTGGAAAAAACAGGGCGTCAACATCCGCCTGAAATGACGGGACCCGCATGACCCCACGATCGCCCCTCGCTGCACAACGGTTCCGCTGGCTGACGATCCTGCTCTGGGTCGCCTTGGCGGCCGGGCTCGTCCTGCTGATCCCGTCCCCCGGGGAGACCAGTCCCGAGCACGCTTCGTTTCTGCCTGACGAGACCCCCTACCGCATCGCTTCGGACTCCCTTGCCGAACGCTTCCCCGCCCAGGCCGGCCTCAGCCAGGCAACGATTGTCTTCGAGCGATCCGAAGGACCGCTGACCGGCGAGGACCGGGCCTTCATCAACCGTATCGCCCTGGCGATTTCCCAGCCTTTCCGCGGCGACCTCACGAAGGATCAGCTTCGCGGTGTCCGCGTCACCGCCCCAGGCGCGATCGACCTGACCTTTGCCGCCGCAAAAGGCAGCGATCTCCTCCACAACCCAGCCGGCAAGGCCCTGGAGCTGCTCAACGGCAGATGGAAACGAACGCCCGATCTGCCCAACCCCCTGCGGTCGCAGGTCAGCGACGCCGGGCAGGCCTCCATCATCCGCGTCAACATCCCCGCCAACTTCGTCACCCACCGGGCCGCCCGCGTCACAGGGCATATCCGCGACCTCCTGGCCGAGACGCCCCGACCGGAGGGGCTGGACGTCGCCGTCACCGGCACCGCCGGGTACGGGTTCGACTACGTCCGCTTCGTCGAACGCAGCCACCAAAGAACCATCATCACCACCCTCATCGCCGTCGTCGTCATCCTGCTGGTCGTTTACCGCGCTCCCCTCGCGGCCCTCGTGCCGCTACTGGCCATCGGCGCCGCAGCCGTCCTCGCCGACAAGGCCATGGACCTCGCCCAGCACCAGGGGCTGGCCATCGGACTAGCCGAACGCATCTTCGTCTTCGTCCTCATGTTCGGCGCCGGCATCGACTATTCCCTCCTGCTCATCAGCCGGTTCCGCGAGCGCATCGAGGCCGGCCTCGACGACCGCCCCGCCGTCGCCGAAGCACTCCGCGCCACCTTCCCCGCCATCGCGGCCTCGGCCGGGACCGACGCCGCGGGCATCTTCATGCTCATCTTCACCCGATTTCTCATCTTCCGCACCACCGGCCCCACCGTCGCCGGCGCCCTGATCATCGCCATGCTCGCAGCCGTCACACTCGTACCGGCGTTGCTGGCAATCCTCGGCCGGCGGGTCTACTGGCCGAGAATCCCCAGGCCGACAGGCGAGGGGACACCGCACGCCGAACCGGTACGACGAGACCGCGCCTGGCGCGCCATCGCGGCTCTGGTCACCCGCAGGCCCGGGCTCGTCCTGGTCCTGACGGGGCTGCTGCTGGTCATCCCGGCCACCCGGGCACCGAACATCCAGTGGGTCTACGACGCCCTGGCAGGCGATCCCGTCGAAGTCC
Organism: uncultured Planctomycetaceae bacterium; assembly: GCA_964388425.1. Classification (GTDB taxonomy): domain Bacteria; phylum Planctomycetota; class Phycisphaerae; order SM23-33; family SM23-33; genus CAYMAP01. The sequence continues at coordinate 6,002 of CAYMAP010000139.1, forward strand.
ACCGCGGTGTGGGAAACGCCGTGGCCGGCATCGAAATGGCCAAACGGCACTGGCCTATCGGTGAAATCGCCCCCGTGGCCGTCCTCGTGGAAACCGACACCCCGCAAAGACCGGACCGAATGGCACGTCTCAGCAGAAACCTCACCCGGAGGTCTGCAAGCCTGCCCGGCGTCAAAGAGGTGCGATCCTACACCCAGCCCCTCGGCGCGAACGTGAGCCTGCCGGGCAACACCCCCGTGCAGAAAATGGTCCGCTCCTTCGCCTCCAACCAATATGTCGGCCCGCGGAATCAGTCGCTTCGCATGGAGGTTGTCCTCGACGTCCACGCCCTGAGCAACGAGGCGATGGCCCAACTGGCCGAACTCCGCAGGTGCCTCCGGAACAGCATCGATCAGGCCGACCTCCCCGCCACCGTCCACCTCGCAGGATCAACCGCACAGATGGCGGAAATCCGCAACGTCACCCAGCGCGACTTTCGCCTGGTCTTCGTTCTCGTCCTCGGTGTGGTGTTTCTTGTCGTCCTGGTCCTGCTGCGCGATCTGGGCCTGACGGTCTTTATGCTCGGCAGCGTCGTGCTCAGCTACCTGGCCACCCTCGGGCTGTGCGACCTCGTCGCCGGGCCGCTGCTGGGAGCCAGCGGGCTGGACTGGAAAGTCCAGAGCTTCCTCTTCGTCGTCATGGCCGCCGTAGGGGTGGACTACAACATATTCCTCGTCGCCCGCCTTGCCCAGGAGTCCCGCCGACACCCGCCCGTCGAAGCCATCCGACAGGCTGTCATTCACACCGGACCGGTCATCAGCTCCTGCGGACTCATCATGGCCGCCACGCTCGGCAGCCTGATGGTCGGGGACGTCCAGTTGCTACGTCAACTCGGTTTCGCGATGAGCCTCGGGATGCTCATCGATACGTTCATTACGCGCCCGCTGCTGCTGCCCAGCTTCGCGACCCTCGCCTGACGCCCAGGATGTCCGCGGAATGGGCGGCGCACTGTTTGCGGAAGTCATTGTGCGGGTCGAAGCAGCAGGCGAACACCACATCCCAGCCGAACTCGGCCAGAAGGCAGCTCAGCCCGCCGGTCCACCAGTCGGCGTCGTCGAGGTGCGGCTCGAAAATCACGGCGGCCGGGTTGCAAAGAGGTCGCAGGCACCCTGGCCGTGGCCTTTGCGGGTGATGGCCGGGCTGCCATCGTCGAAGGTCGCCACCACGGGCGGACATCGCCGCGATGAGCATCGGCCACTGGCTGTTCGGCGAACGATGCGCCAAAATGACCGCGACCGCTTCTGCGTCATTTCCTGCATGGCCTTCTGCACGGCTGCGGCCATCTCCTTCTCGATCTTCTCGGCCGTGTACCCTTCCTTGATGCGCCCCTCAAAAGTCGACGGAACGAAAAAGCAGGGCGATTCGTCAACGCAAAAAATAGAGTGACGTCCCCAAAATGGTCCTCCCAGCGTGT
>CAYMAP010000140.1:0-7218 GCA_964388425.1 uncultured Planctomycetaceae bacterium
GCTGTTCGGCCCGGCGACGGTGGTGGGGGCGGCGGCGATTCAGCGGGGGGCGATGGTCTTCGGTCCGGAGGTTCTGGTCTCCCTGCCGGTGGGGCTTATGACGGCGGGGATTCTGCTGGCCAACGAGGTCCCCGAGGCGCCGACGGATGCGGCGGCGGGCAAGCGGAACCTCGTGACCCTGGTCGGGCCCGAGCGGGGCTGGGCGGTGTACCTGCTGTGCTGCGCGGTCGCCTGGGGGATGCTGGGGGCGCTGCTCCGCGGAGGGCTGATCGGTCCGATGGGCTGGACGGCGATGTTGTCGGTCCCGGCCGGGCTGGGGTCGGCGGCTGTTCTGCGCCGACACCCGCGCGACAAATACAAACTGCATGCCAGCAGCAAGCTGGCGATTCTGGCCCAGGCCCTTGCTGTCGGCGGGATCCTCGCGGGGGGACTGTGGTGACGTTGCCGAACGTCATACTCATCGGCGGGGGGATCGCGGGGCTGTGGGCGTTGCGTCGTCTGCGGGGCCGTGCCGAGGTGACGCTGCTGGACCCGCGGGGGGCGTGCGATTTCCTGCCCCTGCTGCCGGACCTGGTGGGGCGGGACTATCGGCCGGAAACGCTGCGGTTCGACCTCGCCGAGGCCTGCCGGGCTGCGGGCGCGACGTATCGGCCCGAGCCGGCGGAAGAACTCGACCTGTCCGGGCCCGCGGTGCGGGCGGCCGGCGGGTGGCTTGAGGCGGATTACGTTTTGCTGGCGTGCGGATCGAGGACGGGATTTTTCGGGCGGGACGACCTGGCGGCGCGTGCGATGACGCTGGACTGCGTGGACGACGGCGTTCGGATCGCGCGGGCTGCGGACGAATCGCCCGATCGGGCGGCGGTGGTGGTCGGCGGGGGGTACACGGGGATCGAGATCGCAACCCATCTCCGCCGGCGTGACCAGCGGCGCGGGCGGGATCGGCGGATCGTGGTCGTCGAGCTGATGGACACGCTCCTGCCGAGGCTGCCGGAGGATTTTCAGCGGTACGCAACGCGGAACGTCCGGCGGATGGGGATCGAAACGCGGACCGGGCGAAGCGTGGATCGGCTCGACGGCGCGGATGTGCTACTCAGCGACGGCCAGCGGTTCGCCGATGCGATGCTGATCTGGTCGGCAGGGGTGCGGGGCCAAGACGTGGCGGCGTCGCTGGACGTCGAGCGGACGAAGAACGGGCGGTTGATGGTCGACGAGCATCTGCGGATCGCCCCGCGGGTCTACGTCGCCGGCGACGCGGCGGCGTGGTGCCGCAACGGCCAGCCGATCCGCATGGGCATCCAGTTCTCCATCAGCGAGGGGACGACGGCAGCGGGGAATATCCTTCGCGACGCGGCGGAGGAGTCGCTGCGGACCTTTCGCCCGTTCGACCCGGGCTATATCGTGCCGATGTCCAACACCCGAAGCTGCGGGGTGGTGCTGGGGTCGCGGACGTTCGGCCTGACGCCGACGCTGCTGCACTACCTGCTGTGCTGCTTGCGCAGCTTTGGATGGTCGAATCGCCTGGCGGTTCTGGCGGACCTGCTGCGATCGATGCGGCGCGTGTAGCCTTTTCATCCCGGCATGTCCGGACGATTGTGCCTTTTTTGCGAGCCTCCCCCTCCCGGAGTTGCGTAATGTTGATTGAATTTTTGCATTTTTTCCGATATTCCCCTTGGCGTCTTTCCGCGTTTGCTGTAAAGTACGCCCCCCGTTGACCGCGACCAGGGGAGGCGTTGTTTGGCTCACGGAGAGATTCCGGAAAGTGTGGGTAAGTCCATGCAGCATATACGAAACAGTTTCCTTGGTATCCTGGTTTTGGGATCGACTGCCCTTGCCCAGCCGAACATGGCCCAGATGTTCTCGCCCCGGATGGGAAATCTGAAATTCGACATCGCCTATGACGGGCGGGGCTATTTCGACCAGGGCACGAGCAACGCCGGTGAGGATATGGGCTGGGTCGACCAAGACCTTCGCCTCTCGGCGCCGATTCTGCAGAACGAGACGTTCGAGTGGTCGGCCTATACGGGTGTGGGGGCGTTGACTACCAGCGATGACGTCTACCTGCCCGACACCCGGGAGCGGTTCCCGCGGGCGTTGTACGATATCCGGCTCGGCACGGTGGTCCGCAAGAAATTCGAGAACCGCTGGATCGTCGGAGGCCAGTTCGAGGTCGGTTCGCCTTCGGATCGGCCCTTCGCGAGTATCGAGGAGACCTACGTCACCGCCAACGCCTTCGTGCAGATTCCCTGGATGAAGGGGCTGAGCTGGCTGGTCCTGGTCAATTACTCCAGCAACCGTGAATTTCTCCAGCACGTGCCGATTCCGGGCGTGGCCCTGAATTACCGGCCGAACCGCAACCTGCACGTCATCGCGGGCGTGCCGTTCTCGATGGTCCGCTGGCGGCCGGAGTTCGCCGACGCCTTCGAGCTGTCCGCCTCGTATTTCATGATGCGGACCGTCCACGCCAAAATTACCTACGACCTGCTCAAGCAGGTGAAGCTCTACGTTGGGTATGACTGGGAGAACGATCGGTTTTTTCGCCACGACCGCTACTACGACCGGCATCGGCTGTTTTCGTACGAGATGCGTGTCAAGACCGGCGTGCGCTGGGAGATCAGCGATGACATCTACGTCGACGCGTTCGGGGGCTATGCGTTCGACCGCTTCTGGTTCGAGGCGACGGATTTCGACGACCGCAGCCGAAACCGCATCGACGTCGCGGATGGAATGTTCCTGGGACTTCGTGCGGGTGTGCGGTTTTAGCCGCGGGCATGCCCCGGTTTGGCGTCCTGCATGGTCGCACCCGCTCGACTCAAGTCCGGGCGTGAGGGCCGAGCGTGGTCGTCAATTCGCGGCGTGACGGTTGAGTGCGGCGACGATGGCGCGGACGGCGGCCTGGTCGATGTTCGTGCCCGTCCCGGCACCGAAGAGGACCTTCCCGTCGTCGAACTCCAGGGGGACGTAGGCCATCGCGACGGCGTCGGAGCCTTCGCCGACGGCCTGTTCGTGGTAGTCCTGGAGGGCGACCTTCTGGCCGACGATCTCGGTCATGGCGTGGACGAAGGCGTCGATGGGTCCGTTGCCGTCGGCCTGGACGGTGCGTTCCTCGCCCCGGACCTTGATGTTGATCTCGCCGTGGATCTGTTCGGGGTCGTCCCGGTCGGGGCGAGGCCAGTAGCCGAGCAGCTCGTAGGGGCCGTCGGGGTTCAGGAAGGTCTGGACAAAGATGTCGTGGAGTTCGTCGGCCTGGAGTTCGCGGGCCTCGGTGTCGGCGCGGGCCTGGACGGCGTCGCGGAGTTCGGGGTGCATCGCGCGGGGAATTTCCAGCCCGAACTCCTGCTCCAGGACCCAGGCCATCCCGCCCTTGCCGGATTGGCTGTTGATGCGGATGAGTTTTTCGTAGCGCCTGCCGAGGTCGGCCGGGTCGATGTGGAGGTAAGGCACCTTCCAGGACTGGCCGAAGACGTCCGGGGCTTCGGCGAGTTTGTGGAGACCCTTGTTGATGGCGTCCTGGTGCGAGCCGCTGAAGGCGGTGAAGACGAACTCGCCGGCGTAGGGCTGGCGGTAGTAGACGCTCATCCCGGTCAAACGTTCGACGGTGCGGGCAATGCCGTCGAGGTCGGAGAAGTCCAGGTGCGTCTCGATGCCGCGGACGCGGAGGTTGTTGGCAACGGTGACGAGGTCGACGTTGCCGGTCCGCTCGCCGTGGCCGAACAGTGTGCCCTCGACGCGGTCCGCGCCGGCCAGTAGCGCCAGTTCCGTCGCCGCTACGGCCATGCCCTGGTCGTTGTGGGAGTGGACGGAGACGTGGATGGTTTCTCGCGCGGGGAAGTTCCGGCAGAACCATTCGATCATGTCGGCGTAGTGGTTGGGCGGTCGGCGTTCGACGGTGGCCGGGAGGTTGAAGATCAACGGCAGGTCCGCTGTGGCCCGGGACCAGGTTTCGTGAACGGCCTGGCAGAGTTCGAGGACGAAGTGCAGGTCGCTGTCGGTGAATTCCTCCGGGCTGAACTCCAGCCGGATGTCCCCGCCGGACTGCTCGGCGAGGTCGCGAATCTGCCCGATGGCGGTGGTGACCATCCGGAGGGTCTGCTCGGGGGTCTTGCCGAAGACTTGGCGCATGTGCAGGTCGCTGGTGGCGGTGTAGGCGTGGACGATGCCGCGCGGTGCCCCGGCCAGGGCCTCGAAGGTCCGGTTGATGAGGTGCTCGCGGCACTGGGTCAGGCCCATGATGAAGAGGTCCTCGCCGATGTGCCCGTCGTCGATGAGCCTGCGGGTGAAGTTGAAGTCGTCCTGCGACGCCGACGGGAAGGCGACCTCGATCTGCGTGAACCCGATCCGCTGGAGGAGCTGGAAGTATTCCAGCTTCGCCTGGGGTGAGAGCGGGTTAGGCAGCGCCTGGTTGCCGTCGCGGAGGTCGACGGAGACCCACTGCGGTGCGGAATCGACGGCCCGGTCGGGCCAGGTGCGGTCCGGCAGGGCGATGGTCTCAGGCGGACGGTACTTGGCGGTCGCTGCGGTGGTCATGAGGGGCTCCCGGTATATCAGTTGACGGGTGAATCAGGAAACGGGTTGCAAACGGAAAATCTGTTCAATCATCATGTCAAGGAGGGGGGTATCGCTTTGGTTGTCATTTTTTCTCAAACGGGTGAACGAGGCGCCCAGAAAACAAAAAAGGCTCCGCCGTCCTGGTCGGACCGCGGAGCCTGAATTCGGCAGTGGGTGTCCGCGATCCGTCAGCGCAACAGTAGCCCGGTAAGGTTCAACAAGGCCAGGCTGTCGTGACGGATCGTCATGCGGGTCTTTCCGGAAGCGTATTCGGCTCGGGATTTGTCACCCATACGCCTACCGCACTATATCGGTATGGGGATCGGGCTTCAAGCGAAATTTTCTCAGCGGCATGACGTTGTGCGTTTTTACCTTGACAAGCCCGGCGGGATTCGGGAGTGTACTGGGAATAACCTCAACGCAAGTGGTAAGGAGACCCGAGAATGTTCAAGGCAGACAAGGCCGTGCCCCTCGTGGCGGCAAGCGTGTTTGTGGTGTTGTGGTTATGGATGGCGATGGTTCTTTTGACGGGCTGTACGCCCGATCCGGAAGCGGAACTGCAGGCGCGTCCCCATTCGGCCGTGCCGGACTTCCCCTTGCCGGGCGGGTTCAGCCTCGTCGAGAAACAGTCCCGCAGCCGATCCCGCGGCAACTGGCGGACGGTGGATTATCTGTACAAGGGCGGGGAGGACAAGTTCGCCGTCATCCGATTTTACGAAAAGCAGATGCCCGCCTCGGGCTGGCGTCTGATGGACAAGCGGTTCGTTCAGGGACGGGCAACCCTGAACTATATCAAAGACAATGAAATCTGCGTCCTGAGCGTCTACGAGTCGGGCTATCAGACCTGCGTGCATGTGGACATCAGCCCGCGGGGCGCGGTTGCCCCGGCCCGGGGCGCATCAAACGAAATGAAGAAACCCTCGAAATGAAGTCGCAACGTCGTCACGAACTGGAACAGAACACGCTCGACGCCGAACTGGCGGCGACGTGGGCGTTTTTGAAGAAGCACGGGAATCGGATTCTGACGGTCGTGCTGGTCGTACTGGCCGTCGTGGTCGGATGGGTCTACTGGAACCGCCGAGCCGAGGCTGCCCGCATCGAGACGCGGATGCAGTACGATCGGCTGCTGGCCGAAAGCCGGTCGGGATCAGCCGACGAAGAGGCGGTGCTGGCGGGGTTTCGCGGCCTTGCCGCCCAGGACGACGTGGACTGGATCGCCGCCAACGCCCTGCTGCAACTGGCGCGGATGAACGCCACACGGGCACTGGTTCTGCCCGAGGCCGACGCCGGCCAGATTGCCCGACAGCAGGCTCGGGATGATTACCAGCAGGTGGTCAGGCGATTCGCGGACAGTCTACCCCTCGCCGCCGCCACCGCCCGGGTGGGACTGGGCAAACTCGCCGAAGGCCAAGGCGAATTTGAAGACGCTCGCGAATACTACAAACTCGTCGCGGAGAACCCGGATCTCGACGGATACCCGGTTGCGGAACTGGCGAGGCAGGCACTGTCCCGCAGCAGTCGATTCGGCACGAAAGTCCTCCTGCCGACCACCCAGCCCGCCTGGGTCGATGCCGAGGAGGACGAAAAACCCTCCACCACGACCGCACCGGATGCGTCGGCTGAGGCAGAAACTCTCGCCCCCCCCAAGCCGGCCCCCACAACCCGGCCGGCCTCGACGGACACGGGTATCGGCGATGAACAGGACACCCCATCGCCCGCCGAACAGCCGGAAACAACGCCGAAAAAATCATCCGAAAACGACTGAATTTTTTGTTTTTCTCTCCCCTCGACGGCGATTCACGATATAATCTGCCTCCGACTCGACGCATACAAGACGCATCCACAACATCTTCCCACACGGAAAAACCTGTAACGAACGAAAGGACAGGAGATTTCACATGGCTGATCTAGCAGCATTGTCCGAAGCACTCATCGCCGGAAAAAAAGACGACGTCGTCAAACTCACCCAGGAAGCTTCCGACGAGGGGATGGCCCCCGATAAGATCCTCGAAGACGGCCTGATCGCCGGGATGAGCGTTATCGGCGAACGGTTCAAAAAGAACGAAGTCTACGTCCCCGAAGTTCTCATCGCCGCCCGTGCGATGAACGCGGCGATGGAAGTCATCGAATCCAAACTCCTCGACGCCGGCATCAAGCCCCGCGGGAAGGTCGTGCTCGGGACCGTCAAGGGCGACCTGCACGACATCGGCAAGAACCTCGTGGGCATGATGCTCAAGGGCGGCGGGTTCATGGTCATCGACGCCGGCATCGACGTGCCGGCGGAGAAGTTTGTCGAGATGGCCAAGTCCGAAGGTGCGGAAATCATCGCCATGTCCGCCCTCCTGACGACCACCATGCCGCAGATGGCTGAGGTCGTCAAGGCCTGCAAGGACGCCGGCATCGAAGTCAAGACGATGATCGGCGGTGCTCCGGTCACCCAGAGCTACGCCGAGGAAATCGGCGCGGACGGTTACGCCCCCGACGCCGCCAGTGCCGTCGACACCGCCAAGGAACTCATGGCCTGAGCGACGCACGCGACAACCGAACGGATCAAGCCGGCGGCCGATTCGCTACTGCGGATCGGCCGCTTTCGTGGACGGAGGACGAAAGGGGAGCCCCTTTCATAAAGACGCCTCCCTCAGAACTGCCAAGAACAACGCTGGGAGGACCGTT
>CAYMAP010000141.1:0-7179 GCA_964388425.1 uncultured Planctomycetaceae bacterium
ACGTCCCCAAAATGGTCCTACAACCTCGTTCTGGGTCATTCTGAGGGAGGCGTCAAAGAAAAATGGTTCGTCGCGACATAAACGCCGGGCCGACGGAACGCGTCCGCCGGCCCGGCAGGTTGTGTCCACGACGGGGGCCTTTCGGCACTTGGTCCGTCAGGCCGAGGGTTCCTCGGACGCTTCGGGCTGGTCGGCATCGGCGGCTTGTTCCGTCCCAGCCGGGCTCTCGCCGGTCGGGATTTCCGGAACGGTCTCGGTCGTCTCGCCCTCGACGACCTCGCGGATGGGGACGACCCAGACGTGGATGGTGGCGGTGATCTCCTCGGCGAAGTCCACGGTGACGTCGTACTTGTCCAACTGCCGGATCGGCTCGGGCAGGCGGATTTCGTCGGGGTGGACATCGTGGCCTGCCTCGGTCATGGCCGCGGCGATCTGCGCCGGGCCGATCGACCCGTACAGGTGCCCTTCCTCATTCGCGCGGGCGGTGATGGTCACTTCCTTGCCTTCCAGGGCGTTGGCCCGGGCCTGGAGTTCCTCGCGTTCCCTGGCGACCTGGGCGAGGTAGGCGGCCTTGGCACGCTCGACCCGCGCGACGTTCGCCGGCGAGGGCTGGACCGCCTTGCCCTCGGGCAGGAGGTAGTTCCGGGCGTAGCCGGGCTTGACGTCGACGACCTCGCCGATCGTACCCAGGTTCCGCACGTTTTCACGCAGCAATATCTTCATGGGAATGTTCCTTTGTGCGATGGGTTCTCAGCCTACGTAAGGCAGCAGGCCCAGGAAGCGGGCGCGCTTGACCGCCTTGGCCGTCGAACGCTGGTGCCGGGCGCAGTTGCCGCTTCGCTTTCGGCTGAACATCTTGCCCTGCTGGGTGGTCAGCTTCGTCAGCGTGGGGATGTCCTTGTAGTCCACTTCGTTGATTTTGTCCCGGCAGAAACGGCACTTGGCCGGTTCGTGCGAACGGGAACGGCGTTTGCTCTTGCGTCGGCTGGTACTGCGTCCTGATCTGCTTGCTCGTGCCATGGTCCTCGTATCCTTGTTCTGCCCGGTCGGTCTGGCCGGGCCTTGCTGGGTGTGGGTATCCGTTCGTCAGACCGCTCAGAAGGGGATGTCCTCGCTGCCGGTCGGGTCGTCGTTGTAATATTCCGGACTGGCGGGAGGTTGCTGTCCCTGCGGCGGGCCGGAAGAACCCTGCTGCGGGGGCGGAGCGGACTGCTGCGGGGCGTAGTTGCCGCCCCCCCCGCCGCCGCCCTGTCCGCCCTGGCTGTCGACGAAGCTGAACCGCTCGATGAAGACCCGGTGCTTGCTCCGCTTCGAGCCGTCCTGCGCTTCCCACTGGTCTAAATCCAGTCGGCCTTCCACCAGCAGAGGTCGGCCCTTCTTCATGTACTGGTTGATGATCTCCGCCTGTCGGCCGAAACACCGGCAGTCGATGAAGCAGGTGTCCTCGCGCTGCTGGCCCTGCTGGTCCTTCCACCGCCGGTTGACCGCCAGCCCGATCTCCACCACCGGCGTCTGGCTGGGCAGATAGGACAATTGCGGGTCGCGCGTCAAGTTGCCCATCAGGATCACTTTGTTGTAGTTCGCCATGGTCGTCTCCAGTCCCAGCCGGTCGGCTGGCGTTTGGCTTACGTCGTCTCTTTGGCTTCGGCAGACTCCTCAGCCTGGTGCTGGGGTGCCGATTCGGCCTCCTCCCCGGCGGTCCGGCTGGTTGTGTCGGCGTCGCTGTCAGCGACGTCGGATTGGCTGGCTTCTGCGGATTCCTCCGTCGCCTCGACGGAGCCCCCGGTCGACTCGACCGGCCGGGATGCCGCGCTGCCACTGTCGTCCCGGTCCTCGGAATCCTCCTCGCTCCGCGTGCCCGTGGTCCCGCTGACCTGGGCCGGGGTCTCCGCCCGCAGTTCCTCATCGCTGACCTCGTCCCGCCGAAGCAGAATCATCCGCAGCACCTGGTCGTTGAGCTGGCAGTCGGTTTCCAGTTCCGCGGCGTTGGCCGTGTCCATCGCAAAGTACACCAGCAGGTACAGGCCTCGCTTTCGGCCCTGGATTTCGTAGCACAGCCTGCGCTCGTCCCAGGGCTTCAGCGCCAGCACCGTCGCCTTCGCTCGTTCCAGGAGCGTCTCGACGGGCTTGGCCGCCGCCTCGAACGTGCCCAGCCCGGCGTCCATCAGAAACATCGCTTCGTACGTGTGGGTTGTGGATTCCATGGTCTTCGGATGACTCCTTCTGCCGGTCGCCGGGACACCTCGCCCCGCGTCGGCTGACTTGCTTTTCTCAGGTCGTCCCGGTCGCCCGGTTGACCCGTTCCATCACGTGGTGTATGTCGTCGGCCAACCAGTCCGCCACAGCGTCCGCGGCGTCCCGGCAGGCCAGGTCAATCGTTTCTCGCTCGGCCTTGCCGAACTCCGTAAGCACATAGTCCCGAGCGTCCATCGAGCCCGGGGGCTGACCGATGCCGATCCGCAGCCGCGGCACGTCCGTCGTCCCGCAGGCCTTGAGGATGTCGTCCAGCCCGTTGTGTCCACCGGCCGACCCGCCAGGCCGAAGCCGAAGCCTCCCCGTCGGCAAGGCCAGGTCGTCCAGCACCACCAGGCAGTCGCACGGGTCGGCCCGGTAGAAGCCCAGCATCGCCGAGACGCTCCGGCCGGAATCGTTCATGTACGTCATCGGCGCCAGCAGCCCGACCGAACGTCCGGCCTCCGGGGCGCGACCGTCCCAGAACAGGCCGTCGAAACGGTTTCGGCCCGAACCGAGCGACCAGCGCTCGACCAGCGCCTCGACCACCCGGAACCCGACGTTGTGCCGCGTCCCGGCGTACCGTCGGCCCGGATTGCCCAAACCGACCACGAACGCCCTGGACTCCGATGAAGGCATGACTCACTCGGAGGCCTCCTCGGCGCCCTCGTCCTCGGGCTTGGCCCCGATGACTTCCGGCTCGGCGGCCTCGGCGCTTTCCTCGGCGGGGGCTTGCTCTTCCTCGATGATCTCCGTGACGCTGGCGACCATCGCGTCGATCTGCTCTTCGTCCACGAGCTTCGTCCCTTCGGGTAGCTCCAGGTCGCGGACGTACAGGCGGTCTTCCATCTGCATCTCCGTCACGACGTGCTCGATCGTCTCGGGAATGTTCCGCACGGCAATCTCGATGTTCAGTTCCATCAACGGCTGCTGGAGCGTCCCGCCGTCCTTGATGCCCTCGGGCGTGCCGATCAACTGAACCGGCACGGTCACCTCGACCCGCTCGTCGAGGTTCACCCGCGTGAGGTCCACATGAAGCACGTCGTTGCCGAACGCGTCGTACTGGACTTCCGAAATCAGGGCGTTTTCCGTCTTGCCCTCGAAGTCGATCTCCAGCAAACGCTCGCCGTGAATCAACGCCACTTCAACGTCGTGGGCCTCGAGCGTCAGGGAGACCGTCTCCTGCCCGTGGCCGTACATCACCGCGGGAATCTTCCCGCGGGTTCGCAGCTTCCGCGCCGGCCGGGTGCCGTAGTCGTCTCGTTTGGTCGCTTTCAATGTCGCCATCGCTTCGTTCTCCTGCTCTGGGCGGTCAGTGCATGAACAGGCTGCTGACCGATTCGTTGTTGTGGATCCGGTGAATCGCCTCGCCCATCAAGGCCGAGACGCTCAAAACCTTCATCTTCCCGACCACTTCAATTTTTTCCTGGGGAACGGGAATCGTATCCGTCACGACGATCTCGTCGATCGAGCTGTTCTTGAGCCTCTCGCACGCCGGACCGCACAACACGCCGTGCGTCGAGCCCAGCAGAATGCGCTTCGCGCCCTGCTGTCGGACCAGTTCGGCTGCGCTGCAGACGGTACCGGCCGTCGAAATCATGTCGTCGACCATCAGCACCGTCCGGTCCCGGACGTCGCCGATCAGATAGCTCGTCTCGACCTCCGAACTGTTGACCCGACGCTTGTTGATGATCGCCAGGTCTCCGCCCAGCCGATGCGCGTACCCCCGCGCCCGCTTGACGTTGCCCACGTCCGGGCTGACCAGCACGAGATCCTCGATCTGCCTCTGACTGTAGTGCCTGCTCAGCACCGGCTCGGCCAGCAGGTTGTCCACCGGGATGTCGAAAAAGCCCTGGATCTGGTTGGCGTGCAGGTCCATGACCAGCACGCGGTCGGCCCCGGAGGTGGCGATCAGGTTCGCCGCCAGCTTCGCCGTGATCGGCGTGCGCCCCTCGTCCTTGCGGTCCTGCCTGGCGTAGCCGAAGTACGGCATCACAGCCGTGATCCGCTCAGCCGAGGCACGCTTCGCACAGTCGATGAAAATCAGCAATTCCATCAGCATCTCGTTGACCGGGGAACAGGTCGACTGGATGATAAACACATCCCGGCCGCGGATGTCCTCCTCGAGCTTGATCATCAACTCGCTATCCGGAAAACTGCTGATCCGCGCAGCGCCCAGCGACACGCCGAGATAGTCCACGACCTTCTGCGAAAGCGGCAGGTTGCTTCGCCCGCTGAAGACGATCATTGCCCCGCACCTTTCAGGACGCTCGCGGGTTTCGGGTTGTCATCCGTCGCGGTCATGTCCGTACTTCTTCTACCGGAGGTCACCCGCATCAGGCTCCACAACGCCCCGCCGACGCCAAGATGCATCGGCCACCACGTCAAGGCCTGCAGGTGTATGTTGCTCGCGTAGGCTTTGTCTCAAAAGTGACGCCTCCCTCAGAACTGCCAAGAACACGCTGGGAGGACCATTTTGGGGATGTCACTCTATTCTTTGCGTTGACGAATCGCCCTGCTTTTTCGTTCCGTCGACTTTTGAGGGGCGCATCAAAAGTGTGGCTCAGCCGCCCTCGGCTGAGATTCTTTACTGTTTTGTACCTGTTTTCCAAGTAAATTCACGGCCGAGGACGGCTGTGCTACACACACAATGGACTTTTCAGACAGAGTGTAGCTTGTTCAGGTTCAGGTTTCATTTGTTACAACGCCCGGTCCTGAGCGAAACGAAAGGCCGATCCCTTCCCGTTTCGCATCGCTCGTTCCCGGCAATATTCTCAGGCAACCCCGCCAGGACTCGAACCTGGAATGGGAGGACCAAAACCTCCAGTGTTGCCAATTACACCACGGGGTTCCGCGCAGCGAGACCCTCGCCGCGGTGATTCGTGCTTGCCTCGTCGCCGGCCGGGTCGGCAGAGCCGACCTGGCGTCTCGCAGCCGGGACGCTACTCTGAAAGCGGCAGTGGCTTCACCCGGAGGCCTGAACAGGGGGCCGCCAAGGCCCTGCCCATCCCCCACTTCCGTGGGGACGCCCCGTGCGGGCGAAAAAGACGCCAGCAACGGAACCCGCCATTCTAGCCGATCCAACCCCTCTGTCAAGCCGTTGTAAGAAAAAAAGCCGCTTGCGTTGTACGCGCCGCCGGTAGGATGCCCGTGGTACTCATGGGCGAAACGCTCATGCCTCGTTTCAGACCGAGCTACCCAACGCTGACGGTCGACTGGTGTTTCTGCGATTCCAGGGCGGCGGTGAAGAGTTGATGGCTGAGGTGGACTTCCTCCGGCCGGACGCAGCCGGCGAAGGGGCTCTTAGGCTCGCCGCGCCGAAGTTCGTAGAGGTACGCCGCCCACATCTGCTGGATGGCGTCGGAGAAGCCGGTCTCGAAGATCCCCCCGGTGATCGTCGCGAACGCCTGGGCGTCAGCCCCGATGTCGATCTGCTGGAGGCTCTGCTCGCCGCCGGTGTACTCCAGAAGTTCCAGCCGCTTGGGGTTCTTCGTGCTCCAGCGGACGGAGGTCGTCTCGCCCAGAAGGCGGACGTACCAGGTGTTCTTCTCGCCCGGCGCGATGCGAAAGGCCTTGAACGTCCAGGGGAAGACCTGCCCGGTTTTGGGGTCCTCGGTCTCGCACAGCAGCGTGCCGTTGTCCCAGGTCTCGCAGGGCACGAGCTTGCCGGACTTCTCCGGCCTTTCCGTGACGATGTTGCTCAGCACCGCCCGGACGTTGCGGGGCTTCCACCCGGCCCGGAACGGCACGTGGCAGGCGTGCATGCCCAGGTCGCCCAGCACGCCGTACTCGCCGTTGACGTCGATCATGCGCTTCCAGTTGATCGGCTTGTCGCGCTTCAGGTCGCTGGAGTGCAGGAAGCCCGTCTCGACCTCCAGGATCGTCCCGAGCTGGCCGGACTCGATGATCTGCCCGATTTTCTGCACGGCCGGGAAGAACGGAAACTGGCTGCAGCAGCGGACGAAGACGTCCGGATGCTTTGCCATCGTCGCGAGGATGGCTTCGTTGGCCTTGAGGTCCATGCCGAACGGCTTCTCGCCCATCAAATGTTTGCCGGCCTGGATGACGGCGGAGAAAATCTCCTCGTGGAGGCTGTGCGGCACGGCGCAGTAGATCGCGTCGACGTTCTCGTCGGCCAACAGCTCCTTGTAGTCCTTCGTCGTCAGCGTCACGCTCGGGAAGTTCGCGGTGTACCAGCCGAACAGCTCCGGGTTCGTGTCGCAGACGGCAACGAGTTCCGGGCGGATGTCGAGGTCGGTCAGGTGGCACCAGCGGGCGATGGCGGAGGCGAACTCGCGCCCCATCAGCCCCCCGCCGATTATGCCGAAACGGATCGTTTTCATGTTGCGTCGGGTCCTTTCACGTTACGGTTGAGCCACTCGCGGACCTTCCCGTCCGCAAAGGCATTGTCGGAAACGTCGCAGGGCGTGGACAGCTCCAGCAGCAGCGAAGCGTCCACGCCGGAAAAGCCGTGCTGCTCGCCCGGCGGGACGGGCAGAATCTCACCCGCCCGGAACTGCCGCTCCTGCCCGTCGGAGGTGATCCGCACACAGCCCTTGACGACAAAGAACGTCTCGTGCTTTTGGCAATGGCTGTGCAGGGGGCAGGTCTGGCCGGGGAAGACGAACATGAACTTCCCGCAGTAGCCGGCCTGGACTTCGTTGGCGATCCAGCACTCGATCAACCCGGTCCGCTCGAAGTCGCCCCGCCCGAAGTCCAGCACCAAGGGCTCGACCTTCGGGGCCGTCAGACCCCAGGCAGCCATCTGCCCGGTGAAACGCTTCATCGCTTCGTCCCGGACGTCCGGCGGGGCCTGGAGATTCTCGAGGTTCTGTGCCATGAACGCCCTTGTCTGATCCCGGGTTTGGCAAGCCAACCGCAGAGGCGCAGAGGTCGCAAAGACAATCTCTGTTGCCTCTGCGTGCTCTGAGGTTTCTTTCCCGTGTT
>CAYMAP010000142.1:0-7160 GCA_964388425.1 uncultured Planctomycetaceae bacterium
GAAAGCGAAAATCCTACGCGATACCCGAATTTGAATTTTTCAAAGTACCCTAAAGTGTAAAAGCGGAAATAACGTCGGCTTATCTCTTCACGGAGAGGATAGAATCCACCAACTCTTTCGTATTGCCAGAGAAGAGTTTTCTCGCGGCCTTCGTGTCTTCGCGGTTTCTCAACCAGGGCCCGGCGGGGTGCATG
Organism: uncultured Planctomycetaceae bacterium; assembly: GCA_964388425.1. Taxonomy (GTDB): domain Bacteria; phylum Planctomycetota; class Phycisphaerae; order SM23-33; family SM23-33; genus CAYMAP01. The sequence goes on from CAYMAP010000142.1 coordinate 195, forward strand.
AGCCGTAGCGGAAGGTGCAGGTCGGAGCAAGACCGGCGTCGAGGGCATCGGCGACGGGGCAGCAGTCGAGGCGGTCGAGAAGGAAGGTGAGTTTGTTCGCGGTCTTGCCGAGATTCACGCGATGCCGCCAGCGACGAAGTCGTCCCGTCACGACGTCGGGTTGATCGGGATCGACCTCCCAGGGGTGCAGGTAGAGCATGGCGGGCTGGCGGGCGCGATGTGCGGCCCGGCAGGCAGCGAGCAGCATCCGTGGCGGCAGCAGCCGAAGATACCCCCCTCCCCCGATGGGCCAGTTCGCCCCGAAAGCCCGGAGCGTCAGGGGCGGGATTTCGAGCAGTTCCCCGCCGGCCGATCCGACGGCGCGGTGGGTCCAGCGGGGCGCCTCGGGCACGCCGTAACGGTCGTGTCGGACGGGGAAGACGGACGAGTCGTAGTCGAAGCCTTCCTCGGCGAGGACATCCAGCGCCCAGGCGGTGGCGTGCCGGATCGAGAAGGTCGGCGCGCGGAAGCCGAGAACCTTTTGCCCGGTAAGGTCTTCCAGGAGGGATCGGCTCCGGCGGAGTTCGTCGCGGAAGGCCGAGGGACCGAGGCGATCGAGCATGGTGTGCGATTGGCCGTGCGTCGCGACGTCATGGCCGGCCCGGGCGATGCGTCGTACCACGTCGGGCTGTCGCCCGGCGACCCAGCCGAGGATGAAAAACGTCGCTTTCGCGTCGGCCCGGTCCAGCAGAGACAGCAGCAGGTCGATCTGCCCGTCGAGGCGGGAGGGGCAGGATTCCCACTGCTCGGGCCGAACGCCGCTGCGTGCGGCGGCCTCGACGTGGAAATACTCCTCGACGTCGACGGTCAGCAGCGCGCGGGGCCTGGGCGGTCCGGCGAGCTTCGCTGACGGTCGATTCCGGGGCACGGTCAGTCCTGCCCGGCCGAGACGGGCGTTTCGGCCAGTTTCGACCGCAGGGTCCGGGCGTCTTCGAGGGCTTTTTCGTCGGCGAACTCCAGCGTTTTGCCGCTTCGTTTTCGGGCCTCAGCCAGTTCAATCGCCGCGTCGACATGCCACCGCGTCAACCGCTCGTTGCCCAGAGCGTGCTCGATGTCGGCGAGATGGTAATGCACTTCGGTCGAATCGGGGATGCCCTTGGCCGCGGCGCGGACCAGCCGGGCCGCCCGGTCGTTCTGGCCCTGGAGGTGCAGAATCCAGCCCTGCGTGTCCCGGAACGCCGGCACGGTCGGCTGGAGGCGGACGACCTCGTCGATCCATTTCGCCGCCTGTTCCAACTGTTGCTCGTCGCCGGGGTACAACTGGCTGATGAGGTACGCGGCGTTGTTGGCCGCCAGCAGGTGCATGCCTTTGGCGAGCAACTGGCGGTACAGTTCGAGAGCTTGCTTCCGCTGGCCCATCCGTTCGCAGGCCACCGCCCGCAGGTACAGCCACTGGATGTTGTTCGGCTCGACCTGCTGGAGCTTCGTGTAGAGGGCGTAGGCCTGCTTGTACTGGCCTTCCCGCAGGGTCTGTTCGCCCCGGATGTACTGGGCCATGAACCCGTCGGCAGGCTGGATTGTATCGAGAATGGCCTCGGCCCGGGCGGGGTCCTGGGTCATGAGAATCCCCGCCGCCCAGAGACAGGAGGGGTCGGACTGGAACACCTTCTCTGCGATGGATTCGGCCAGTCGGGGCAGTTCCAGTTCCCGCGCTACGAGGGCCTCGAGCAGGCGGGCGGCCTGCTTCCGGGCGGAGGGGTCCTGGCTGACCTTCTCCAGCAGGCGGGTCATCGGATCGCGTGAGATCCGCGGGAGGTTGGCCTCGATTTGCTTGAGATCCTCGCGTGCCTTGTCCACCTCGCCCCGCGCCAGGTCCGCCAGGAACGCGTACTGATACAGGACGTTGGGGTTTCGGTTTCGGTCGGCCAACTCCCGCCGGATGGACTCCATGGTCTCCGCGAAGGTCCGGGCCTGGTCGGGCTTGTCGTTCAGGACGGCCCAGGCGACGCCCAGGACGGCCGTCAGTCCGTCGGAGGGCGCGTCCTTGTCCCTAAGCCTCTGACCGGCCTGGGGGGACTGCCGCGCCAGGTCCAGCAGGATTGCCCGGTTCCGCCAAACCGGCAGACGGCTCTTGGAGGCGATGTCCTCGGTGATCTCGGCTGCGGCATCGAGGTCTCCGGCCTGAAGTGCAATCTGCACCGCCAGTTCCGGCAGGCGAAGGACCAAAGGCCTGTTGCCCAGTTCCTGGCGGTACCGCTCGTACCACGCCAGGGCCTGATCGTACGCTTCCTGATCCGCCAGCAGGCGTATCCTCGCCTCCTGGACGCGGGCGTTTTCCGGGTAGCGCCGGGCGAGGTCGGCAAGGATCGACTCCTGCTTCTGCGGGTTGTCCTCGAGATCGGCCAGCATCATGCGGGCCTGGAGGTAATGACGGGAGAAGGCGGGAATGTCCTGCAGGATGGACCGCGCCTGGGCGGGCTGGCCGAGTTGGACGAAGGCGTTGGCCAGCTCGAGCTGAATCCAGGGCTCCTTGCCGTGACCCATGGATTTCAGTTCGTCGATGGCCTGGATGGCCTGGGGCAGCAGTCCCCAGCCCTTGCCCAGCATGCGGGCCTTCTCGAAAAGGGCGTAAACCTTGCCCGTCTGGCCCGCCTCGGCCAGTCGATCCAGCACGGCCAGGGTCTCCGGCGACTTGTGCTGCAGGTCCATCAGCCGGGCCAGCTCAAGGTAGATCTCCAGGTTGCCGGGCTGGCGCTGGAGCGCTTCTTCGTAGGCTTCTTCGGCGTCGGCGAAGTTGCCGATCTGGCTCAGCAGGCCAGCGCGGAGCAGGAGAGGCTTGGCCTCCTTGGGCTGGAGCTTCTCGAGATGCCCGCAGATCAGCAGGGCCTGCTCGGGCATGCGCGCCTGCTGGAAGGTCGCGGCGATCTGCTCCAGCAGGGCCAGGTCGTTCTGCTTGCGGGCCTGTTCGGCGAGGGTTTCCAGCAGCTTTTCGCCCTCGTTGCGGGAGGATTCCTCAGCCAGGAGCAGTCGGCCCTTCCGCAGGTCCGCCTGCTCCTGCCAGACGTCCTCAGCCTGTAGTTCGTCGAGCAGGGCCAACGCCTCGTCGCGTTTGCCGGCCGCGGCAAGGGTATCGGCCTGGCGGAGCCTGCCCCAGTTGCGGACGTTGTCCGGCAGCCCGGGGCGGGCCAGGAACGCCTCGATCTCCGCCAGCGCCCGGTCGTACTGCCTGCGCTGCGTGAGGACCTGCGCCATCGCCAGTTCCACCAGCCGCTGACGCACCCCGGGAACTTCCAAAAGATAGGCCTTGGCCTCATCCGGACTTCGCCGATCGGTCAGAACGGACGCGATGCGCATGTAGATCGGCAGCCGGGCGGGGTCGGCCTTGAGGGCGTCGGTGTAGGGTACGAGAAATTTCTCGATCTCGCCGAGTTGAAGATGAGCGTCGGCCATCAGCAGCCTGGCCGCCCGGTCGTCCTGGTTTTCCTTGAGGCGTTGCTCGCAGAGTTCGATACACTGCTTTGGGTTGCCCCGCTGCAGGGCGCTGTTCGCGGCATACCGCCAGGTCCTCTCGCCGGCCTGGTCGGGAAGCGTCTCCGTCGCGGTCGGCGCTTCGTCCTCGCCCGAGCCCAGAATCATCCTGGCTTCGGTGACAATCCGCTTGGCCTGGGGATTGCGAGGGTCGATGGTCAGAACCGACCGGGCCTGCTGGACCGCCTCGTCCATCAGCCCGCTGTCGAAGAGTCTCTGCGCAACGGCCATGGCATAGATCGTGTTCCTCGGCTCGATCCGCTGGGCGTGGCGGTAGGACTCCAGAGCCTGCATGAACCTCCCGGTGCGGTCGTAGAGCTTGCCCAGTTCGTGCCAGGCCTTGGCCTGACGCGGGTCGGCGTCGACGACCTGGCGGAGGAGTTTTTCCGCCTCGGCCGTGCGGTCCAGAACGAGCATCGCACGGGCGGCGGCGAAGGTCTCCTGGAGGTGCTCAATCGGCAGTTCGACAATCATACGCGCCGTTTGCCTCAGTTCCTCCGTCTGGCCGAGCAGTTCCAGCCCGCCCTGGACGGCCGAGAGCACCTCGACGTTTTCGGGGTGGGTCTTGCGCGCATCGAGCAGAATCCGCCTGGCCAAGTCCCGCTCCCCCGTCAACGCCAGCGCCTGGGCATAGAGCAGGATTGCGTCGGGATTCTCCGGAGCCTGGTTGTACAGGGCGCGTGCGTCTTCCAGCGCCTCGGTGCGGTAGCCTTCCCGCAGCAGCGTCTGGGCCATGTACTGCCGGGCCGGGAGGTACTCCGGTGCGAGCTTGGTCACGGTCCGCATCGAGCTTTTGGCCATTTCCGCCTTGCCGCCCCGTTCCGTGGCGAGGGCGTAGAAATAATGCGCCTCGGGCCAGTTCGGCAGGCGGGTTTTCAGGGCGAACAGTTCGCTCTCGGCCTCGGCCACGCGGTTCTGGGCCAGCAGCGACTGGGCCAGCATCAGTTGGGCGAGGTGCTGGCCTTCCTGCTCGTCGAGGATGGCCCGGCAGATGTCCTCAGCCTGGCGGGGCTTGTCCTGTATCATCTTCAGTCGGGCCAGCGAAATCTTCAGTCGAATCGCGCGGGGATGCTCCGCGATGAGTTTCTCCAGAAATTCCACGCCCTCCTCAAGAGCCCGGTCCTGCTTGTCTCTCGACAGACCGGCCAGGGAATCCTGCAACTGCTGCATCCGCACTTCCATATTCGCCACGGGCATGTCCTTGAGATGCTTGCCGATGGCTTCGGCGGCCTGGGCGCGGGCGTCGGGGTCGCCCAGACTCATCGCCTCGCCCCAGAGCAACTGCCCCACCATGTCCTCACCGTGCCCGCTGCGGACCACCTCCAGCAAAATCGTGTAGGCCTGCCGACTGGCCCCAGTGGCCTGCTCGCGGTACTGGCGGGCCTGTTCCTCCGCCTTCTTGCGGGCCTGGGGTTTTTCCGCTGCCTTGGCGATGCGGGCCCGATTGTCCAGCAGTCGGGCCTGCTGACGTCGCGCGAAACCGATCCGCTCGAAACCGATCCCACGCAGCCGCTGGAACTCCATGCGGTCTTCGTCCTTCTCCGGCAGCGACTCGGCGAGCATACCGTCGGCCTTGCGAAGCCCTGCGATGGCCTTGTCCAACCCCTCGATGGTGAACTGGTCCATCGTCTGCGACAGATACCGCCGGGCAGGCAGCGCATGGGTATCGGCCAGGCCCAGTCGCGGATCGGGGCGGTTGGCGTCCTTGTCCAGCGCGTCCTGGAACGCCTCGCGGGCCTCGGCGTACTTGCCCTGCCGGGACAGTGCCTGCCCGAGCATGTAATAGCCCTTCCAGTTCTCCGGCTCCTTGGCGATGTACTGCCGGGCCAGGTCCGCGGCGTGATCGAATTTCTCCGCCCGCAGAGCCACCTGCACGCGCTGCAACAGCTTCCCGGAGGTATTCCGGCGGAGGTACCAGGCGATCCCTCCCCCCAGGCCCACCAGGACCACCAGGATAATCACGATCAGCAAGACCCGTTTTTTCGTTTCGGACACCGTCTGCTCCTTCCGGCTGGGTGTGGTGGTCTGCGTTTGTCTTCGCTGGCCGGGCCTCTTCGATTCGCCCGGGGCCGCTCCGGTCGGGAGCGACAGGTATTTGTCATTGCGCGTCGGCCGGGGCCCATGGACCCCTCAGACCCACTCGTGCCCTGAGGGGGAAAGACTCAAGGCAGGTTCTCGTTGAGGTGCGGCAGGACCTGCTCCATCATCGCCTTGCACCGCTGCCGCGCCAATTCCAGGTCCGAACGGACCGGCGTCGAGACACGAACCAGCGCGCCGCTGGCGTTACGGTCCAGCAGGCCGTTCAGCAAAATGGTCCATTGCTGGAAGATGAAACTGCTCGTGTATTGCTCGCCGCATTTGTAGGTGTACAAAAAGATCATTCGCTGCCGACCGGTCTGGACCAGCAGTTCCCGGCACGGCACGGCCGGGAGGTCGGGCAGGGGAATCCGCACGTCCCGCTTGGCGACGATCCCCTCCCCGCTGCCCTCCAGACACAAGTCCGGCGGGTGCGTGCCCTTTCGATTGTCCTGGCTGTAAATCAGGCTCAACTGGATCGGCTGGGAACGCGATGAAACGTACTGCCGCGAGATGTAACTGGGATTCTCCAGAATCGTCAGCGTCTGGCGGTCCAGTTTCATCTCGTAACTGTCGAATGCAAGGTCGTTGACTACCAGTTGCCTCGGCACGGCGTCACGGATCATCTGCTGCGACAGACCCGACGGAACCGAACGATGAAACCACCACGCCCCCCCCGCCACGACAATCAACACCGCGCCGACCGGCACGCCCGCACGAACCCCCACCGAACGCGCCATGCGCCCCCACTGGCCTTCGTCGGTTGCATCACGACGGACGCCCTCGAACAACGGGCGAACGTCCGCGGGCTTGCCGAGAAGCTTCCGGGCACCGAGTATCGCCCGCTCGATGCCGAACATCAGCATGAACGCCAGAATGAAAATCAGCAGGCCCGAGAAATCGTGGTACCACCCCGTCGCAGCCTCGACCGTCCAAACGTCCGCCACCAGGATCAAACTGACGATCCGAAGACTGTTCGAGACAATCGCCACGGGAATCGTCATGGCAAACAGAAACACCCGCCACAACCCGCGAAGCCGGCAGACGTATACGTACAACGCCCCGAACGCCAGCAGCGAAATCAGCGTCCGCAACCCGTTGCAGACGTTCGCGACCACCAGGCTCTTGCCGCCGGTCAGGAAGACCCGGTTGCCGGTCCGCTCGGCGATCATGCCGACCCCGTTGGCCAGACGGACGCCCCAGTCGGCCGCGAAGACCTTCAGCGAGAAATTCAACCTCGCGATCGACACCTCCGGCAAGGGCACCATGAATGCAAGAAACGCCAGCGGAAACCAGAACCGCTTCAAGGCGCTCAGGCCCCAGAAAAACAGGATCAGCCAGATCGGAAGAGCGTCGTGTAGGGAAAGAGTGTAGATCTCGGTG
>CAYMAP010000143.1:0-7093 GCA_964388425.1 uncultured Planctomycetaceae bacterium
GGGGGCGATCGAGAAGGTCGTTTTTGACGGCGAGGTCCGGTACAGCACCATCGGCGGGGCTGAGCCGATCGGCATCTGCGGCAGCGCGCTGGTGGACGTGGCGGCGGAGATGCTCCGCGCCGGTGCGATCGAAGCGACCGGCCGGATCGTCCAGGCCGGCGAATTGCCCGAGGCCCGCGCTGGATTGGCCGGTCGGCTCCGCGAGGGCGACAAGGACGCAATGGAGTTCGTCCTCCACGCCGGGTCGAACGGTCGGCCCGACGTGGTGATCACGCAGAAGGACATCCGCGAACTGCAACTGGCGACCGGTGCGCTGCGGGCAGGCGTACAGATTCTCCTCAAGCAGGCGGGGCTGAAGGCCGAGGACCTCGAACGCGTGCTCATCGCCGGCGGCTTCGGGAGCTTCATCCGGCGGGACAACGCCCAGGCGATCGGGCTGATCCCCCATGAGGTCGATCCCGGGCGGATCGGGTACGTCGGGAACGTCTCGCTGCACGGGGCGAAGTGGGCGCTGGTCTCCGAGGCCGCCCGCACCCGCGCCGAGGCCATCCCCCAAAAGGCCAGGCACGTCGAACTCTCCAGCGACACGGACTTCCAGATGGCCTTCGCTGAGGCGATGCTCTTTCCCACAACGTAACGCATCCCCGGCTCGAATGGGAATCTCACCCGCAACCCGAAAGACCCTGACCGAAACCCTCCCCGTCGACAGCAGGAACTGGCAACCCGGACCGGGCTTGCGGTATCATGCGCCACACGCGCGATGACCCCCGCCACCGAACAACCCGCCGTCTCCGACGCCGACCTCCTCCAGCGCTACCTTGCCGGAGAAGACCAGGCCTTCGCGACACTCGTGAGACGCTACGAAAAACCGCTCTTCACCTTCCTCGTACGATTCACCGGCAACCGAAGTCTCGCCGAGGACGTCTTCCAGGACACCTTCCTCCAGGTCCACCACTCCGCCGGGTCGTTCGACCCCAGCCGACGGTTCAAGCCCTGGCTGTATACCGTCGCGGCGAACAAAGCCCGCGACGCACTCCGCAAAACTCGCCGACACCCCGAAGCACCCCTCGACGCGAAGGTCGCCGGCAGCGGCGAAGGAACGAACACCTACGCCGACCTCCTGCCGGCCGATATTCCCGCCCCGGAAGAATTTTTGTCGAACCGCGAAACCCGCCAGGCCGTACAACAACTGGTCGAACACCTGCCGGAATACCTCCGGGAGGTCCTGGCCCTGAGCTACCTCAAGGAGTTACCGCAGAAGGACATCGCCGCCCTGCTGGACATTCCCGTCGGCACGGTCAAAAGCAGACTGCACGCCGCCGTGCGTGTCTTTGCCGAGAAATGGAAAGCCCTTCTCGCCGGAGGATCTCAGCCACCATCGGAGACCGAACCATGAACGAACCCCGCGAGAATATCGACCTGCCCCCCGCCTGGACAGACCCGCGAGAACACCGGCTCGAAGGTGTATCGGACCGCCCCCGACAAATTCACCTCGGCTCCTGGGGAGAACTGCGGCCCCTCAGCCCGGACCGACACGCCCCGCCGACGCATGACCGAATGACGCGACCATGAACGAGCAACGCCAACGCGACGAAGCACTGCTGATCGACCTGCTGACCGATCAGCTCGACGAGCCACAGCAGCAGCAGGTCAGACGTCGGCTGGAAACCGACGAGGACTTCGCGCGCCTCCATCGCGACCTGGCCCGCACCTTCGCGGCCTGGGACGCCGCCGGCGACGTCCCACCCCCCGCCGATCTCGTCGAACACACCCTCGAACGCGTTGCCTCAGCCCGACGAACCGACGCGCTCCTCGCACTGCAACAGGCTCAGTCGCCTTTCCGCATCCCCTCGACCTTCAGCGCACGCGAACTCCTCGCCGTCGCAGCCGTCGTCCTCGTCATGATCGGCGTCCTGGTACCCAGTCTCCAACTCGCCCACCGCCGATCCCGGCGAAGCCTCTGCGCCGCAGGCATGGGCGAGATCGGATCGGCCCTGCAGACCTTCGCCGTCAACCACGACAACACCCTCCCGCACGTACACTCCTCCTGCCCCCGCTGGCTGCCCGGAAACAAGCCCCACGCCAGCAACTCCGCCGCCCTCTTCCAACTGCTGAAAAACGACTACCTCCAGAACCCCGTCGTCTTCCAGTGTCCCGCGCGGGGGGGCAAAAGCTTCAGCCTTCGGCCAGAGATCAATGACTTCCCCCGGCCGGAACACATCCAGTACTCCTACAACTACTCACTCGCCGGCCATCATCTCTCCATCCTCGACCCCGTGGTCGTCAAAGTCGCCGACCAACTGGCCATCCTCGCCGACCAGACCCCCCTGTTCCGCAACGGCGCGTATCGGCCCGACCAGGCCGACAATCCCATCAGCGAAAACCACGACCAGCGAGGCCAGAACGTCCTCTACGTCGACGGCCACGTCCTCTGGAATACCTCACCCCACGCCGGGGTCCATGGCGATAACATTTTCTTCGCTGCAGGGACAAGCGACTACGACGGCGACGAACAACCCGCCCACAAGACCGACTCCTTCCTCCTGCCCGCACACCCCCATCGATAAGACCGCTATGCCCGCGGAGACGCCCGGGGCTACGTCTGTTTCCTGTTGCCTTTTGCCTTGCCCTTTCCGCTTCGTATAATCGCCCCATGGATCTCTTCGAGTCATCCGAACAGCGTGCCATCGCCGCCCATGCCCCGCTGGCCGTCCGCATGAGGCCACGGACGCTGGACGAGATCCTCGGCCAGGACGGCTTCCTCGGGCCGGACAACATGCTCCGCCGAATGATCCAGGCCGACCGGCTCAGTTCGCTGGTTTTCTACGGCCCGCCGGGGTCAGGCAAGACCACCCTCGCCAGCGTCATCGCCAGGACATGTGACTGCGACTTCCACACCCTCAACGCCGCGTCGGCCTCGGTCAAAGACGTCCGCGCGATCATCGACCGCGCCCGGGCCGCCCTGGCCGGCAGGGGCAGCCGGACCGTCCTGTTCATTGACGAACTCCACCGCTTCAATCGCGCCCAGCAGGACGTGCTGCTCGGCGACGTCGAAAACGGCGTGATCATCCTCGTCGGCGCGACGACCGAGAATCCCTTCTTCACGATCAACTCCCCCCTGCTGAGCCGATCCACCGTCTTCGAGTTCCAGCCCCTGACCGACGAACACATTCTCGCCTTGCTCCGTCGGGCCCTGGCTGACGAACAGCGCGGGCTGGGCAAATACAACGTCGACGCGACCGACGAGGCGCTGCGCCACCTCGCGACGATCTCCGACGGCGATGCGCGCCGGGGCCTGACAGCCCTGGAAGTCGGCGTGATGAGCCAGATCAAAGCCGCCGGCCGGGACGACGGGACCGTGACCTTCGACCTCGACGTCGCCCAGGAATCCATCCAGCAGAAAGCCATTCAGTACGACCGCGCCGGCGACATGCACTACGACGCCGCCAGCGCCCTGATCAAATCCATGCGAGGCTCCGATCCGGACGCGGCCGTCTACTGGCTCGCCCGCATGCTCCACGCCGGGGAGGACCCGCGGTTCATCGCACGACGCGTGGCCATCCTCGCCAGCGAAGACGTCGGCAACGCCGACCCCCGCGCCCTGCAGGTCGCCGCGGCCGCCTACCAGATCACCGAACGCGTCGGCATGCCCGAGTGCCAGCTCACCCTCGCCCAGGCCGTGATCTATCTCGCCACCGCCCCGAAGTCCAACGCCTCGGCCAACGCCATCTGGCAGGCCATGGACGACGTCAAAAACAACCGCACCATCCCCGTCCCCCGTAGCATCCAGGACGCCCATTATTCCGGAGCGAAACAGCTCGGTCGGGGCGAGGGCTACCAGTATTCCCACAGCTACCAAGGCGGCGTCAGCCCGGACCAGGACTACCTCGGCGTCGACGCCAGCTACTACACTCCCACCGACCGAGGCTACGAAAAATACATCGCCCAATATCTCCAGTGGGTCGATCAACTCAAGGAAGAGGGCACAAGCGAAAAGGCAAAGGGCAGTAGGCAGTAAGACAAAATACAGATTGACGCTGGGGATCGGATGCTGGAGTGCACAAGTCCCAGGCCAGCATCCAGAATCCCGCAACTTTCTGTTCTCTTTCGAATCCGAAATCCACAATTTGAAATCGATGGACCTTCCTGACCGGACAGATCGGCCCGACCTGCTGGCTGCGATCGTGCAGCGGTTCGGTGTCACCATTCATCCGGCTGAGTTCCGGCTGGTCTTCAGCGGCGAGGAGATGGTCCGCCTGCTGATGGGCAAACTCGACGCGGCCGGCAAAGGTCGCGATTGGCCCCAGACGCGCATCTGGCGGGAATTGAGGGGCCTGCTGGCGGACTTCTTCGCCGATTGGCCCGAGGACATCCTCCAGCACCACCCCCTGCGACGGGACGAATACCGACCCGGCTGAGAGCCCCCTCCGCAGCAACAACGGTCAGGGCGTCGGCTGACCTTCCTGCGGAGGGGCGGATTCGTCCGGCGCCGACTCGCCGACGGTGCGCTCGATCAGAAATGACGGGCGCTGCTGGGACCGCTGGAAGATGCGCAGCAGATACTCGCCCTGCAGGCCCAGGATCAGGAACAGCAGCCCGAACAGGAAGGTCACCACGACGAGCGTGCTCGCCCAGCCGCGAACCGTGTCGAAGAAAATCCACGCAACCAGGACGTAGATCAGTTCCGCGAACGCCAGGCCGGCCGTCACGAGCCCCAGCAGAATGCTCAGCCGGAGCGGCACGGTCGAGAAGCTGAAGATACCCGTCCCGGCAATCGAGAACATCCGGCGGAAGGTATATTTGCTCCGACCGGCCAGGCGCGGCGCGACGTCGTAGTCCACGACGGCCGAACGGTAGCCCATCCACGCGATCATCCCGCGGAGGAAGACCTGCCCGGAAGTCATGGCATTGAGCTGCCGGACGACCCGGCGATCGAGCAGGCGGAAATCGGCCATCCCCGGCTCGAGCCGGACCCCGCAGAGGAAGCTGAACAGCCGATAGTACGCCCGGCTGGTCAGGCGCTTGAACAACGGCAGCTTGAGCACGTCGCGTCGGCGGGTGTGGACGACGTTCGCCCCGTCCCGCCAGCGGTCCAGCAGGTGCGGGAGGACGGCCGGGGGGTGCTGGCCGTCGGCGTCGAGGGTCACGACCACCTCACCGTCGGCCCGGCTGAGCCCGGCGGCGAGGGCGTACTGGTGCCCGAAATTTCGCGAGAGAATCAGCCCGGCGATGCGGGAATCGTCCCGCGCGAGGTCGGCGAGTACCTGCTGCGTCCCGTCCGTCGATCCGTCGTCGACGATCAGCAGCTTCCAGGGCAACCCGTCGAGGGCGTCGCGGACGGCCTGGCAGAAAGCCGCCAGAGCGTCGGCCTCGTTGAAGGCCGGCGCGACCAGCACGACCGATGCCGGAGCGGTTCGGCGTTCTTCTGCATCCGCGTGGGTGCAAGCACCCAGCCTCCGTGTTTCCGTGCGACGGGATGGTTCGCTGGTGTCGGACATGGTGGGGTTGGAATATCTGGGCCGCGGAGGATCGGTCGCGCATACCGCCCGAACCGAAACCCCGGGCATGTCCGGGGTTAGGCTTTGTTTGAAAAGCCCATTGTGTGTGTAGCACAGCCGCCCTCGGCTGTACATTTGCTTGGGAAACAGGCCCAAAGCAGCAATGAACTCAGCCGGGGCGGTTCGACTAGCTCACCGCTGAACGGCTGAGCCACACGTTTCAAACAAAGCCTACACGCCTATGCTCTGGACGCATACGGGCTAGACCCGTCGGATTTTACCGAACCGCCGCTTGCCGACGCGCAGGACCGTGTCGTTCTCGGGGTCGACCTCGGCGGCGGGGTCGGTGACCTTCTCGTCGTTCAGCGAGACGGCGTTTTGCTGGATCAGTCGTCGGGCCTCGCCTTTGCTTTGGGCGAACCCGGCTGAGACGATCAGGTCGACCAGCCCGACGGTACCGGCCGGCACGTCGATGGCAGGCATGTCGGTGGGGTTGTTCCGCTCAACGAAGACGCGGTCGAATTCCTCGCCGGCGGCGCGGGCGGCGTCGGCGTCGTAGTACTGCTCGACAATCAGCCGACCCAGTTCGGCCTTGGCCTGGCGGGGGTGGGTCTTTTCGCCGTCGGTCAGTTCCGTGATGCGATCTTTGGGCAGCTCGGTCAGCAGCGTGAAATAATTTCGCATCAACTCGTCGGGGATCGACATGATCTTGCCGAACAGGTCGTTGGGCTCGTCGCTGATGCCGACGTAGTTGCCCTTGGACTTACTCATTTTCTCCGTGCCGTCGAGTCCGACGAGAATCGGCATGATGAGGACGATCTGCTGGGGCTGATCCTGGGCCTTCTGGAGGTCGCGTCCGACGAGGTTGTTGAAGGTCTGATCCGTCCCGCCGAGTTCAACATCCGCCCGGATCATCACCGAGTCGTAGCCCTGCATGAGGGGGTAGAGAAACTCGTGGACGCCGATGGGCACGCCGTCCTTGTAGCGTTTCTCGAACGTGTCGCGCTCCATCATCCGCGCGACGGTCATCTGCCCGGCCAGTTTGAGGACCTCGGCAAAACTGAGCTTTTCGAGCCATTCGCTGTTGTAGCGGACCTCCAGCTTCGCCGCCGACGTGTCCAGGACCCTGCCCGCCTGGTCGAAGTAGGTCTTGGCGTTGGCCTGGATGTCCTCGGTGCTCAGGACGGGGCGGGTCTTGTTCACGCCCGTCGGGTCGCCGATCCGCGCGGTGTAGTCACCGATAATCATCACCGCCTTGTGGCCGAGGTCCTGGAACTGCCTCATCTTCCGCAGCACGACAGTATGGCCGAGGTGGATGTCCGCAGCGGTGGGGTCCAGCCCGAGCTTGATCCGCAGGGGCTTGCCCTCCCGGTCGGCGCGGGCGAGGCGGGCCCTGAGTTCCTCGGCGGTGTACAGGGCCTCGCAGCCCCGCATTAACTCGTCGACCTGCGCATTGATCTGGTCGTCGGTGAGTGTCATAGGACGCAGAGAATAGCAGGCCCGGACTCGGGGTACAAGAGGCAGACCGCAGGGGCAGGGTTGAGGGTTGAGGCTTGAGACTCCAGAACCTCTCACCGAGGTCGGTTTGTCTTTTG
>CAYMAP010000144.1:0-7055 GCA_964388425.1 uncultured Planctomycetaceae bacterium
TGTTTTCTTTCACTCTGCACTCCGCAATTCCGTCGATGGTTCCACCTTCGTCGGCAACGGCGGAGTCGATTCTACGCGTCTTCCCGGACCCATGCACCCAGGATATTCGCCCGCAGACCGGCGAATTCTTCAGCGGAGTTGACCGTGCGTTCGTAGAGCATGAAAGCGAGGTACAGCAGCGGATGGGCCCGGCCGTAGACGGGCTGTTTTTCGATCGTGCAGAGGACTCTCGGCCTGAGATGGTGGCGTTCCATCAGCCGACGGATCGTTCGCAGAGAGTTCATGCGGTAGAAGGTGGGGTAGGGGTCGTGGGCGTGGTTGTCGAGGTGTCGCAGCCGGTTTGCCAGCAGTTCGTGGATGCGGTGGGACGTCAGGCTTGCGACGAGGGAAACGTAATGCCAGCGATTCGGCGCGCGGAAGACGAACACCCCGCCCGGCCGGAGGACGCGGTGGAGTTCCCGCGTCAGTCGATCCGGGTCGGCGACATGTTCGAGAACGTAGTTGCAGACGACGGCGTCGTAGCTCGCATCCGGCAGCGGCCAGTCCCCCCCGTCGTAGAGGTGAACCTCTCGGCAGGCGGGGTTGGTGCGTGCGTCGGGGTCGACGTCCAGGCCGTCGACCGCCTCGGCGTGCTCGGCGAGGAAGTCCGTCACGGGGTTGGCCGGTCCGCAGCCGAGTTCGAGGACCTCCGCGCCGTCGGGGATTTGGTCGCGCAGCAGGTCGAAGAATTCCCCCGTTCCGTCGCGCCACCCGGGGCGGGAGGCGTAGTAGCGTCGAAGGAGCCGCTCCTGCCAGGTCATTGCTTCTCCTTGGGATGCGTGGCCGAGGTGAGGATTTGTTCTGCGGCGGCGGAGGCGGTGAAGCGCTGTTGCAGCAATGTTCGGGCGGCCTGGGCCATACGTTGTCGCCGGTCCGGTTCGTCCAGCAGTTGTCGGGCGGCCTGCGCGAGGGCATCGTGCCGGCCGTGCAGGCAGACCAGTCCGGCGTCGGCGTCGGTCAGAATCTCCCCCAGGTCGTTGCCCGGGTTGATCGCCGCGAGGACCGGCAGCCCGTGGTAGAGGTAGTCCAGCAGCTTGCCGGGGACGTTGTGTGTCTTCAGCGAAGCGTCGAGGCTCAGCAGCCCGACGTCGAACTCGCCGACGGCGGCGAGGTAGTCGGCCTGCGGGACGGCGGGGTGAAAGGTCAAGTTCGTCAACTTGCGGCGGTTCGCTTCGGTCCGGAGGCGGGGCACTTCGCTGCCCTCGCCCAGCAGCAGCAGGTGAGCGTCGGGACGGTCGTGGAGGCGCTGGGCCAGCTCGAGCAGGGCGTCCATGCCCTGGGCAATGCCGATGTTCCCGCCATAGAAGAAGACGACCTTTTCCGTGAGTCCGAGCTTTTCCCTCAGCCCGATCGACGGGGGCTTGGGGGTGTCGGCCTTCCAGTTGAAGAGGACTTCCAGGCGGTATCGGTCGGAGTGTACCGGGCGGTCGAAGTAGTCGAGATTTTTCGGGGACTGCACGCCGATGACGTCGGCGACGCCGTACTGGCGGCGTTCGATCCGGCGGAAGTAGCGACAGGCCAGTCCCGGTTTGAGAACGCCGGCGTCGAGGGCCCACTGCGGGAAGATGTCCCGCAGGATGAGGTAGGTTCGACAGCGGTGGAGGCGTTTGATTCGCTCGACGAGCGGAGCGAGGAAGATGCTGGGCGAGTAGAAGATCAGCAGATCGCAGTTGAACTCGCGGAAGAACGACCGTCCCTGTTTCCACATGCGTCGGGGCATGCGGATTTCGTTGACGGCGCGGGTGATGAGGTTCGCGCCTTTCCGCCGGCCGCTGCGGGTGCGCAGGACGGTCAGCCCCGCTTCGTCGCGAACCGCCACTGAGGCGCCAAGTTGGTCGTCCGGTGCTGCGAGGGCGACATGGTGTCCCTCGGCCAGCAGCGCGCGGGCGAGGTCGTCCATGAGCTTCGCGCTGGACTTGGTGCTGGGAAAGTAGCTGTCGACAAGGCAGAGGATGCGCATGATTTTCCGTTCGTGAATTGTCATGGCCGGGACGGCCATGATACTCACGGGCAGGATGCCCGTGCCACGGGTTATTTGCGCCAGACCGTGCGGTTGACGTAGTCGACGTAGCTGAGGATGATCCGCACGACTTTGCGGGAGACGTTGGCGGGCTGATAGTCTTCGACGGGTCGCATGGGTCCTGTTTCGGCGTGCTGGTCGCGGACGATGCGGACGGCGTCGAGAATGCGGGCGGTGTCCAGCCCGGTCATCACAACGGTTCCTTCGTCCATGCCCTCCGGGCGTTCATGGGCTTCGCGGAGCGTGACGGCGGGGAACCCCAGCAGCGAGGACTCCTCGGTGATCGTCCCGCTGTCGGAGAGGACGCAGGCGGCGTGTTGCTGGAGATGGACGTAGTCGAAAAATCCCATGGGTTTGAGGAACGCGATGCGTTCGTCTTCGCCCCAGTCGCTGCCGAGGTCGTCCAGACGTTTGCGCGTTCGCGGGTGGGTCGAGACGATCACGGGCAGGTCGCTTTCCTTCGCCAGGGCATTGAGGGCGTCGAGAATCGCCCGCAGGTGTGCGGGGGTGTCGACGTTCTCCTCGCGGTGGACGCTGACGAGGAAGTACCCGCCCGCGGAGAGTTCCATCCGCTCCAGGATGTCGGAAGCGTCGATGCGGTCGCGGTAGTGTTCGAGCACTTCGCACATCGGCGAGCCGGTCTTGATGACCGTCTCGGGGCGGAGGCCCTCGCTGAGGAGGTATCGGCGGGCGTGTTCGGTGTAGGGCAGGTTGATGTCGCTGAGGTGGTCGACGACCTTGCGGTTGATTTCCTCCGGGACGCGCTGGTCGAAGCAGCGGTTGCCGGCCTCCATGTGGAAGACGGGGATTTTCCGCCGTTTGGCCGGCAGGACGGCGAGGCAACTGTTGGTGTCGCCCAGCAGGAGCAGGGCGTCGGGGGCGACTTCCGCGAAGAGGTCGTCGGCTTGGGTGATGACGTTGGCGACAGTTTGGGCGGCGGAGTCGCCGGCCGATTCGAGATACTGATCCGGCTGGCGGATGTCGAGGTCGTTGAAGAAGACTTCGTTGAGTTCGTAGTCGTAGTTCTGGCCCGTGTGGACGAAGACGTGGTCGCAACGTTCGTCGAGTTCAGCCAGAACCCGGCTGAGCTTGATCAGTTCGGGTCGGGTCCCGACGATCGTCATGACGCGCAGGGGATCGCTCACGCGGGGTCTCCCAACCAGTTGTCGTAGGGCAGGGGTTCGCCGGCGAGTTCGGAGATCATGGCGTCCCAGTCGGGCGGTTCGTAGCCGGTCGCTTCGGCGAAGCGTGCGTTGGACAGGCTGCGGTCGCAGGCGAATTCACCGTTGGGCTGGATGTCGATGTCCAGGCCCATCGCGTCGCGGAGCCTGACCAGCAGGTCGTGTTTGTTGATGGGCCGGCTGGCGACCTGCCAGGTGCCGGTCAGGTTCCTGTGTTCGCGGGTGACGCGGTCGATGACGCGCGCCAGTTCCCGGCTGGTCAGGCCGGTGTAGATCGCGCGGGTGAACCCGCGGATTTGCTTGCTCCGTTGGGTGAGGAACCACTCGATCAGCCCGTGGGTGGGGCGGTGCAGTTCGCGTCCGATGAAGCTCGTCCGCAGCGTCACGGCGCGGGATTCGGTTTCGACGGTCTCGCCGAGGGCCTTGCTGCGGCCGTAGAGATCCGTCGCGTCGGAGAGGTCGTCTTCGGTGTAGTTGCCCCGGCTGCCGGAGAAGACGCAGTCGGTGCTGATGTGGACCAGTCGGCTGTGGGTCTGCTCGGCGAGGCGGGCGAGTTTGTGCGGCAGGTAGGCGTTGATGCCGACGCTCAGCAGGGGACTGGCGGCTTCCTTGAGCTGCTTGACCACTCCGATGCAGTTGACGAGGGCGTCGGGCTGGATTTCGCGGACGACCTGCTCGAGGTCGTTGTCGTCGAGGACGTCGACCGGCCCGACGAGCCGGCACTGTCCGTAGACCTCCCCGAAGCCGTCGAGGTCCGCCGGATCCTGGCGGACCGTGCCCACGACCTCGTGGCCGGCTTTCGGCAGAAGGTGGCAAAGGGTGTGGCCCAGCATCCCGCGGGCCCCGAGAATCAGCAGGCGGCTCATGCGATGTTCCTGTCTGGCGGTGGTGGGCGTTCCGTCCGCCCGATCGGACCAGAACGTACCGCGCGCGTGCGGAGCGGTCAAGGCGAAGCTCGCCCGAAACGCCGATCTTGTCATCCTGCCGGTGTGCGGCTATCCTCGTGGCCCGACGTGACGCAACCGGGAGACAGCGAGCGTGGCACGAGCATTGATTACCGGCGGGGCGGGGTTTATCGGGTCGCACCTGGCCGAGGCTCTGCTGCGCGCCGGCCGGCAGGTCACGGTCGTCGACGACCTCTCGACCGGGCGGATCGAAAACCTCGCCGGCCTGCTCGGCAAGCCGGGCGTGCAGTTCGTCCGCGACAGCGTGCGCAACATGCAGACGATGACCGCCCTGGTCGACCGCTGCGACGTGATCTATCACCTCGCCGCGGCCGTGGGGGTGCAACTGATCGTCGACCAGCCCGTCCATACGCTGGAGACGAACATTCACGGCTCGGAGGTCGTGCTGCACCTGGCGAGCAAGTTCGGCCGACGGGTCCTGCTGGCCTCGACGAGCGAAGTCTACGGCAAGAGCGCCAAGGACCAATTCGCCGAGGACGACGACGTTTTGCTCGGCTCGACGCAGTACACCCGCTGGAGCTACGCCGCCAGCAAGATGGTCGACGAGTTTCTCGCGCTGGCCTACCGCGAGCAGTACGGGCTGCAGACCGTCATCTGCCGGTTCTTCAACACCGTCGGGCCGAGGCAGACCGGGCAGTACGGCATGGTCGTGCCTCGCTTCGTCCGCCGGGCCCTGGCCGGCGAACCGATCGAGGTCTACGGCACCGGCGAGCAGAGCCGATGCTTCTGTCACGTCCGCGACGTCGTTGACGCCCTGCCGAAACTCATGGACTGCGACGCCGCGCTGGGGCAGGTCGTCAACGTCGGCAGCGACGAGGCGGTCACCATCAACGGCCTGGCGCGAAAGATCCTCGAACGGACCGGATCGGCCAGCCCCGTCGTCCGCCGCGACTACGCGGAGGTTTTCGGCCGACCGTTCGACGACATCCAGGTCCGCCGACCGGACTTGAACAAAATTCACGGGCTGATCGGATATCGCCCGACCTACACACTGGACGAAACCTTACAGGACATCATTGACCACGAACGGTCGGGCGACTCCGACCGAATTGAGGAGTGACATGGCAAAGTATCTGATTACCGGTGGAGCGGGCTTCATCGGCTGCAACCTCGTACGCTACGTCCTCGAGAAGGGCCACGACGTCGTCGTGCTGGACAACTTCGCGACCGGCAAGCGGGAGAACCTCACCGACGTCCTCGACCGGATCGAACTGATCGAGGGCGACCTGCGCGACCGCGCGACCTGCGATCGCGCGGTGGCCGGCTGCGAGGCGATCTTTCACCAGGGCGCGCTCGGTTCCGTGCCGCGAAGCATCGACGACCCCCAGACCAGCCATGACGTCAACGTCAACGGCACGATGAACATTCTCGAAGCGGCCCGGTCCGCGGGCATTCGGCGGGTCGTCTTCGCCGCCTCCAGCAGCGCCTACGGCGACCAGCCGACCAGTCCGAAGCATGAGGGCATGGTCCCGATGCCCATCAGCCCCTACGCCGCGGGTAAACTCGCCTGCGAGATGATCCTCCAGGCCCACGCCGCCGCGTTCGGCATGGAAACCGTCTGCCTGCGGTATTTCAACGTCTTCGGACCCCACCAGGACCCCCACGGGGCGTATGCGGCGGTGATCCCGGCGTTCGTCTCGGCGATCCTCCACGACGAAACGCCCTTGGTCTACGGCGACGGCGAGCAGAGCCGGGACTTCTGCTATATCCAGAACGTCTGCAAGGCCAACTGGCTCGCCGCCACCGCCCCGCCCGAACGTTGCGACGGCAAGGCCATGAACATCGCCTGCCACCACGCCACCACCCTCAACCAGATACTCGACCTGCTGGGCGAACTGCTCGGCAAGGACATCCAGGCCGACTACCAGCCACCTCGCGCAGGCGACGTCAAGCACTCCCTCGCCGACATCTCCCGCGCAAAGGACGTCATCGGCTACGAGCCGGAGGTCTACTTCGAGGAAGGCCTGCGCAAGGCCATCGACTGGTACAAAGAGAACCTCGGATAGCGCAGGACGACAGGAAAAACGCAAGTCAAGTACGAATCAGAGCATGGATGGGCTTGGATGATCGAATTCGGAATTGGCAAATGAGTCCCCACGTTCTGCTGGGGCGATCGCAAGAAGCTTTGAGGGAGGCGTCTGGATTTGAAAAAGAATGCTCAAACGGATAGTCGACATCGCGTGCAGCGCGTTGGCCCTGGCGGTGCTGGGGCCTGCGATGATCGCCCTGGCGGTGTGGGTCCGATCGGATTCCCCCGGCGAGCCGATCTTCCGCCAGCGACGGGCCGGCTGGCGGGGCAGGCCATTTACGATGCTCAAGTTCCGTACCATGCGGCCCGATGTCAACCCGTACGGCGTCAGCCCGCACGGCGGGGACGACCCGCGCCTGACCCGCGCCGGACGATTCCTCCGCGAAACCAGCCTCGATGAACTGCCCCAACTCTGGAACGTCCTGCGGGGCGAGATGTCCCTCGTCGGCCCCCGCCCGCTGTACGAAAGGCAGGCAGCGGAATGGGACGACCGCCAAGGCCGTCGACTCGACGTCAGGCCCGGACTGACCGGCTACGCCCAGGTCGTCGGCCGGGCTTCCCTGCCCATCGAGGACAAAATCGAACTCGACCTGGAGTATATTCGGAAACGCAGCTTTACCATGGACTTGAAAATCCTCCTGCGAACCGTTACAGATAGTCTTGCTCGTAAGGAAGTGGTCTATGAACAGCAGTACAGCCGAACCCGGACGCGAGAGACGGACGCACCGCAGGGCGGGTAAGCGGTTTGGCCTGGCGGGGGGATGAGCCATTTCCGCCAAGCATGTCAATATCCTCTTTACCTGTGCGGGCCGACGCGTCGG
>CAYMAP010000145.1:0-7055 GCA_964388425.1 uncultured Planctomycetaceae bacterium
CGTTCCGTCGACTTTTGAGGGGCGCATCTAAAAAATTCTCAGGTCGTTTGCCTGCAAACAGGTAGGCGGTTTTCAACAGCCCCGCCCGGCGAGAGAAGTCTTTACAGCCCTCCGCCGGGGCGATAGAACAAACCCCAACGGGCTCGACGGCCGGCCCGGTACGCCTTGAACCCCGCAGAGGAATGCACCGAAGCATGGCGATGGAACGCACGCAGCCCGAACCGAACGTCGACGATCAACTCCACCGGACCGTCCCGTCGGACATCGAGGCCGAGGCCTGCGTGCTCGGCTCGATGATGCTGGACTCCGCCTGCATCGACACGGTGGTCCAGACCCTCCAGGAAGACTATTTCCATCGGCCTGCCCATGGGATGCTCTACCGCGTGCTGACCGCGATGCGCGACGCCGGCAAGCCCATCGACGCCGTCTCCGTCCGCGCGGAACTCGATCGGCTCAAGCAGCTCGAGTCGGTCGGCGGGGTCGAGTACCTCGGCGCGCTGATGGACGTGCCCTACACCGCCAACGTCGAATACTACGCCGGCATCGTGCGGGACAAGGCCCTGCTGCGGGAACTCATCCGCACCTGCCGGGAGGTCATCGACGAAGCCTACGACTCGACCGAGGAGGCCGCCGAAGTCCTCGACAGTGCCGAGACCACCATCCTCAAGGTCGCCGAGCAGCAGATCACCGGGCAGACCGAGGACCTCAAGACGCTCCTCCAGCAGACGTTCGAGACCCTCCAGGAAAACGAGGGCAAGGCGATTACCGGGCTGGCGTCGGGGTATACCAAGCTCGACGAAATGACCGCCGGCTTCCAGAACAGCGAGATGATCATCCTCGCCGCCCGCCCGTCGATGGGCAAGACCGCGCTGCTGCTGAACTTCGCGGAGTACATGGCCGTCGTCGACCGCCGGCCCGTCGCCTTCTTCAGCCTGGAAATGTCCAACATGCAGGTCACCCAGCGTCTGCTGGCCAGCCATGCCCAGTTCAACCTCCGCAACATGCGACGTTACAGCATCAGCCCCGAGGACTGGACCAACCTCCAGAACGCCGCCGGCGACCTCGAACAGGCCCCGTTCCTGATCGACGACTCCTCGAGCCTGACGGCCACCCAATTGCGGGCCAAGGCACGCAGACTCTACTCACGATACAACATCCAGTGCATCTTCATCGACTACCTGCAGTTGATGACCTACCACGGCCGGGCCGACAGTCGACAGGAACAGATCGCCGAGATGTCCCGCAGCATCAAGGCCCTGGCGCGCGAGCTGCGCATCCCGGTCGTCTGCGCCGCGCAGCTCAACCGCGGGCCGGCCGACCGGCCCACCCACACGCCGCGAATGAGCGACCTGCGCGAGTCCGGGTCCATCGAGCAGGACGCCGACGTCGTCATGCTCCTGCACAACGAGGACTACTACCATCGCAGCGAGGACGACTACCAGAAGACCGGCCTGACGAAACTCATCGTCGAAAAGCAGCGTAACGGCCCGACGGGAACGGTCGAGCTGGTCTTCCGCGAGGACTGCACTCGCTTCGAACAGGCCGCCGAGGGATACCTCTCCTCGCACGGAGGATGACGTGTAACCTCCCCCGCGCCCCGGCTGACCATGTTCTGCGGCAGTCCGTTCAGCCTCTTGCAACCGCCTTCCCGATGCGTACAATGGCTAGTTCAGTATCGTATCCAACCGACCCTCCGCATCGGGACTTCGTCCCCAGACGCAAAGGAACCGCCATGTCCACGAAGATCAAGAAAGTCAAGGCCCGTCAGATTCTCGATTCCCGAGGCAACCCGACCGTCGAGGTCGACGTGCATCTCAAGGGCGGCGTGGTCGGCCGGGCCGCCGTCCCCAGCGGCGCCAGCACCGGCGAGAACGAGGCTTGCGAACTCCGCGACGGCGACAAGGGCGCCTACGGAGGCAAAGGCGTCCTCCAGGCTGTCAAGAATGTCAACACCGTCCTCGCCGAGGTCGTCGAGGACATGGACGCCGAGGACCAGGAAAAGATCGACCGCAAAATGATCGAGGCCGACGGAACCCCCAACAAGTCCCGCCTCGGCGCGAACGCGATCCTCGGCGTGTCGATGGCCGTCGCCCACGCCGCCGCCCGGGAAGACGAAAAACTCCTCTACCGCTACCTCGGCGGAAAAAAAGCCGTCACCCTCCCCGTCCCCATGATGAACATTCTCAACGGCGGAAAGCACGCCGACGGAACCGTCGACTTCCAGGAATTCATGGTCCAGCCCTGGGGGGCGGAGACCTTCTCCGAAGGCCTGCGCATGGGCACGGAAGTCTTTCACGCTCTGAAAAAAGTACTCCAGGACAAGGGCTACAACACCGCCGTCGGCGACGAGGGCGGCTACGCGCCGAGTCTAGGCAGCAACGACGAAGCCCCCGAGCTGATCCTCCAGGCCATCGAAGCCGCCGGGTACAAACCCGGCGAGGACATCTGGCTCGCCCTGGACCCGGCCGCCAGCGAAATGGTCAACGAAGCCCGCGAGAAGGGCCAGGAAGGCTACTGCTTCTTCAAGTCCGCCCCGGACCACATCGTCTCCAGCGAGGAGATGGTCGACATCTGGTCGACCTGGTGCGAGCGCTACCCCATCCGCTCGATCGAAGACGGCCTCGGCGAGGACGATTGGGACGGCTGGCGGAAACTCACCGACCGCCTCGGCGAGAAGGTCCAGATCGTCGGCGATGACCTGTTCGTCACCAACGTCAAGTTCCTCAAGAAGGGCATCGACTCCGGCGTGGCCAATAGCATCCTCATCAAGGTCAATCAGATCGGCACGCTGACCGAAACGTTCGAGGCCATCGACCTCGCCCACGAGAACGGCTACACCGCCGTTGTCAGCCATCGCTCCGGCGAGACCGAGGACAGCACCATCGCCGATCTTGTCGTCGCGAAAAACACCGGGCAGATCAAGACCGGCTCGGCCAGCCGGACCGACCGCGTCTGCAAGTACAACCAGCTTCTCCGCATCGAAGAAGCCCTCGGCGACAAGGCCGTCTACGGCGCCGGCATGTGGAACAAGGGCTGAGCCACACGTTTCAGGCGAAGCCTGGCCCCGGGCATGCCCGGGGGGCAGGGTGCGTTGCCGGTCCCTCTGTGGACGGCGGGTGGCATGGTCATCCCGCAGGGCGCGGGTCACCATGTGACAGCCACACGGGTAGAACGACCATGAAACTACTGCGATTGCATGACCTGGACGACGTTCGCGACGGACATTTCCTGCCGGAGGTGATCCCCGGGGCGTACCTCAACAAGGGGGGGCTGACGTTCAAAGCCCCCGGCGAGCGGACCCACACCGCCGACGGTCCCGGCGGGGCCGATCGCCACGTTCACGAAGATTGCGAGGTCTTCCTGATCCTCCAGGGCAGGGCGGAGATGGAAATCGACGGGCAGCGACATCCGCTGTCGACCGGGGACGTCTGCGTTGTCGAACCCGGAGAGGACCATCATCTCATCGCCGATCAGGACGATCCGTGCGTGAGTGTCTGGCTCCACGCCGGGCCGAGCCGTCATCCCGACCAGAGCCGGCGGTAAGACCTGCCGAATCGTCCTCTCCTAGGATACCCGCCGCCATGATCCACGACGCCGAAGGCAACCCGATTCCACAGCCGGACGTCGAACGCATCCGCCGACTGGCCGGGCGGGTCCGTCAGGCCTGCGATTCAGCGGAGAACCTCGAACGGAAGCAGTCCTGGCGGGCGCTGCATGACCTGGAGCCCGTCCGGCCCATGATTGCCATCGAGGCCGGCGAGATCGCCCGGCTAACGGATTTCACCCCCCGGCTGACCTGCGAGAACGACCTCGCCCGCTCGTCCGAGCAGGGGCTGGTTCGGGGACTCTGGCGGTTCGAGGAACTCCGCGACGACTGGGCGCTCGAGCCGACCTTCGAGATGCCCTGGAAGATCGAGGGAACGAACTTCGGCATCGAGGCGGTCGTCCACCAGGGCGAATCCGGCGAGCACGGCAAGGGGTCGTACAACTGGGACCCGCCGATCAAGGACCTTGACGCGGACTTCGACCAGCTCCGCCACCGGAGCTTCACCGTCGATCGGCAGGGGACGCTCGATCGCAGGCAGTGCGTCCAGGAACTCCTCGGCGAGGACCTGACCGTCCGCCTCCGCGGGGGCGTCGCGACGTGGAGCTACGGCATGACCAACCACGTGATCCGGCTGATCGGGCTGGAGGGGCTCATGCTGGCCATGTTCGACAACCCCGACGGACTGCACCGCCTCATGCGGTTCCTCTGCGACGACTTCCACGCCCACCTTGACTGGATGACCGCCGAGGGACTCCTGACGCTCAACAACGAAAGCGATTACGTCGGCAGCGGGTCGTGCGGCTACGTCAGCGACCTGCCCGCAGAGGGCTTCGACCCGCATAAGCCAGCCCGGCCCGAAGACCTCTGGATTCTCAGCGAATCCCAGGAGACCGTCGGCGTCTCGCCGGAGATGTTCGGCGAGTTCATCTTTCCCTACCAGCGGGAACTGATCGAACGCTTCGGGTTGTGCTACTACGGCTGCTGCGAACCGGTGAACAACCGCTGGCACGTCCTCAAAACGCTGCCGAACCTGCGAAGCGTCTCGGTCTCCCCCTGGGCGGACGAAGCGTTCATGGCCGAGGCTTGCGGGCGGGACTACGTCTACAGCCGAAAGCCCAACCCCTCCCTGATCAGTACCGACCGATTCGACGAGGACGCCATCCGCGCCGACGTCCGCAGGACGCTCGACGTCGCCGCAGGCTGTAACGTCGAAATCATCATGAAGGACGTCCATACCCTTCGCAACCAGCTCAACCGGGCTCCGCGCTGGGTCCAGCTCGCCCGTCAGGCCGTCGATGCCGTCACCGCCTGATCCGAAGGGAATCTCACCCGCATGTCCGCCAATGATTCGAAACGCCCGAACGTCCTGATGAGTACCCGCTACGACCTCGGCCAGTACCTGGGATGCTACGGCGTTCCGACGGCCCATTCGCCGAACATCGATCGGCTGGCCGGGCAGGGGGGGGGTAGTTTGCGATCTTCTGCTTGGCCTCCTGGCCTGCTCGTCGGCCCGCGGTAGCCTGCACACCGGGCGCTACCCGCAGTCCCACGGCCTGGTGGGACTGAGGCCGGGTGCACGGTTTACCGGCAAGCCAGGCCAGGCCAGAGCGGGGCGGGGCGGGAAATCATCCCTCCTCAGCACCGGCTTCCCTCAGCGCCCGGATTCCCGCCAGCAGGGCGACGCATGCCGTCTCGATCCGCAGCGTCGTCCGCCCCAGCCGAACCAGGCAGCCACCCGCCTGGCCGATCTCCTCGCGCTCGTCGTCCGTCAACCCGCCTTCCGGACCCACCAGCAAGTAGAGTTCCTCCGGCACCGACGCTTGCACCACCTCGCCCATCGGCCGGGCCGACTCGGACAGATCGCCCGCCATCGCACCTGTACCCGCCGATGCCAGCCAGCCATCCAGCCCCACCTCCTCGCGTAGTTCCGGCAGCCAGTCCAGTCCGCACTGCTTCGCCGCCTCGATCACGTGCTGCGACCACCGCCTGGCCTTGTTCCCTCCCGCACCGACCGTCGCGACGCTCCGTGAGAACCGCACCGGCTGCAGCGACGCCGCCCCCAGCTCCGTCGCCTTCTCCAGCAGCCTGTCCACCCGCTTGCCCTTCGGCACGGCAAAGCCCAGATGCACCGCCGGGCGGATCGGCTCGCTCCGACGGACCGCGCCGACCTCGACGGCCACCTCACCGCGCGTGACCTCGACGACCCGGCCATCGGCGACGGCACCCCGCCCGTCGAAGACCCTCACCGCCTCGCCGGGGCGAACGCGCAGCACCGTCCGGGCGTGTCGGGCCTCCTCGACCGGCAGCGCGAGCCGGCCCGGGGACAGGCCCGGCAGGTAGAACCGCCGCGTTTTTTTCTCGTCTTTCCGGCTCATTCCGTGTATCCTGTCCGACCAGTGTACCACTGGGACATCCACCCCGTGAAGCAAACGCCGGGAGATTTCATCCATGCGGATACTGGCAATACTCAGCGTGCTGGCCGTCGTCTTGGCCCCCCTCCACGTGGGTCGGGCTGAAGACGAAGCCGAAACCCTCAGCGAAGCCCTCACCGCCCCCTCGGATCACGACGCCGAAGCCGGCGAGGAACCGACCACCCGACCCGAGGACGACCAGGCCGGCGTGCCCCGCCCGCCGCACGTCATGGAAGTGCCCCTCACCACAGAAGCCGACCGCACCGACGATCAACCCGCTGTGGATGTCACGTCCGCAGCCGCGGAGGACGACTCCGCCGCTCTCAAGCCCGCCGACGCCCCCGCTGCCGAAGACGAACAGACCGCACCAGCAGGTGAGCCCGCCGAGGCCTCCGCGCCCCTCGCAGCACCATCGGCCCAGCCTGCAACCCCGGCTCACCGTCCCGCAGCCGACTACCTCCCGACCAACTTCGACGCCCCCGCATCCCCGGTCGTCGAGTACAAACCTCAACCCCTGCAGAACACCCACGTCGTCCTGCTCGTCGACCGCTCCGCCTCCATGGTCGGGCACCTCGAGTGGGTCAAGTCCGACGTCCTCGAAACCCTCGACGCACGCCTCGGCGGCAACTGCCGCGTCCTCGTGGTCACCTTCGACGGCAACCGCAAGCCGACCAAGCTCTCCGCCGATTTCCAGCACCCCTACGAAGACTCCCGCATGGACATGAACAAGCTCCGCGGCTTCCGCGCGGCCGGCAACACCAACATCGCGGCCGGGCTGTCGCTGGCCTATCGCGAACTGGCCGGCAGCGAAGCTTCCCAACGCGCCATTATCCTTTTCTCCGACGGGCTGTTCAGCTTCGCCGACGTCACCGAATGCGTCAATCAGCACGATCGCGCCCGCTCGGTCCCCATCCACACCCGCCTGTTCGGCCAGGAGGCCCCGCGAGCGGGAATCCTCCGCCGACTCGCCCACATGACAGGCGGGCACTTCACTCACGTCACCGCTGGACCCTGAGCGACGATTAGCCACTCCGGCTATTTCTGCTTCGCCGGTCCGCGGCGAGGAAATCGGTCAGTGTAGATATGTATGGTGTTTC
>CAYMAP010000146.1:0-6994 GCA_964388425.1 uncultured Planctomycetaceae bacterium
ACGGCCCGGCCGGTCAGGAGGCTCATCAGGGACGTAAACATCGCCACCCCGGCCGAGGGTCCGTCCT
The DNA here is from genome assembly GCA_964388425.1 of uncultured Planctomycetaceae bacterium. GTDB lineage: Bacteria > Planctomycetota > Phycisphaerae > SM23-33 > SM23-33 > CAYMAP01. Next base: position 68 of record CAYMAP010000146.1, read on the forward strand.
TGGGGACGGCCCCGGCGGGGACGTGGACGTGGATGTCGCTGTGGGCGAGTTGCTCGGGGTCGTAGCCTCGTCCGTCGGCGTGGGTTTTGCAGAGGCTCAGGGCGGCCTGGGCGGATTCACGCATGACCTCGCCGATCTGCCCGGTGAGGGTCAATTGTCCCTTGCCGGGGTATCGCGCGGATTCGACGAAAAGGATCGTCCCGCCGGTCGGGGTGTAGGCGAGTCCTGTCGCGACGCCGGGCTGGCTGGTCCGCTGGGCGAGTTCGCTTTCGTACTTTCTCGGCCCGAGCAGGTCGCGGAGCAGCTTCGTGTTGACGGTGCGGGAGCGGGCCTTTTTCGCGGCGACGAGGGCGGCCACGCCCCGGCAGACGGCACCAATCTGCCGTTCCAGTTCCCGCACGCCGGCCTCACGGGTGTACTCGCGGATGATCGTCCGCAGGACTTCGTCCTTGAAGGTGATCTGCGATTTCTTCAGGCCGTTCTGCTCCCGCTGGCGGTCGACGAGGTACTGCTTTGCGATGTGAAGTTTGTCGGCCGGCGTATAGCCGGGCAGGTCCAGGACTTCCATGCGGTCGCGCAGCGGCGCGGGGATGTTACCGATGTAGTTCGCCGTTCCGATGAACATCACGTCGGAGAGGTCGAAGGGCAGGTCGAGGTAGTGGTCCTGGAAGGTGTTGTTCTGGGCGGGATCGAGGATTTCCAGCAGCGCGCTGGTCGGGTCGCCTCGGAAGTCCGTGCCGACCTTGTCGACTTCGTCTAGCATGAAGACGGGGTTTCGCGAGCCGGCCTTGCGGAGTTCCTGAATGATCCGCCCGGGCATCGCGCCGATGTAGGTTCTGCGATGGCCTCGCAGTTCGGCTTCGTCACGCATGCCACCGAGACTCATGCGGATGAACTTGCGTCCCAGAGCGCGGGCGATGGACTGGCCGAGCGAGGTCTTGCCCACGCCCGGCGGGCCGACGAAGCAGAGGATCGGCCCGCGGGACTGCGGGGCAAGGGACCGTACGGCGAGGTATTCGAGGATGCGGCGTTTGACCTTCTCGAGGTCGTAGTGGTCCTCGTTGAGGATGGTCTCGGCTCGGTTGACGTCAAGCTGGTCCTCGCTCGCTTTCCTCCATGGCAGCTCGACGAGGGTTTCGAGGTAGGTGCGGATGACGTTGTTTTCCGGCGAGGCCGACGGGATTTTTTCAAGTCGTGCCAGTTCGCGGTCGGCCTCGATACGGGCGTGGTCGGGCAGGTCGGCGGCGTCGATGCGGTCGCGGAGTTCCTTGACCTCGGCCTGTTGTTCGTCGAGCTGGCCGAGCTCGGCCTGGATGGCCTTGAGCTGCTCGTTAAGGAAGTACTCCCGCTGGGACTTGTCGATGGAGTCCTTGACCTGGCTTTTGAGTTTGTCGGACAGTTCGAGCAGGTCGACCTGTTTCTGCAGTTCCTCGCTGACGCGGTGGAGGCGAGTGGCGACATCGGCCTGTTCGAGGAGTTCCTGCTTGACGGACGTCTCGAGCTGGAGGTTGGTGGCGAGGAAGTCGGCCAGGGCGCCGGGCGGGTCGATGTTCTCCAGGACGGTCCGGGCTTCGTCGGGGATGTTGGGGCTCAGATCGATGACGCGTCGTGCGGCGTTGCGGACGTTGAGGACGAGGGCCTCGGTCTGCTCGTCGCACCGGACGAGTTCGGCCAGTGGTTCGACGCGGGCGCGCAGGTGGGGGCCGTCGGTCAGCCAGTCGGCGACGCGCATGCGGGCGAGTCCCTGGACGATGAGGTTCTGACGGTCGTCTTCGCCGCGAAGGAGCTTGAGGACCATCATCGCCGTGCCGACCGCGTAGAGGTCGTCCGGGCCGGGGTTCTCGACGGAATCGTTCCGCTGGGCCAGGGCGAGGATCGTTTTCTGCTCGGGGAGGATATCCTGGAGCATGGTGCGGGTGGAGGCGCGCTGGATGTTCAGCGGCACGACCGTGCCGGGGAAGGTCACGGTGTCTCGCAGGGGCAGGACGGGCAGCTCGTCGGGCAATTCCATGTCGTCGGGGTCGCGTTTGGCCTTGAGCCGGTTCTGGCCGGGCACGATGATGCGGCTGCCGTGGTCCTGGTCGTCGATGTCGGTTTTTTTCAGTTCGGTCATGGTGTCCCCGGGGTGCGGAGGTTACGACTTCGGGAGGGTGACAAGGAGCTGGCCGGTGCGGTAGACGGCCTCGGTGGCGTCGACGTTGACACCGGGGGGCAGCTCCACCACGCGCTCGAATCGGCCGTGGTTGATCTCCATGTGGTGCAGATGGACCGTGCCGTGGACTTCCGGAGGAGGCGGGGTGGGGCGATGCCCGGTGAGATAGAGCTTGCCCTCGCGGGCTTCGAGGTCGATGGCCTGGCTTCCGACGCCGGCAAGATCGGCGACGACGTAGAAATTGCGGTCGTCCTCGTAGAGGTTGACATCCGGCGTCCAGGTCCCGCCGGGGCAGTATTTGTGGTACTTCCCGGCGACGTCGTTGAGGAAGGCATCGAAGGTCCCGCCCGACCGGGGGGAACGGGACGAATAGCGTCCGGCATGGAGGTGGAGTGTCATACGGCGTCCTTTCCCTGCGAGAATCAGTGCAAGGTATTGTACGCGCCAGAGCGGCAGAAGGCACGGGGGGAAAGCAGACTTCAGGCGTCTGAAGCCTGTTCACAGCCGTTGGGCGGTGAGTCCGCCGTCGACGGTGAGGACCTGCCCGGTGGCGTAGGTGAGGTCGCCGCGTGCGAGTGTGGCAACGGCCCGGGCAACGTCGTCGGGCGTGCCCCAGCGGGGCGTGAGGGTCAGTCCGTCGGCGATGAGGCGGTCGTAGGTGTCTTTCACGCCGGCGGTCATGTCGGTGGCGATGATGCCGGGGCGTACTTCGTAGACGTCGATGCCGAACTCGGCGAGTCGGACGGCGTAGAGCTGCGTCGCCATGGCCAGGCCGGCCTTGGTCAGGCAGTAATCGCCTCGGCTGGTAGAGGCGACGGTGGCGCTGACGGAGGAGACGAAGACGATGCAGCCGCGGAAGGACTCGTCGGCTCGTTTGCGTTGGATCATGCGGTTGGCGACGGCCTGGGTGAGGAAGTAGGGTCCCTTGAGGTTGACGGCCAGGAGTCGGTCGAAGCTCTCTTCGGAGGCCTCCAGGAGGTCCTCCCGACGGTCGGGTGCAATGCCGGCGTTGTTGACCAGGACGTCGAGGCGGCCGAAGCGGTCGTCGACGGCGTCGAGCATCGCGATGCGCTCATCGGCCAAGGCGATGTCGGCCGGGCAGTACAGGACGTTCCGCCCGGTGGTCGCGCGGAGGTCGTCGAGCGTTTCGGCGACGTCGCGTTCAGGCCGACGACCGTTGATCGCCAGGTCGAAGCCGGCCCCGGCGAGCCGGTGCGCGATGCCCAGTCCGATTCCCCGGCTGCCGCCGGTGATAAGGGCAACATGGCTCATGCGTCTGTCCCCGAGGCGTCAGTTGTCGTCCGCGTTTTCATCGTTGTCGTTGAACATGCCGGTATCGACGCCCAGCCGGGCCTCGGGGATGCCTTCCGGCCAGAGGGCTAGCAGGATGGTGTACTCGTCCTCCCCCTGCTGGCGGGAATCGAACTTGAAGGTCACGCCGGCGTACCATCGGGGAAACTTGCGGATGATGGAGAACTGGGTGGAAAGGTTGATGCCATCGCGATAGGTAAAATCGTACTGTTCCCGCCCATGAATCATATATTTTTTGTTGATTTTGTAGGAAAAGCCGACCGTTCCGATGGTGCTGTCCATGGGCTGGATGTAGCGGATGCCGGCATAGTAGCTCAGGCGGGGGCTTCGGGAGACGGCCAGCCCGACGTTGATCCGCTCGCAGCGTCCGTTACCGAGGTCGTAGTTCATGTCGGCCAGCAGGGCCATCGAGTCGGAGATATTCCAGGTGTATTCCATGTTCCAGAAGCTGCGCTGGAGGCTGTACTCGGGTCGAGAGGCGAAGAGCCTTCCATCGGCGGGCAGGCCGGGCTGGGGGTTCTGGAAATACCCGACGGAGATATCGAACCGCATCCAGTCGACGGTGCGCTGTTTGCCCTGCGGGCCCCGCTTGGTCTGCAGGCGTTGTCTCAGGGCGATCATGCCGCCGGCATTCTGCTGGATGGACTCTTCGACGTAGGGGTCGAGGGGATAGAGTTGGTCGGGATAGACATTGCCCGCCGCCGAACCGAAGGCGATGACCTCGGGCGTGATGATGTGGCGGAGCTTGTGGATATCCCAAAGCCGGCTCTCGACGTTGGGATAGACCCGCCAGAAGTTCATGTTCGCGCGGATGCCACCCTCGCCATAGGCGCGGAATTCCTCCCCTCCCCCGCTGTTGGGGAGCTTGGCGTTGACGGTACGGGCATAGTCGTCGAAGGTGGTGTTGCGGGAAAGGCGGAGCTGTTCGTCGGCGTTGGGCGTGGCGGACCAGTAGGTCAGCCGACCGGCGGCGTAGGGCACGACGTTAAGCGGGCCGATGCCGGTCTGGATGGCCAGGGGCATGTTGATTTCGTGGCGGGTGTCGAAGCGAGCGATCGGTGGGCTGTCGACGTTCAAGACATCCTCGTGGTCGTCGCGGTAGCGTTTGACCCCCGCGCGAGCCTCGCCGAAGTAGGTGATGCGGTCTTCCAGCAGGGACTGGCCCGTCAGGTACCCCGCCACCTCGGGATAGGCTTCGGTCTGGGTGAGGAAGTCGTTCAGCCGGGCTTTCAGCAGGGCCGTCACCGCCCAATTGTCCCGCTGCTTCTTGGCGTAGAGGAGGTTTTCCTGGGGCTTGTCGAGCCAGAATTCCGAGGGGAAGAATTCTTCGAGAAAGTTCCGGTCGCAGATGAGGCTCATTTCGCCCTGGAGCATCCAGTCGCGTGGCAGGACCTCCTTGTGTCTGGCCAGCACCCGGCCTCGAAGATGTTTGGCGGGGATGTCCTGCCTTTCGTCGCCGAAGGTGTCCTCCGCCTCGCGATCGTAGATGCCGTCGACCTTGAAATAGCCGCTGTACTGGCGGTTTTCGTCACGCCGCTGGTACTCGGCGTCCACGCCGAGGTGGGCTCCCCGGGTGTAGCCCGAGGCGATAACGTTCGCGGTGGTCCCCTCCGGTTCGACCAGCCCCAGCAGCCGAAACAGGTGCCACTCCGACTCGGCCCCCCAGCCGAGTCCGCCGAACCGGCCGGCGGTGAGTTTTCGCAGCGGGGAGTGCCCCTGCTCGAATTCCGTCCTGCCGGCCGGTGCCCAGAAGACCGGTACGCCGCGGACGTCCCAGGTGGCGTTGCGGAAGTCGGTGCTGTAGCGCCGCTGCGCCAGTCGTTCGCCCTCGGCGTCGTAGGGCGTCTCGTCGCGGAAGGTGACTTCCTCGGCCCCGAGGGCGTAGGTGGGGGTGCTGAAATCGCTGGTCGAAACGACGGCGTCGTAGAATTTCGTCTCGCGGGGCGAGAGGACGCGGGCCTTGCTGGCGCGGACGTAGATCGGGATGTTCCGCTGCTCCTGGATGGTGCGAAAGACGGGTTTGAGGACGACGGCTCTCTGGTTCAGGAAGTCGTAGTAGCAGGCTTCGGCGGTCATTTTCCGCTCGCCCCGGGTGAGGATGACGTCCCCTTCGAGGTAGACGCCTTCGGCGGTCTCGCCTCCGCCGGACAGCCCGATCATGGGGGGCTGGTAGGGTGTGCGTTCGTTCGGCTGGTCCTGCTCGACGCCGACGCGGGTGAAGACCACGGCCGAGTCGGCGCGGAGTTCCATGAACTCCAGGCTGTCGCGGGGGCCCTGGGAGAGGTAGACCTTGCCCTTGGCGATGGCGATGCGGCGGTCGGAGTCGTCCTTGTCTTTGAGGATGCGCACGCCCCCGCCAGACTCGAAGTGGACGGCCATCATCGCCGGCGGCACCGGCTGGGGCGGTTCGGCAGGCCGGGGCCGGGCGGTCTGTGTCGTCGAGGCCGAGAGGGTAGGCTCGTCGATCGGCGAGGTTGCCTCCCCCGTGGGAGCCGGTTCCAGGCGTCCTCCGGCTGGGCTGGCGAGGGTTTCCAGCGGCATGGCCGAGGGAGTGTCGGCGGGTGCGGCCTCCTGCCGGCGGCGGTCCGGAGCGGCGGCGGGTGCCGGCTCGCGGGCCGAGCCATGCACCGTCAGCGGATCGTCGGAACCGGTGGCGAGACGATATTTTTCCTGGCGGGCCCGCAGGGCTTGCCGCATCCGGCGGTCCTGCTGGCGGACGTCGAGAGCCCTTTGGTAGAGGGGAAGATTCGCCAGGTCCCGGCTGGAGACGGTCCCGCCCGAGGCGGTGATCCGCCCCTGGACGTAGGCCTTGATGAGCATCATGCGGTCCGTCGTCGTGCTGCCGTCCGCTTCGACGACCTGGGCGTCGTCTTCGAGGTAAGCGGTGATGTCGTGGAGGATTTCCTCACCCGACCGCAGGGTGTCAATCCAGAGGACGGCGTTTCGGGCGCTGATCGTCCGGGGCCCGATCGACAGGCGGAACCCGCCGGTGACGATCGTCACCGGCTTGCCGTCGATGGCGAAGGTATTGATCTGCTCCCCGGTGATGCTCGCGTCGTCCTGGAGGTATTCGGCAGGCTTGGCCCGGAGGCTCGAAGCAAACGGGCCGACCACGAGCAGCACGATACCCACAGCAACCCACAGGGCGCGTCGCCCCGTTCCGGTCAGGAGTTGTCGATTCCCGGTCATAGCCTTTCCTGTCGCAGCCTGGGCCGGACGGTCCACGGGTCGGCCCGTCCGGTCGCACCTGGCCGGCCACGCTAGGGTTGTCGTTCGGCACACGTTGTGGATAACCCGTGCAGCGTAGTGCAATAGCATACCCGTCGCGACCCGCTGTGTCGACAGAATTTCCGCTATTTTTGACTTCTCGCCTCCCGCTTGCCATTCCCTCGCCGTTCTGTACACTTATGACCCTAGGGTACCTTGAAAAATTCGATTTGCGAGATCGCGCCGAGACTTTGCTT
>CAYMAP010000147.1:0-6989 GCA_964388425.1 uncultured Planctomycetaceae bacterium
CGTGTTCTTGGCAGTTCTGAGGGAGGCGTCTTAAAAGACCTTGTGCTCATTCATGATCGCCCACTGAGTTCTGAGGGAGGCGCCTTCTTGGTTGGATCAACGGTCTTCCTCCTCTTCCTCCTCTTCCTCATCGAATTCGAGGTCGTCGTCTTCGCCGAACTCCTCGTCGAATTCGTCCTGCTCTTCGTATTCGTCTTGGCCCTCCCCCATGGACTCGGGCGGGTTGGCGGTTTCGTCCGTTTCGCCCGGTGCATGGTCCGATTCGGTGTCGGCCGGCGGGGAGGCGTGTTCGGGTGTCGGTCGGAGTTCGTCGCTTTTGGGCAAGTCTTCGAGGCAGCCGAGTCCGAAGACTTCCAGAAACTGTTTCGTGGTCCCGTAGAGCATGGGTCGGCCGAGGACTTCGGCGCGTCCGACGATCTTGACCAAACCACGTTCCATGAGCGTGCGGACGACCTCGCCGGAAGCCACGCCGCGGATGGCTTCGATATCGGCGCGGAGGATGGGTTGTCGATAGGCGATGATCGAGAGGGTCTCGAGTGCGGCCTGGGTGAGGCGCGTGTCCTTCTTCGCCGCCAGCAGCCTTCTCAGCGTGTCGTGGTATTCCGGCAGGGTGAGCATCTGGTAGCCCCCGGCGATGCTTTCGATGCGGAAGGAAGCGTTCTGCTCGTTGTATCGGTCGTTGAGTTGGTCGATGGCCTGACGGACCTGCCGGGTGGTCAGTTCGGTGGCGGCGGCGATTTTCGCCTGCGGCAAGGGTGCCTCGGTGGCGAAAAGGACGGCTTCGACGCGGGCGGCGGCATCCAGAGCCTCCTCGGTGACGGGCTGTTCCGCGTGCGCGGATGGCTCGTGGGAATCGCCTGTTTCGTTTTTTTCCTGGGGTGTTGTATCGTTCATTCCGGGGGTTCCTGGACCTGGAGTGCGTAGCTCCCCAGCATAGCCGGACAGCCGGGAATCGCAAGGCCCCGCCGTCGCCGGGTCAGTCCCGGCAGGGGGCGTAGAACTGCTCGGGACGTTGCCCGAGGGTATTGGACAGTGTTCCGATTCCTTCGATCCGGCAGGTCATGACGTCTCCGGGCTGGAGGAACCGGTTCTTCGCCACACCCACGCCGTGGGGCGTGCCGGTGAGGATCACGTCGCCGGCTTCGAGCGTCATCAGGTGGGAGCAGAAGCTGACAAGTTCGGCGGAATTGAAGATCATGCAGGCGGTCGAGGAGTCCTGACGGATCTGGCCGTTGACGGTCAGGCTCAGGGCCAGGTCGTCGGGATCGGCCAGTTCGTCGGCTGTCACGAGAACGGGGCCCATGGGGCAGAACCCGTCGGCCCACTTGCCGTGGAGCCAGTCGAAGAACCCGTCCTTCGGTTCGCGCGGCGTGCGTCCTTCGGTGAAGGTGACCGATCTGGCGGAGATATCGTTGGCGATGGTGTACCCCGCGATACAGTCTCGGGCCTGGTCCGGGCTGACGCGGCGGGCGGGGCTGCCCAGGATGACGGCGAGTTCGACTTCGTGATCGAGCTGTTCGCTGTAGACGCACCAGGGGATGGTCTCGTCCGGGCCGACGACAGCGGTGGCGGGCATGAGGAACGCACGTGGAGTGGTGGTGTCGCGGGGATTCTCCGGCAGCGAGCCCCCGCCGACCGCGCATTCGCGGACGTGCTCGGCGTAGTTGCCGGCCAGGGCGAGAACTTTCGGCGGTCGGGGCAGCGGCGCGAGCAGACGCACGTCCTCGTCGACAATCGGCTCGGCGGAGTCGGCCTGTCTGCGGACGTGCTCGATGGCCTCGGAGCCGAGTTGAAGTAGCTCCAGCACGCTGCCCGGCCCGTCGGGCCAGACCGATGGCAGATCGACCCAGCCGGTCTCGCGGCGGAAGCCCCAGGTAGTCTGGCTGTGGTGTTCGAAGGTGGCGAGTTTCATGGTCGCGAGCGTACTGGTTCGGCGGGCCCGTGGCAAGCGGCGAGGGAAGGCGGACCTCCAAACCCGCTTTGGCCTCAACGCGTCCTCTCCGGCGGGAACATTTCGGGCAAAAAGTCTTGAACGGACCGCCCCGAACGCCAACAATGGGTGTTTCATCGGGAGGTAACGGGCATCCGCAAGTGGATGCTTCTGACCTTCCCCTTTCTCCACAATCCCTGCTGAAGGAGTTTCCCGTGAAGCGCACACTCATCGCATCCCTACTGGCCGCTCTGGTCGTACCGGCCGCCCTCGCCCGGGACGACGCATCCAACGCCGAAGTCATCCTGACCATCGGCGACAAGACAATCACCGCCCAGCGCGTCAACCAGCAGATCCGGAAACTCGGCCAGCCGACTTCGCCCGAGCAGCAGAACCCAATCCGCCAGAAGGTCATCCAGGAAATGATCTACATGGCCCTGCTGGAAAGCTACCTCGATCAGAAGGACGTGCCCTTCACCGACGCGGACCTCGCTGAAATCCGCAACCGCCTCAAACAGACCGCACAGAAACAGGGCATAACCGTCGATCAGCTCATGGAGCGAGTCGGTTTCACGCAGAAGGACCTCGAAACCCAGGCAAGGCAGTGGCACCTGCTGCAGGAAACCACATCCGACGCCAAAGCCAAAGCCTACGTCGAGAAGCACCCGCATTATTTTGACGGCACGGAAGTCTCCGCCAGCCACATCCTCATCAAGTGTCATCCCCTCGCCCCCACCGCCGAGCAGCAGCAGGCCGTCGAGACTCTACGCAAACTCAAAGCGGATATCCAGGCCGGCAGGACCACCTTCGAGGACGCCGCGGCCGAGCATTCCTCCTGCCCGTCGAAAAAGCAGGGAGGAAAACTCGGGAGCTTTTCGTTCACCAAGATGGTCCCGCCCTTCGCCGTCGCCGCCTTCGCTACCCCGACCGGAGAACTGGCGGATGTCGTCCGGACGCGATTCGGCTTCCACCTCATCCGTGTCGACGACCGGCAGGAAGAGTCCGGCAAGCCCCAGCCCAACAGCCTGGATCTGGCCAAGCGCGTCATGGTCGCCCTGCTCCAGAACGAACTGTACGACCAGGCCCTGGAGGCCTCACCCATCGTGGTCGGATCGACCCGTACCGCCGATGCCTCCGACCCCCCTGCAGACAAGGACGAATCCACCGGATCCGCCGACACACGGCCCGGCGGAAAAGACTAGTCGGACAGTTCCTCGAGGCAGCGCAGTACCGCCGGAACCGACCGCTCCCAGTCCGGCGGAACGTCTTCGCTGATCATGAGACAATACCGGGTGGGGCCGGCTTCGGCGACGGCCCGTCGGACCGTCGCGGCAAGGTCGTCCTCAGACTGCCGATACCAGTGCAGGTTCGGATGCACCCACAGGAACTTCTCCGGCCAGGCCGACCGCGCCTGCCCGATCGTCATGTCGCCCTCGGGCGGCTCGGTGAACGAGTCGATCCCATCCAGGTCCATGCCCGCGATGTCGTCGGCGATGATCCGCAACTGCCCGTCGTAGTGACACTGCAGTTTTTTGCCCGCCGAGTCGAGAATCGGAAACAGTTTCTCGTACAGGCTCACGAGGTGCCTGCGATAGTGCGTCGGCAAAGCGTTCCCGGTTGGTTCGGCTGGCGGCCGCAGTCATGTCGTTTTCCTCATGGACTCACCCCTCCCGGCCAGATGGTTCAGCAGGGCGCTGATTGCCCTTACTCTCCTGTCCGAGCAGGAAGTCATCGTCCTGCGGAGTGAATACGATGGGTTCTCGGGGGAGTCTATCGAGGTCGAATCGAGCCGTCAACGCGTCGAGATCGATCTCGCCCGGCCGATCGAGAACGCCGCACCACCAGCCGAGCAGTCCCAGGAGCCGTTCGGGCGGGCAGCCCTGGCGGAGGTAGCGGATCAGTCGGGTGTCGCCGTGGCGTTTTGCGAGTTTCCGGCCGTCCGGACCGATCACGAGCGGGACGTGGACATAGTCGACCGGTTCGTCGTAGCCCAGCAATCTGCGGAGGTGAGTCTGCATGGCGGTGGATTCCAGCAGGTCCCGGCCTCGAACGATGGCGTCGACGCCGGCGTCGTGGTCGTCGACGATGACGGCCAACTGGTACGCCGCCATCCCCGCTTTTCGGTAGATCACGAAGTCGCCCGTGGTCCGCGCGAGGTCGAAGGAAACCAAACCGGCCAGTTCGTCGTGACATTGAATCGGCGATCCGTCCGTCCGGACGCGCCAGGCGGCGTCCCGGCCGGTCTGCTGCCGGGCTTCTGCCGCCGAGGCAAATCGCCCCCGACACGTCCCGGGGTAGGCTCCCTCGCGGGGGTCGTCCTCGGCGGGCGCGGAGGCAGCCAGCTCGATCTCCTTCCGTGTGCAGATGCAGGGGTAGGCCTGAGCGGCCCGGGCGAGCCTTTCCAACGCGGCGTCGTGGCGTTCGGCCTGGGCGGACTGGTAGACGACGGGTTCTTCCCACGACAGGCCGAGGTAGCCCAGAACCTCCAGCGCCTGGCGGTCCGCGCCGGGGCGGGTCCGCGGGGTGTCGAGGTCTTCCATGCGGAACAGCACCCGCCACCCCCGCTGCCGAGCCAGCAGGACATTGACCAGGAACGTCCGCGCGTTGCCCAGGTGCAGTGCCCCCGTCGGGGAGGGCGCCAGTCGCGTCGTCGTCGCAGTCATGTCGACAGCCTACCCCAGAGAAGCACGACACGCCAAGGCGGATTCGGGGCGACTGCTCCCTCCCGGCTAAGCAGCATGAAGTAGTATTTGAATCGCGTCAGCGAAATCCGAAACCCAAAAAGAGAAATCCCAAACGCCCATCGCAGCACGTCTTTGGATTCAATGACGGTTCCACCCCAGACAACGTGTGTATCATTCGAATTTTGAATTTGTTTCGATTTCCGGGCTTCGACATTCGACTGTGCCTATCGACTGATCAGACAATATCGGCAACCACGCATGGCGCATTTGCTTTGACTTCCCGGCCCCGCCGGGCGTAAGGTGACGCGGATGAAAAGCCCCCGCTTTTTCACCGCGTCCCCGTCGGAGGACGGAACGGATAGACGCCTTCGCGACCTCGCCCTGCTGCTGATGCTGCTGGGCGGGATGGTCGGTGTACGAGCCGCCGCCCCCTCGAACACCTACAGCTACGCGCAGTTCTGGCAGATTCGCGCGAGTATCGACCAGATGCAGGGTGGGAGTTTCATCCTGCCGATGATCGATCGCCAAGGAAACCCCGCCCGCAAACCGCAATTCTACGCCTGGATGCTGACGGGAACCATGAAACTCCTCGAGGCCGGCGGGGGCGAACCGTATACCGATTTCGTCTTCCGGATCCCGACGATTCTCGCTGCGGGCGGGTCGGTCGCGTTGATCTATCTGCTGGGCTGTCGCTGGTTCGATCGACGGGCGGGGCTGTTCGCCGGGGCGTTCTGGCTGACCTGCCTGCACATGAACAAGCTGCTCTACCTCGCAACGACGGACATGCTGCTGGGGTTCTGGCTGCTGGGATGCTGGTTCTGCGTGGACCGGCTGACGTTTCACCCGGCCGGTCGGCGGTGGGCTTGGCTGATGGGGTTCTGGACCTGCATGATCGCCGCGGCCATCACCAAGGGCTGGGGCCTCGTGAACGTGGTGGTCGTCGGGCTGTTTCTCGCTTTGGCGTGCGGGTTCGGGCCCGGTTTTTCCGTGCTGCGGCGGGTTCGGCGGTTCCGCAAGGCGAAACTGTTTGTCCGGCTGGTCGGTCGGCGGTGGTGGGCGATGATCCGGCGGGTGCACCTGGGCTGGGGGCTGCTGGCGATGGGGCTGGTGATGGTCCCGCTGTGGTACGCGATGCTCCAGATCGGCGGGCAGGCGTTTCGGGAGAAGATGTACTTTGAAGTGGTCCAGCGGATCACCGGCACCGGGGAGCACGCGCCGCACGCTGCTTCGCTGCCCGGAGCGGTCTGGCTACTGTACAACACGCTGCCGGCGTCGATCGCGGCCGTTGGGGCCTTGCTGCTCGTGCCATGGCGACGCTGGCTGGGCCGGCGCTCGCCGCTGGCGTTGCCCGTCTGGTGGGTGCTCGCGGTCCTGCTGGCCTTCGGCGTCCCGGCCGGGTTTCGCCCGGACTACCTCCTGCCAGCCTACGCCGGCGTTGCGCTGCTGGCCGGCTGGGCGGTGACGGAAACCGCCCGCCGGTGGGACGGGGAGGTCGCCCGGCACGTCCGGCGGGTTCTTCAGGCCGTGCCCTTCGTGATCGGCCCGGCGGTGGTAGGACTCAGCGCCGCCTACCTGCTGGGCGAGAAGCTGCCCGGCCTCCTGCACGACGCCCTGCCCGGACCGGAACGCATTCCACCCGCGACGTGGTGGGTGCTGGCCGCCCTGCCCGCGACGGGAACGGCGGGGCTGGTCATCGCAACGCTCGGCGTCCGGCGACGCCGAATGGGGCTGACCGTCGCGGCCACGTGCGTGGGCATGCTCTCTCTGAACGGGCTCTACGCCCACCTCTGGTCCCGCCAGGCAAGGACGGGCGACGGCGAGATCATGCGATGCTTCGCGCGCGAGGTCCGACCGGTCCTCAGCGACCAGCCGTTCGTGACCTACTGCGCCAACAAACTCGGCACGGAAGTCTACCTCGGCCGACTTGTGCCGAAACTCGGCGGCGTGCCATCGAAGTGGCAGCAAGCGGTCGCCAACGACGGAAGCCGCTGGCTGGTTACCAGCGACATCGGGCTGCTCAACGCCGGGGCTTACGAGCCGGACCCCGAAGGGCCGATCAAAATCACCCGCCGTGAGGGCGGCGAGAAGGTCCGCCACCGTTTCCGGCCCCGACCGGAAACGCTCGGCCGAGTCGCCGTCCGAAGCAACCGGAGGATCGACGTCGAATGCTGGGGCAGGCTGTATCTGATCGAATGGACCGGTCCGCCCAAGCCGCCGAGCAAACCGTTCAAGACCGGCTACATCTCCGGCTCCGTGCGGTGATGACAGGCCTACGCTGTTGCCTGTAATGTTTGATGAGTCGACGTACAATTTCGAAGCCCGAAGATCGAAACAAATTCAAAATTGACGCCTCCCTCAGAACTGCCAAGAACACG
>CAYMAP010000148.1:0-6934 GCA_964388425.1 uncultured Planctomycetaceae bacterium
GACATCCCCAAAACGGTCCTCCCAGCGTGTTCTTGGCAGTTCTGAGGGAGGCGTCGATTTTGACAATCGCGCGCAGGCAATCGCGCGGACCTTGACGCAACGGGAATCGGCCGATATGGTACACTCCCTGCGAGGTTGACCACGCCTGGAGAGGTGCCAGAGCGGCTGAATGGGCCGGTCTCGAAAACCGGTGAACCTTCGGGTTCCGTGGGTTCGAATCCCACCCTCTCCGTTGCCGGAGGAGCACCCCTCTTTGGGCCAATGTTTCCAGGGCCTTGAGAGGGGTGCTTTCATTGACACAGTCGATTGTGTCAAGACTGAGTCAATCCCATCCAGCCCACGCGAGTTCGTTCGGCCTTCAAGAAGGCCGTTCCGTGGCAGTCGCGCGTTGTATGGCTGGATCTGCATGATAGGTCTCTTACGTCTTCCAAACGCTCTCCTGCGGACATCTTCGTCCACGCTTCTCGTCGACGACCAGCGCCCTTGCCGCCGGAGAACGCTCAGCGGAGATCGCCGAGGGGAGTTTTTCTCTTGCTGTCCGGCTAAGTTCCTGCAAAATAACGTCATGCGCATTATTTTCTGCGGCAGCGGACAATTCGCCATCCCCACCCTGCGGGCACTTTGCTCCGAGGGTCACGACGTCCCCCTGGTCATCACCCAGCCACCCCGACCGGCCGGGCGGGGTGGCAAACTCCGCGCCACGCCTCTCCACCAGGCCGCCGAGGCGCTCAACCTCGACGTGCTGCCCTGCAGGAACATCAACGCGCCCGAGATCGTCGAGAGACTCCGCGACCTCGAACCGGAGGTCCTCTGCGTCGTCGCCTTCGGGCAGTTCCTCCGTCACGCGGTCCGTCGGACCGCCCGCTTCGACGCCATGAACCTTCACGGCTCGGTCCTGCCGAAACTCCGCGGTGCCGCCCCCGTCAACTGGGCGATCCTTCGCGGCTTCGAGCAGACCGGCGTGACGACCTTCTCCCTCGTGGACAACATGGACGCCGGGCCCATCTACCTCACTGCCGAGGTTCCCGTCCTGCCCGAGGATCGCGCGGGCGAACTCCACGACCGCCTCGCCGACCTTGGGGCCGGTCTCGTCCTGGAGACCCTCGACGAGATCGCGTTGGGATCGGCTGAGCGGATCGCCCAAAACGACGCCGAGGCGACCTTCGCGCCCCTCCTCAGCAAGGCCGACGGGCTGCTGCGCTTCGACCGCCCCGCGCGGGAAGTCCTTCGCCACATCCACGGGACCTGGCCCTGGCCGGGCGGACGCGCACGCTTCGTCGGCAGCCACAAACAAAGCCCCTGCACGCTCGCGCTGGCCGAGATCCTGTCCGGACCGGCCGAGTTGCCGGCAGGGACTCTCGACGACGACCTCGCAGTCCACTGCACCGAAGGCCGACTCGCCCTCCGCGGACTGAAACCCGCCGGCAAACGACTCATGAACTGGACCGATTTCTGCAACGGCTACCGCGTCCAGCCCGGCGACCGCTTCGAGAGACCGGAAAACCCCGCATGACCGCCGCCCGCGACATCGCCCTCCAGGCCCTTCGCGACCCGAAAGGCCACGTCACCGACGCCCTCGACCGCCTGCTCGCCCAACGCGACCTGCCCGCCCCGGACCGAGGACTGGCACGGGAATTGACGCTCGGCGTGGTCCGCCATCGCGCGACCCTCCTCGCCGTCATGCGCGCCTACCTCGCCCATCCCGACCGCCACCTCCCGGCCCCCGTGCCGCAGGCGATCCAGTTGGCGATCTACCAGCTCCTGTTCATGGACCGCATCCCCACCCACGCCGCCGTCGACGAAGCCGTCCGACAGGTCCGCAAACGCGCCCGCGGACGGTTCACCGGCATGGTCAACGGCCTGCTGCGGACGCTGCTTCGCGAGCGCACCGAACCCGAACCGATCGGCCAACCCGCCCGCAACGTCGTGCCCGTCGGACCCGACCAGGCCGTTCGGCTCGAACGGGACGTCCTGCCCGAGCCTGCAACCGAACCCGCCGAGTACCTCGCCGCCGCCTGGTCCCTGCCGACCGCGCTGGCCCGACGCTGGCAGAAACGCCTCGGCAAGCGAGCCCGCGCCGTCGCCGCAGCATCGCTCGCCCGGCCGCCCGTCATCTGCCGGGCCAACCGGCTCCGCACCGATATCCCTCAGCTCATCGACGCTCTCGCCGCGGACCACCTCACCGCCCGGCCCCACGCTAACGGCCTGAGCGTCGTCCTGGACTCCGCAGCCGGCCTGACCGCCGCCGCCGCCTTCCGCACCGGCCTCTGCCAGCCCCAGGACCCTACCGCCACCGCCGTCGTCCTCGCCGCCAGACCCCGCGCCGGGCAGACCGTCCTCGACCTCTGCGCCGCGCCCGGAACCAAAACCACGCACCTCGCCGAGTGCATGAACAACGCCGGCCGAATCGACGCCGTCGACGTCAACGACGACAAACTCCAACTCGTCCGCGACAACGGCGACCGCCTCGGGATCGACATCGTCCGAACGCACCGGGCCGGCAACGCCGCCGACCTCGCCGTCGAGCGGTACGACCTCGCCTTGGCCGACGTGCCGTGCAGCAACACCGGCGTACTCGCCCGCAGACCCGAGGCGAAATGGCGGTTCGACCCCGATCGGCTCGGCGACCTCACGCGGGACCAGCTCCTGCTGGCCGAAACCGCCGCCCGCATGCTCCGACCCGGCGGGCTGCTGGTCTACAGCACCTGCTCCATCGAGCCGGAGGAAAACCGCGCCGTCGTCGACCGCCTCCGCAAGCGCATGCCCCACCTCCGCTGCGTCATGGACCGACTCACCCTCCCCGAGACCGCCGACCCGCTGCATTGGCACGACGGCGGATACGTCGCTATACTCACCGGGTGAGACCCAATTCGTGTAGCCCAGCCGCCCCCGGCTGTGAGTTACCCGGACAGGGTTTTCATGAATCGCCGAAACCTCAGCCGAGGCGGCTGAGCCACACGCCCCACCCAAACGTGAGCATGGCCAAGAACAAAGACAGACAATCCGGCGACGGCAAGCCCAAAGGCGTCCGCATCAGCAACCGCAAGGCCCTGCGGGACTACTCGATCATCGAGAAGGTCGAAGCGGGCCTGCGTCTGACCGGTACGGAAGTCAAAAGCCTCCGCGCCGGCCAGGCCAAAGTCGACGAAGCCTACGCCCGCATCGAGGGCGAGGAGGTCTTCCTCGTCGGGGCCAACATCGCCCAGTACCCCCACGCCAAAGGTGAACTCCAGCACGAGCCGACGCGCAAGCGCAAGTGCCTCCTCCACCGCCGGCAGATTCACGCCCTCCAACAGCACCTCCATCAGAAGGGCCGAACCCTCGTTCCGCTGGCGATGTACTTCAAGGGAAGCTGGGCGAAGGTCGAACTCGGCGTCGCCGAGGGCAAACGGCAGTACGACAAACGCCAGGACCTCAAAAAGAAACAGCACCAGCGAGACATGGACCGCGCCACCCGCCGGCGGCGGTGAACACCCGCCGGCGTGACCGAAAACAACTCCCCGGGCATGCCCGGGCAAGAACCGAACGGGCATGGGTTGCCATTTCTCGGCCGAGGGCGACTGAGCTACACATTCCTTCACTGCACGATTCGTCGGCTACAGCAGTTCGAGGATATCCAGCGGATGCTCCGCCAGTGCCTGCGCGCCGAATTCTTCGAGTTCCTCCACCGTGCGGAACCCCCACATCGCTCCAACAGCCAGCATCCCCGCGACCCGCGCGGTCCGCATGTCCGTGTTCGTATCGCCGAGGTAGAGGAACTCGTCCGGACGATACCCCAGCGTGTTGGCGATCGCCTTGGCGCCGGCGGGATCGGGCTTGGGCGGAATCTCGTCCGTCACGCCGACGACCAGATCGAACGGGTTGTCCGGGAAATAGTGCTCGACGCACTTCTTCGTGAAGTCGTCGGGCTTGTTCGAGAGGACCGACATGCTGATCTTGCGATCGCTGAGCTGGCTGAGCAGTTCCACGATGCCGTCGTAAGGCTGTGTCTTGGCGTTCCAACGCTGGCCGTACTGCTCACGCATCGCCTCGACGTAGTGGCCCATCGCGACGGCGTCGCTTTCCTCGCCCGGCAAGGCTCGCTGCACCAGCCTGGCCACCCCGTCGCCGACGAACGTCTTGTACGACTCGACCGGGTGCGTCGGCATGTCGTGCGCCTCAAGCACCGCGTTCATCGAGTCCGCCAGATCGTCCAGCGTATCCAGCAATGTCCCGTCCAGATCAAACAGAACGGCCTGCAACTTCATTCTTGTCGTTCTCCTGTCTTTTGCTTTGTGTTGCCGGTGACGTGGCGTTTTGGATGCCGTACCGACGTCAGTGTGCCCATCGGACTTTTCCAAGGGCTACGGTGACAGCATACCATGTTGAACGTTTCTGGCAACGGGGTAATCCAAACGGGTCTCAGCCGACGACGTTTGAGACCACAAGCGGAGTCACATCCTTCGGGGTCAGTCCATTTTCATGGTCATGAGGAATTCGGCGTTGGACTGGCTTTTCTGGAGTCGGCTTGTGAGCAGTTCCATGGCTTCGACGGGCTGCATGTCGGCCAGGGCGCTGCGGAGTCGCGCGGTGAGTTTCAGTTCGGTCGGGTCGAGGAGGAGTTCTTCCTTCCGCGTGCCGGAGCGAGTGATGTCGATGGCGGGCCAGATGCGTTGGTCGACGAGCCGGCGGTCGAGGTGGAGTTCGCTGTTGCCGGTACCCTTGAATTCCTCGAAGATGACGTCGTCCATTCGGCTGCCGGTGTCGATCAGGGCGGTTCCGATGACGGTGAGGCTGCCACCCTCTTCGACGGCGCGGGCGGAACCGAAGAAACGTTTGGGCGCCTGCAGGGCGCTGGCGTCGACGCCGCCGGTGAGGATTTTCCCCGAGTGCGGCGCGACGGTGTTGTACCCGCGGGCGAGTCGGGTGATGGAGTCCAGCAGGATCACGACGTCCTTGCCGTACTCGACCATGCGGCGGGCCTTGTCGGTGACCATTTCGGCGATCTGGATGTGCCGGGTGGGCGGTTCGTCGAAGGTCGAACTGATGACCTCGGCGGTGGTGTTCCGCCGCATGTCGGTGACTTCCTCGGGCCGTTCGTCGATCAGCAGGACGATGACGCAGGCGTCGGGGTGGTTGTGGGCGATGGCGTTGGCGATTTTCTGCAGAAGGACGGTCTTGCCGGTCCGCGGGGGCGCGACGATGAGCATCCGCTGGCCGAACCCGACGGGTGTAATGAGGTTGACCACGCGCATGTTGATTTCCTCCGGCGTGGTTTCCAGGAAGATGCGTCGATCCGGGAAGGTCGGGGTGAGGTCCTCGAAATTGATTTTCTCGGCGACCTGTTCGGGCGGTTCGCCATTGACGCGTTCGACGCGGAGGAGGGCGAAATAGTTCTCGCCGTCCTTGGGCGGACGGATCTGCCCGTAGACGGTGCTGCCCTGTTTGATGCCGAACCGGCGGATCTGCGAGGGCGAGACGTAGATGTCGTCCGGGCTGGCGAGGTAGTCGTAGATCGGGCTGCGGAGGAATCCGAACCCGTCGGGGAGGATTTCCAGCACCCCCTCCCCGAAGGTCATCACGCCGTTCTGGATGCGGGTTTTGACGATCTCGAAGACCAGTTCCTGCTTGCTGAGCCCGGCGTATTCCTTGATGTTCTGCTGGCGTGCCTGGTCGTGGAGTTCCGCGACGCCCATCTGCCGGAGTTCGTTGACGTGCAGGCAACCGGCATGGGGGTGCTGAGCGGTCTCGGCCGGGGTCTCGCTCTCGGTTCGGGCCTGGGTCGGCGTGGCGTTTTCGCGATCGGTTTCGGGTGTCGGTGTGGAAGCCTCGCCGGCTTGCTCGGTCGCTTTCGGCCGTTTGTCCGATGGAGCGGGGGAGGTCTTTTCGGGGACCTTTTTTTTCGGACGGGCAGCTTTTTTTGCGGCCTTCTTGCGGGTGGATGTCTTGGCGGTTTTGGCCATGGCGGGAACTCCGATCACGGATATCGGCAGGTGGCGGCGGTTCGGGCCGGGAGGGGCGGAATGCTGCGAGCCGGCATGTCGGGCCTCGACTTGCCGGAGGGTGCGGACTACGTGGCGGGAAGCAGCGTTCGGCGAATCGTCGACCCGACGCGTGCGCAGCAGCGCCTACGGGCAACGGTTTGTTTTCATGCGGTCAGGAGGCGGCGATCCGGCGGATCAGTCGATCCACTTCTGCGCGAAGGTGGGACATGTCAGAATGGTTACGCAATCCATGACAACAGAGATCGACCTTTTTGTCAAGCGGAAACTGGCTTCGCTGCCTTTGGCGAAGTTTCCGGGCCGACCATCCGCGATGATCGCGGACGCGTCGGAGACGGTCGGGCCAGGGTGCGTGGACGAAGACGGTGTGCGTGCAAAGGTCGTCCCAGCCGGCCTCGAACAGCACGGCTGCGTCGAGCGCCACGCCGCGGCGGCGCTGCCGTCGGCAGGTGTCGATGCGGCGTTCCATGGCCCGGCGGATGCGCGGATGCAGCAGGGCGTTGAGGGCGACCCGTTCCTGCCGGTCGGCGAAGACGATCACGCCGAGCCTGGCACGGTCAACCTTCCCGAACCGGTCGAACACGCCTTGACCCCAGCGGCGATGGACCTCGTCGATCACCTCGGGTTCCTCCAGCAGCGCATGGCCGATGCGGTCGGCGTCGACGACCGCCCAGCAGTGCAGCGCGAAACACCGGGCTACGGTGCTCTTGCCCGACCCGATCCCCCCGACCAGCCCCACGACGGGCATGCTCTCTGGCAGTGAACGCATGGTCGGAATTCTCGCCGGAAGTCAGGCGAATGTCGAATGGCAAATGCGGAGTGGGAGTGGGAAACGCCGAGTGCGTAGTGCGAAGTATTCCAAACGTCCATCGACGGTGGGCTTGTGTATGCAAGACGCCTCCCTCAGAACTGCCAAGAACACGCTGGGAGGACCGTTTTGGGGATTTTGGGGA
>CAYMAP010000149.1:0-6882 GCA_964388425.1 uncultured Planctomycetaceae bacterium
AGCAAGCAAAGTCTCGGCGCGATCTCGCAAATCGAATTTTTCAAGGTACCCTTCAAGGGAATAACGGATGTGGCAGGTTTGCTGGCCGCGTGCTTGGTGCGACAAAAATGTTGTTTCCAGATTGAGTCGGTCACAAAAATGTCGTGATGGTACCCGCTACAAAAACGCCCCAGGGCGGCTGCCTGAAAAAGGCCTCCGCCCGGGGCGCGTGCTTTTTGGGCAAAAGCAACGTACCGGCCCGGCATGGCCGTCGGGCTGGTTCTGGGTCCGATCAACTCACCAGCCGTAGCCCACGCTCAGCCCGCCGTAGACTTCGTCGTCGAGGAAGTGCTTGGCGATGGCGTCGGAGAGGTTCAGGAACCCGGTGAGGTAGAGGTCCCCGCAGTAGCGGTCGGGAAGGTCCAGCATGCTCTTGAGGTCGGCCGTCAGGGAAAAACCCCAGTTCATGTAATCCAGGTGGGAGGAGTTGCTGGCGTAGCCCCGGCCTTCGTTGGTGGCGCCGGCGGTGCGGTCGAGGGTGTACTTGTTCAGCCAGTTGTGGTCCCACGCCATCGCCCAGGAGACGCCGAACGTTAGATCCTTGAGGACCGGCGCCTGCGTGAAGTCGCTGAAGGCGAAGTCGTGGGAAAGTCCGAACTCGTAGAAGCTCGCGCCCTTGGCAAGGTCCATGTCCCAGTTGACGCTGAGGTAGGGATTCAGGAGGGGGTCCTTGCAGTCCAGTCCCAGTGCCCGCCAGAGCAGGCTGTCGTCCCAGCTCAGGACGGTGTAGAGTTCGTTGGTAGTGGCGAAGTCGGCGTCGCCCGTGCCGTGCCATTTGGCGGCCCGTCGGGCGCGGGGGAAGTGGTAGAAGATGTATCCGATCTCGATGTCCAATCCGATCGGCTCGATCGTGTAGCCGTAGTAGAGGGTGTAGTCGACTTCCTGGAGGTGCTTGTCGTCGCCGGGCGCGTTGCCGCCGAAGCCGCGATCGTTCTGCCCGCCGTACCACTCGAACCAGAACGACCCGCCGACGCGTCCGAACTGGTTGAGGTCGATTTCCGTGCCGACGCTGAGCTGGTGGTTCAGCCGCTCGCGCCCCTCGGTGTTGTACTCGCTGAAGTTGATGCCGCGGAATATGTAGTCGCTGAGGAGGGTGTAGTCGATGCTGAAACTCACCGGCAGGGGCTTCTGCCAGCCGGTCTCGGCCACGACGTCCTCATGCCGCGTGACGTCCATTTTTTCCGTTTCGGTCCGTTTGGGCGAATCGGTGGCAGCGAGCCAGTTGCTGTCGTCGACCTCCGCCGGGGTCAGTGTGGCAGCTTCTTCGGCCAGGGCAGGCCCCGCCAGAGAAAGCAGTCCGACCAGCAGCCATGCGATCCGTCGTGTGTTCGTTCCCAGTGTCATCGTCGCAATCCTTTCCGAAAGTGTAAGGGCCTGAAAGACAGCCTACGTTGAGTGTTGTTTGTAAACCCGGGGGTGGTATTGGTTCAAGCAAATATCTTTTTTGTTCCAAAGTTCCGAATAGTCTCGGGGAGTGTCACGTCGTGGTGAAGATCTGGAATCCGCTGTAGGCTTCCATGCCGTGCTCGCCGACGTCCAGGCCGGCCAATTCTTCCTCGCGGGTCACGCGAAGTCCGACGGTGTACTTGATCGCCAGGAACAGGACCATGCCGGTCCCGAAGGCCCAGGCGAAGGCGGCTCCGACGCCGAGGGCCTGTGTGGCGAGCTGTGCCCCGCCCCCGCCGTAGAACAGTCCGCCGTCGATGTTGAACAGCCCGCAGCTCAGCGTTCCCCACGCGCCGCAGACGCCATGGACGCTGACGGCCCCGACAGGGTCGTCGATCTTCAGCACGCGGTCGATGAACAGCACGCTGCCGACGACCAGCGCTCCGCCGCCGACGCCGATGGCCAGGGCGCCCAAGGGGGAGACGGTCGCGCAGGGCGCGGTGATCGAGACCAGACCGGCCAGGGCACCGTTCAAAGCCATCGAGGCGTCCGGCTTGCGGAAGACCAGCCAACTGACGAGCATGGCGGTGATGGCGGCCGCGGCGGCGGCGACGTTGGTCGTCACCGCGATGTAGCCGATCTCCCCGTTGCCAGTCGTCGTGGAACCGGGGTTGAACCCGAACCACCCAAACCACAGGATGAACACGCCGAGTGCGGCGATGGGGATGTTGTGGCCCATGATGGCCTTAGGTTTTTTGTCCGGCGTGTATTTGCCGATTCGCGGCCCCAGGACGATCGCGCCGGCCAGGGCCAGCCATCCGCCGACGCTGTGGACGACGGTCGAGCCGGCGAAGTCGCAGAACGGCGTGTCGAGAGTCTCCAGCCAGCCCCCGCCGTCCAGCAGTCCGCCCCAGGCCCAGGAGCCGAAGATCGGGTAGATCACCAGGCAGATGACGAAACTGTAGCAGAGGTAGCCGATGAACCGGGTTCGCTCGGCCATCGCTCCGGAGACGATGGTCGCGGCGGTGGCGGCGAAGACGGTCTGGAAAATCAGGAACGTCCAGTTCCAGTCGGCGTTGGGCAGTGTGGCCTCCGGCGT
Source organism: uncultured Planctomycetaceae bacterium (assembly GCA_964388425.1). Classification (GTDB taxonomy): domain Bacteria; phylum Planctomycetota; class Phycisphaerae; order SM23-33; family SM23-33; genus CAYMAP01. Next base: position 2,525 of record CAYMAP010000149.1, read on the forward strand.
CAGCGCCCCGCCGAACAGCGTCGTTCCGCAGAAGCCGTTGGTCTGGCCGAACATCAGCCCGAAGCCCACCAGCAGGAAGGCGAGGGTTCCGATGGAGAAGTCCATGAGGTTCTTCATGAGGATGTTGACGGCGTTTTTGGCGCGGGTGAAGCCGGCCTCGACCATCGCGAAGCCCGCCTGCATGAAGAAGACCAGGAACGCCGCGACGCAGGTCCAGACGACGTTGAGGTTGTTCTGCAGTTCGGCGGTGAGGTTCGCCAGATCGGGCGCTTCCTCCTCCGCCGCAGCCGAGGCCGTCAGCATCCCGCTGACCAGCAGGGCGGCGAGAACCAGTAGTCCCAGTCGATTTCGCGGTTTGCTGCCTAAAAGCGTGTTCACCGGTATGTCCTTTCTTTGCTGCAGCCGGGTCAACCCGGCCGGGCCATGCCTTGCGGTACGCACCGGCAATCATGCCTCGTCTCGCCGGTCCGTCCACGGAGTTCTTGCGATTCAGTAGAGCACAGGCCGTGCCAGAAACAGTTGATCTTGCGTAAGGCGTTGCCATGGAATGCGATACGAAGCATTGTGCGAGTACAATTGATTTTTCTTTCCGACATGGTTGTCAGATCGGGGCTAATTTCTTACAATTCTGTTTTATCGATCGGAGATTTTTCATGCCCGAGACCACCGCCCATCACAACGCCCGCCGGGCCCGCCGCATGCCGTCTTCGCAGGGCTACCGCCAGGGGCTGGAGGGGCTGTACAAGATCAGCCAGACGCTCGCTTCCTCGACGGACCAGCGGAAGATGCTCGCGGAAGTCATGGACGTGATGGCTGAGGAGATCGGCATGCAGCGGGGGACGATTCTGCTACTGAGCCCCGGGCGGGAGGAACTGATGACCGAGGTCGCCCACAACGTGCCGGCCCGGGAGCTCGAGGCGGGTCGATACAAATTCGGCGAGGGCATCGTCGGGCGGGTCGTCGAGACGGGCAAGCCCGCGATCGTCCCGAAGGTCAGCGACGAGCCGGCCTTCCTCGACCGCCTGCACCGCCGGAAGTCCCGCACCCGCCAGAGCGAGGTCAGTTTCATCTGCGTGCCGATCACGCTGGACAACGAGGTCATCGGCGCCCTGTCGGCCGATCGATCGTTCGACCCCGACACGCCGCTGGAAGAGGTTGCCCAGGCGTTGGCGATCATCGCCGGGATGATCGCCAACGACGTCCGCATTCGGCGGATGGTACAGATCGAGCGGGAGGCCCTCGAAGCCGAGAACACCCGGCTGCGCGAGCAACTCGAGGACCGCTTCCGTCCGGAGAACATCATCGGCAACAGCGGGACGATGCGGGAGGTCTACCGCCAGATTCACCAGGTCGCCCCCAGCGACACGACGGTGCTGATCCGGGGCGAGTCCGGTACGGGCAAGGAACTCGTCGCCCACGCGATCCACTACTGCTCGCCCCGCCACAACGGGCCGTTCATCAAGGTCAACTGCGCCGCGCTGAGCGAGAACCTGCTTGAGAGCGAGCTGTTCGGCCACGAGAAGGGGGCCTTCACCGGCGCGACACAGACCCGCAAGGGCCGAATCGAGGAAGCCGACGGCGGGACGCTGTTCCTCGACGAGATCGGCGACTTCTCGCCGGCCACCCAGGTCAAGCTGCTGCGGGTCCTCCAGGAAAAACAGTTCGAACGGGTCGGTAGCAACGAAACCCGCAAGAGCAACGTGCGCATCATCGCCGCGACCAACCGCGACCTCGAACAGGCCGTCGAACGCGCCGAGTTCCGCCAGGACCTCTATTACCGCGTGAACGTCTTCCCGCTGTTCCTCCCGCCGCTACGTCAGCGCAAGGACGACATTCTGCTACTGGCCGACCACTTCGTCGAGCAGTACGCCCGGCGGATGGGCACGGACGTCCGCCGGATCACCACCCCGGCGATCAATATGATGACCGCCTACCACTGGCCGGGGAACGTGCGCGAACTGGAGAACTGCATCGAGCGGGCGGTGCTGCTGACGACCGACGGCGTGATTCACGGCCATCACCTGCCCCCCACGCTGCAGACCTCCGAGGAATCCGATACGGTCGGGTCGGGCAGCCTGGAAGAACGCGTCGGGCTCTTCGAGCGGGACATCATCGTCGACGCCCTGAAACGCTGCGGGGGGAACATCTCCGCCGCCGCCCGCGACCTGAAAACGACCTCCCGCATCCTGGGCTACCGCGCGAAAAAACTCGGCATCGACTACCGCAAGTACCGCCGGGGGGCGTAACTGGCTTGTTTTCCATAGGGAAGTGCCCAGGCATCGTACCCCCTGTTGCCGGTTGCCTCTTGCAGCCGATCCGGCGGGCGCGTAGAATCGCTGCCCGTCAGCCCCGGGTCGACGCTGCGAGGCCCTTTTGCCGGGGCCGGTCAGGATACGAGGTGAAACGATGCGATACGCAATGACGATGCTGCTGTTGGGAACCCTGATCTGTTCGATGATCGGCTGTGAAACCGGGGGCAGCGCACTGCAATCCAAGGGAAGGACCGAGCCTATAGCCCAGGTGCCTGCAGAGGCGCCGGCCCCAGAGCCGACCGCTCGCAGCGCACCGACCGCCCCCCCGCCCATGCCCACTGCCGACAAACCCGACTTCCAGGGCCATCACCTCAACGTCGCGCTCGACGGGCAGGCGACCACGCCGGTCGTGTCCGGACAGGTCGAGCAGATATGGCGCGTCGCCGATCCGATCGCCGCGACCCCGACCGTCCGGTTCACCTTCGAGGAGACCGCTCTCGGGCCGATGAAGAAAGCCTCCATCATCATCAACCCGATCGTCGACGGGGAAGTCCAGCAGGCGAACCTGTGGCAGTACGCCGGGCGGTCGCCTCTGGAACCCGGCCAGTCGATCGCACTGGGCGTTTTCCACCACATCGCCGACGGGAAGATCGACCAGAACGTCAAGGGCCTTCCCCCCGGGGAGTACCGCATCAGCGTGCAGGTCAACGGGCAGGCCACCTGGGACCGGCAACACATCCGCGTGACGGTCGAGTAACGCCAGCCGACCGGCTCGGCGGTACGTTTACCGCCGGGCATTCCATACTTTCTGCAGAAGCCGTTTGGGCCGCTTGCGGAGAAATTCCCGCCAGTGCAGCACCCCGCGGGTCGGACGGGAGGTCAGGACCGTTGTCCAGAACCACTCGCCGACGTTGCGTGGGAATCCGCCTATGCCGACCGGCTTGGCGGGAATTTCGATGACGTCCTCGGGATGCGCAAGGCCCCATTCGATAAACCGCTCGGTCTCGCGGATCATCCGTCGGCGGTAGTCTTCCCAGTTTTCGTGGAGCGAATGTGTCATGTCGGCGAGGGTGTCGGGAGGATACGCCCATCGTAGCAGAAACGTTTCCCGTTGTTGAGGGAAAACGGGTCAGGCTACTTTAATCGGGGCTAGACAAAATCGGCCTCGTGGAAGGCGGCTCGGGCACCTGGACCGCCCTGCATGGTCGTCACCCAGATCAGGCCCGGTTCGTATTCCAAAGCCTCCGGATAAGAGATCCACCCCGTGGAATCTTCTGCGGGATGACGCATCAGGACCACCGGGTCCGACCATGACTCGCCATCGTCCTCGGAGAAGCGAACGGCCAGTTCAGAGCGATGGTTGCTGACAGGGACTTCCGACCAGATATTGTCGCCGCCCCGCGTGGGGTAGTCGGATTCTCCTTCGGGATAGATCGGATTATAGAGCAACATCAGCCGGCCGCTGGCGAGACGTTTGAGCAACCCCGGAGCGCTGCCGGTCTCGATGGACGACGGACCAATATCCCGCCACGACAGGCCGCCATCGTAAGAAATGGCCCGCCAGAATCGCTGCCAGTTTGTCCGGAGATACATCAGCAATGATCCGTCGGTGCGTTCGGCAATGGTTGCTTCCGATACACCGCCATGGTGGCCCCGGCCACCAAGGTCAATAATATTACTATGCTGCCAGGTCTCCCCCTGGTCATCGGAAACGTATGTCAAGACAGAATGTCGCGGAGGGTGATTGAGGAAGTTCATGGACGAAATCACGATCCGTCCACTTTTGAGTTCGATGGCATTGCGTACATCGCCGGTCCATCGATCATGCAGCATGTTCACCTCTTCCCAGGTTTTGCCTTCGTCAAGACTGCGCATGACATAGTGGCAGTTACGGGCCGTGGTGAATGTCTTTGTTTCATTGTCCCAATCCCAGAATACTTCATTGGCATTGACAAAACTGAGGATCAGAACCCCCTCGCGGGTCAGCAACAGGGTCCTTTCGGACAACGCTTTGTACTCTTTGTCTCGTTCGCCATATTCGAAATAGGGCCACCACGTCCAGCTTGCTCCGCCGTCGCTGCTTCTCAGGAAGGCTTTTGTGTCCGG
>CAYMAP010000150.1:0-6781 GCA_964388425.1 uncultured Planctomycetaceae bacterium
CCTGTTTGAAAACGGCTCATACGTCGTGCCCATCGTCGTGCCTGATCCGGCCGACCAGGACACGCAGCGGGCGGCGGATCTGCTGACCGATACGCTCAAGACCATCACCGGCATCGAACCGACGGTCATGACGTTGCAGAAGGATCAGCCCTTGCCCGACGCGTGCATTGTGCTGGGCCCCCAACTCGCCTCCCGCGCCGGCGCTGCGCTGCCGGGCGACCTCAAGCCCGACGGTCTTATCGTCCGGCGCGAAGGGGATCGGCTGATTCTTGCAGGCTCACCGCCGCGGGGTACGTACTACGCCGTGGCCGACTTCCTCGAACGCCAGCTGGGCTGCCGTTGGCTGAGCGAAGAACGGGTCCTCCTGCCTGCCCGCGAGGCCATCGCCATCGACGTCGTCAACCGCAGGGAGGAACCCGCCTTCCGATTCCGCCGTCCGCTGCAACTCGGCGTGCCCGAGCCCGCCTCACGCCTCACACCCGCACCTGCCAGCGACGGCAACGTCCACAGCTTCCACCTCCAGTTCATCAACCCGGTGACCTATTTTACCGAACACCCTGATTATTATTCCTGGCACTTCGGAACCCATCGGGGTGTCGGCAGTTGGTTCCACAAGACCGGGCAGATCAACTACCACCACCCCGATGTCCGCGACATCGTGGCCCGTAAAACGATCGAAGGCTTCAAGACCTACCCGCAGTGGGACTATCGCTGGATCAGCCAGGAGGATTGCTTCGGCTGGAGCGAGGACCACCGGACCAACGCCTTCGACTCGCAGCACGGCACGGTGGCTGCCAGTCACGTGGACTTTATCAACGCGGTGGCCCGGAAGGTCGCCAAGGCCAACCCCGACAAAAAACTCTGCACGCTTGCGTATCTCCAGACCTGGCAAGCGCCGGAAGACATGCGCTACGAGCCGAACGTCCGGCTTTACGTCTGCCAGCCGGACGGTCTGTGGGGACGGGCCATTTCCCACGCCGGGCGGTTCGGGCAGGATTACTTCCGGATGCTCAAACGCTGGGCCGACCGTAGCGATGAGACGCACACCTGGTGGTATTACCAGTTCATGATTCCAAAGTTCCACATGTCGCCGGACATCGCGGGCTTGTCGGCCGACTTCCGCGCGTTCCGCGACGCCGGTGCCGACGGCATTTTCGGCGAGTGCTATTCCGGAGTACCCAAACGTCAAACGGGTGAGTATTTCACGCAACTCCGCGGGTATCTCATCGCCAAGCTCTGCTGGAACCCCGACCTTGACGCCGAGGCGCTGATCCGCGATTTTCACCTGCACTATTTCGGGCCGCAGTCCGGTCCGGCCATGCTGAAGTTTTATCAAGAGGCCGTCAAGGACCAAGTGACCTTCGACGCCGACGCCTGGAGCGATGAAAAACTCGATCGACTTGAACAGCTTGCCGCCAAGGCGTTGGAAAAAGCCGACAACGACTTCGCCCGGCGGGAAATACGTAAGAGCCTGCGATCCGTGGCGGTGATGAAACTTATGAAAAAGGTCGGCCCGTGGCGGGTGGAGGAAGGACGCTGGACCAACGGCTACGCCGAGCCCGGCGTGGATGAACTCCTCAAGCAGGTCAAAGCATTATCCACAACGATCGACGATGAACAAAATGTAGACGTTGACAAAATCAGGTACGACCAGCCGGCGGTAACGCTGAGCAACGATGAAATGGAACTGACCGTTGTCCCGTCGGGCGGCGGAGCGATCACGCGGATTATCGACCGCACAAGCGGGCAGGACTACGCGGGCATGACCCTCTCAAGAATCGGCGGAATGCTCGTCGGCGGCTACCAGGAACTGGCGGGGTTTTCCTTCTCGTCTCCTGGCATCCGCAATGCATTCAAGGTCGTCAAGCAGGATGCAACCAGCGTCACGCTCTCTGCCGATGTCCCGAATATCCAGGGCCGGCTGGAACGAACCATCTCTCTGGTTCAGGGCCGCCCGGGGTTCCGTGTGAAGTCGCGCTTCGTGAACACCTCGAAAAAGGCGACAAGCATGGGTTTCCGCACGCACCCGATGTTCCGCATCGGCGATGCCGAAGACGTCTACTTCGCCTATCGGACCCGAACCGGCAAAAATGTCGCCGAGCCCATTCAGGCGTGGGAATGTCTCTCCGCCGGGTGGGGCCCGACGGGGCTGTGGGCGATGATCAACCCGAAGGAAAACCGCGGCCTGCTCTGGGAAAGTCCGCCCGTGCATAACGGACATTTCATCTGGGCAAATCCCTTCCGGAATACCCTGGCCTGCGAAACCTTCAGCGAGCGCGCTGAGGTGGAGCCGGGCAAGAAGCTGGAAATGGAGCAGACCTTTACGATCCTTCGTGATGCAAAAACGTGGTGCCGCGATCAACACATGCCCGTACCCTTTCCCGGCGAGGATGACGCTGACCTGCCCAAGGCCGATGCACAAGGCCGGCGGTCCATGCTTCGCCCGCTCAGCCGGGGCGAGAAATGGGTTCGAAAGAACGGGCTGATGTTTACCGGCTGGTACGGCCGGGACCTGCAAAACCCCAGCCATTTCAAGCCCTATCACAACTTATATCCCTACGCCCTGCCCACGGATCGAAAAGAGTCGAACATCCCCTTCCTGGAATCCATCAAAATGCCGTGGATCTGGCTGGGCGAGAGCGGGCCGTTTTTGAGTGGGAAGAACTGGCGGGACGACAAACTGCCTGACGTCACACGGAAGGGCGAGGTGGGGTATCTCCTCGATGAGGATGTGCTATGGTGGCGGGATATTCCCACGGGGCGCGTTGCCTCGGAACGGGTGCGGGTGAACCGAACCCGCCAGGCCCGGCCGGATGCGCTGACGCTGCTGGCCTTCCACGCATGGAACCGCCAATACGGCTGCATCCGTCTTGCGGATTACGCCCGGCCGGACGTAGTCGTCGGCGAGGTGTATCCCTTTACCCACAATTCGATGGGCAACAGCCTGTTCGGACAGCTCAGATGGGCACGCGAGGCGGGGATGCGGACCGGCCGACCGTGGTGGAACTTCATTCAGACATTCGGAAACAGTGATCCAGGAAAGAACAAGGGCCATGTCCGCCTGCCCAGTGAGTCCGAGCAGAGGCTTCAAGTGTTCGCCGCGCTGACATGGGGCTACACGGGCTTCTTGGATTACTATTACGCCCTGTCCGACCGATACTACGAGGGCACGAGCGTTCCCCTGCTGGTGACCAAATCGGGTCAGCCGACGGAAGCCTACCACGTCCAGAAACAGGTCATTCGCGAGACGATGAACCTCGGCAAAGGGCTCAGCCAACTTCGCCACCTCGACGCCGGCTTCTATAACGACCGCCAGCGTTTGTTACGGGACCTGGGCGTCGATATCGAGGCAGCTCCCGTCACCATGGGCCGATTCTGCGACGACACGGGCGATGACAGCTACTTCATGGTGACAAACATACACGCCCACGGGAAAAAAACCGCCAAGGAACTGACGCGGACGATTCAATTACGAATACAACCCGGCCGGGTTATTTTCGAACTCGACCGGACAACAGGGAACATCATTCGCCATGTATCCACACCAGAATCTTCCGACAAGCCTGCCGGCTTGGAATTCACCCTGCCAGGCGGGACGGGTGTTTTGTTGAAAGTGGACAACGGGCGGGGCTTTGCCATTCTTGATTCAACCTCTTCTTGAAGCTCCTGGCCTGTGTAGCTCATCGACCGGGCCAAACGCGGCGATGCGGTCGCGGAGGAGGCAGAGGCGGTCGAACTTCGCCCCCGGTGGGGTCGTGTCGGAAATGCCCAGGATCAGGTGGTCGCCCCGGCCGATCTCTTCGCCAAAGAAGGGATCGAGGAACGCGTCGAATTGGTTGTCGTCCATGGTCTGCTCCAGCAGTGTGACCGACGGAATGCCGCCCATGATGGTGATGTCACTGTCAGCGAAGACCTCGCGGGTCTCGGCGAGGTTCAGCGATGTCATCGGGGCAGGGCAGATCGAGTCGGCGACGTCGATGTCGCACTCGCAGTAGGCTTCGAGCAGGCCACGGTTCTCGCCGTCAGTGTGGGTCAGCAGATACTTGCCTCGGTCGTGGAGCATCCCGGCGAACTGCTTCAGCCACGGAGCGATCGACTCGCGGAAGTACGGCGGCCAGGTGAGCTGGGCATCGTAGTTGCCGCCGAGCAGGAACAACGCAGCCGGACACTCGGCGGCGACGGTGAGCATCTTCTGCCAGTACACGTCGATCTGCTCGGCCAGGCGGGCCAGCTCGGCCGGGTGATCGTGCATCTCGAAGCAGAAACGGTCCATCGGCATCAGCTCGCGCTGGATGAACTGCATGGGCGAGGCGGCGAGGCAGACGAACGCTGCCGCCAGGCCACGCGATCCGATGCGATCGGCGAAGGCGCGGTAGCCGTCGAAGTTCGGCTCGACGCGGGCGTGTTCGAAGAGGTAGCCCACAGCGGCGTAGTCGGCGGGACTTTTTATGGCGTGCTCCTCGATGTGCGAGAGGGTAATGCCCGCCCGTCGCATCTGCTCGTCGTACAGCACCACCGTCCGCAGCGAGCCGGCCGGCGTGTCGTACGCGACGACGGTCCGCTCGCCGTCGCGGCTGACGCGCCGGGTCACGCCTTCCAGCACCGTCCGGCAAGGCATGGTCGAGAGGTTGAAGAGCCCGATCCCGCGGTCGAGCAGCGCATCGCCTTGCTCTTCGTCCTGGAACTCGGGAATGATCGCATGGGTGCCGGCGTCGAGCTCGTCGAGAATAGCCTCCAGCGGCGCGTCGGCAAACCCGGGCGGAAGAGTCCCGGCCTGGCGGTTCGCGCGATACCACAGGTCCAGCCGCGGCACCCAGGGAATCCGCTCGACGGGCCGCCCGGTAAGAACAGCGAGCATGTCGGCTTTGACGTTGCGAGGGGTCATGGGTAGCAGGTCAGGGACTCAGGAGCCCAGGGGGATCTGTCCCATGCCCGAACCGGCCAGCAGGGACAGATAATTCTCCGCCAGGATTTTCCGTTTGATCTCATCGTTGTCACGGGGCAGGTTAAAGTGGTCCACTTGTGGGCGGGTTACACTGTACCACCTCTCGATAAGTTCTTTTTCATGCGCGCAGCCGATCACTTCGCCATCTCGGCCGGGACAGCCTGGGAGGCGTTGAGCAGTACCCGGCCGTCTTCGTCCACCGCACGCAGATGAATCATCGGCCGATCCGGATCGAGATGATCTTTCGCCGAGCTGATCGTCAGCGTCACGACGTTGCCCTTCTTCGGGTCGGGCGTAAACGTCGCCTGGTGCTTCGCCGTGTCGATACGATCCGCCTTTTTGTTGTCGCCCCTCAGAGTCAGCGTAACCTTCTTGCCCGGCGCGGTGGCGAAGCACTGGCAGGTGACAACCAACTCGTCGCCCTTGCGCTGCGGGACGGCATTGATGAGCATGTCCTTGCTGGCCTGGGTCACGCTGTCCAGCCCGACGGTGGGCGTGTAATACTCCGGCCAGGCCATCTCGCTCTGCGGATCGAAGACGGCCGGGACGAAAAACTCCCGCGACACGCCGGCCCACAACTCCAGGAACGGCCGATGGTAGCCGGCGTCTTTCTCCGGGTCGATCTCGACAGATTTTTTGTAGCCGAACGTCCAGATCTTCAGCCCCGGGGTGATGCGGTTGTCGGCGATCCGGAAAATTCCCTCGCCGTTGTCGTGATTGATCACGCCCCAGAAATTGCCGATCACCTCCGGCCAGGGGTAGATCACGCCCATGTCGACGTGATTTTTGAACCACTTGAGCTTCTCGAAGTGGAAGAAGTATTTGTACCGCCCGCGGATTTTCTTATCGACCTCCCACAGGCGGCTGCTGTACCACGGCAGCTTGCAGTACGGCCCGGGGACGATCATCTCCGCCCCGGCCGTGCACCGGGTCTCGCCCGGCTCCGAGCCCGGCGCCAGGCCCGTGTTCGTCCAGTACTCGAAAAGCGTCGGGCGGGTGTTGGGGTTGATGAGCTTGACGTCGCACGTAAGCACGGTGCTGCCGGCTTTGAGGCTGACGGTGAAGACGCAGGTGATATTCGTCTTGCCATATTGAAAATGCGCCCCGCGGTTGGGCAGGTCGACGTCGTCGGTCCAGGTCATGGCCACCGCTGCCCGCTGGGGCGTGTTCTCGATGATCTTGTGCTCCCACGGCACGCACCAGCTTTTGGCGTGTTCGCTTTCCGGCAGCGTGGGGAAAATGCCCCCCCACAGCATCAGCCACTTGTAGTAGAACCCGCCCTTGTCAATGCCGTACGGCACGCCGACGGGGTTCCAGTACAGTTCCTCGTGGCCGGTGGGCTTGTAGAACATCGACACCACCCGCCCGCCGAAGGCCGGTACGAGCGTGACGCGGAGGTATTCGTTCTCCATCTCCAGGCCGTCGTAGGTTCGCGTGACGATCGTCTTGCCATCGAACGATCCCTTCTTGATCGAGAGGTCCTCGTTGAGTTCGTAGGCATAGGTGCGCCACTGGACCGTGGTCGGCTTGAGGGTGACTTCGGCGCAGGCCATGTTCGTCAGAAAGACCAGGGCGAGCGCAACGGAAGAGACCATGTGGCGATTCGATTTCAGCATGGGGTGGATTCCATTCAGCCAAGCAAGGCGGCCCGGCGTTGCGATATTGTCGGGATTGTACTCGCCCGGGCTCTATACTGCCAGCATGGCTCTCCGCCAGAACACTCTCCCCCGAGCCATTTGCGATGTTCGTAACTTCCTTGTTCCCCGTTTGCTTCGGGGGATGTGATTTTGTGTTTACCCCGGTGAAGGGCGTAGAACAAGAATTTTTCCGTCGCGG
>CAYMAP010000151.1:0-6764 GCA_964388425.1 uncultured Planctomycetaceae bacterium
TACACGTCGGGGCGAGAATGACTCAACCGTTATCGGACGTTCCGACGATACTGTTTCCATGAGAGACACCGCCGCCATTCGAACCCGCCTGACCGCCCGGCAGTGGCGGAGACGCAACCAGGCCCGCCAGGCCGTCATGCTGCTGATCGTGGCCGGTATCGGCTCAGCCTTGTGGGCCGCCGACCGCGCGGGGATCTTCGGGGCTCGGCAGGAAGGCGACTGGAGTCGATACCACGACAAGGTCTTCACGGCCGTCAACGTCGTCGACGGCGATACGCTGGACATCGACTGCCCCGACGGGTCCGGCCACCGCACGCGCATCCGGCTGTGGGGCGTCGACACGCCCGAGTGCGTCCACCCCCGCAAGCCAGTCCAGCATTTCGGCCCCGAGGCCAGCAAGTACACCCTCCGCGCCGTCCACGGGCGAAAGGTCCGTGTCGAACTCCTCGCTCACCGGACGCGCGACAGCTTCGGACGGCTGCTGGCGTACGTCTACCTTGAAGACGGCACGATGCTCAACCGCCAGCTCATCCGGCGCGGGCTGGGCTTCGCCGACCCCAGCGTCAAGCACCGCCACACCCACGCCTTCCGGCAAGTCATGACCGAGGCTCGCGACGCCGGGACAGGCCTCTGGAAAAAACCCGTCCCCGACCACCTGCCGCACTACCTCCCGCCGAAGTGGATCGAGAAAGAACGCAAGGACTGATCGGCTGGTTCGTAACCTTGCCCCCCGCAGGGTGGTTGGATACTGAAACGAAAGGCAGGACTCCCATGATGCGATACGCGATGATCCTCGGCATGATTCTGACGGCCTCGGGTGCGGTGTCGGCCGAGACTCGCCCCGCCGAGCAGTCGGAGAACGTTTCCCTGAAACACCGCATCACCCGGCTGGAACAGCAGAACCACCTGCTGAAGGCGAAGATCAGCGAACTCCAGGACGGCATGAAGGCCCTGCGGGAACGCCTCGACGAACTGGAGAAGCGATCCGCCTCCGCCTCGAACGGAAACACCCCGGCCTTCACGGAAGAGGACATCCGCCAAAGCGTCCGGCAGGTCGTGCCTCATCTGCATCGCATCTGGGGACGGAAGTTCAGTTCTCTGCCGAGAATCGTTGTCGGCTCGAAGAAAGCCACCGTCCGCGCCATGGCGGAGGACATGGCCGTCCAAATCCGCGCCAAGCACCCCAAGCTCACCGACGAACAGGCCCGCAAGGCCGCCTACGCTCAGGCCGCCCGCATGACCGACCGCACCCTCGGCAAGTACGGCGTCAAGGCGGGCATCCTCACCCTCATGCCGGGCAATCTCATGGAACTCCTGGAAAAGCACCGCATCGACCCGTCTCACGGACGGGACATCCTCACGATCCTCATCGCCCACGAGTTAACCCACGCCCTCCAGGCCGAGGTCGTCGACGTCATCGATCTCCTCGCCGAGCAGGACGACCCCGACACCGCCGCCGCCTACGGAGCCGTCGTCGAGGGCCAGTGCATGTTCGCCCAGGAGCAGGTCGCCAAAGCCCTGCATCTCGACAAAGCCAACGATCTCTACAACCGCACGTTCCTCATCGGGCACTCGCCGGTCCACGCCAACATCCCCGCTGCGGTGATCCGGCAGGAATTCACCTACGTCACCGGCAAGCGCTTCGTCGACCACCTCTACCGACGCAAGGGTCCCGAGGCCGTCTGGGACGCCCTGCAGAATCCCCCCGCCACAACGCGGATGATCGCCCACCCCCAGCGTTATCGCCCCGGCCCGGGCGACGAACCGGACCTCGAACCCGCTCTGGAAGGGTTCGTCGAACTCTTCGCCGCGGAGGGCTGGAAGGTCGTCGAAAAGCCCCTGACCGAACTGGCCATGAGGGCGTCGTTCGGCCAGGGAGGGACCCAAGACCTCGACGCCATGACCCGCCCCGTCCGGGCCGGCATCCTCGCCGCAGCCAAACGGGGCCGGCAGGAAGTCCGCCTGGTGATCTATCGACTGGACGAACCCCGCGACGCCGGCGGTTTCTTCGACCGCCTCGACCGGCACGTCCATCGAAGCATCCGTCTCATCCGACACGCGAAGCAACACGAGATCAAATCCTTCCAGGCCGGGCGGTTCAAACCCATGGCCGACGACGGCGCAAAGGTCTATCACATCGAGCTGACCGACAAAGAGGAAAAGGTCATCCTGGACAAGTGGATCGTCCGGGCGGTCCGCGGCGCTGCCGTTGTGGAACTCGCCACCGAGGGCGTCACGCTCCCGCCCGACCAGGCCGCCGATCTACTCGACGACTGCCTCCGTCGGCTGGAAACCCTACCCGAGGACACACCCGCTGCAACGACGTCACCGGCGTCGTGAGGAAACCTGCTCCCGAGCCGCCGAAGGAATCTCCGCGGACTCGGCGGCCCGGACCGCCGAGTCGGTGAGATATTCCTCCGAGGGCTGCCAGACCCGCCGACGGGCCTCGGCCAGCCGCGCCGCCGGATGCACCGGCAACGTGTCAACCGCCGGTCTCTCCTGCAGCTCCCGGATTCGCACCGTTTGCTTCTGGCAGAGGATACTACGCTCGTTGAGGTCATCCGTGAGTTTTCGTGCGGTCCGGCGGGAGTCTTCCAACGCCCGGATCATCGCCTCGTTCTGCGACCGCTGACTGGCCAACTGCTCCCGCACGCTGCGGAGTTCCCCGGCCAGCAGTTCGTTCCGCCCGTGCTGAACCGCCAGGTGCTTGCCCGCCGAGTCCATCTGCTCCTGAAGTTCCAAGGCCAGGGCCTGACTGTTGACCAGGTCGCGCTGGAGTTTCTCGATCTGCTTTTCCAGCCTGGCCACAGCCTCCCGCTGGCGATCCCGGCGGGCGTTCCCGGCGTCAAGCCGATCCGTTAACAAGCTGATCTGCTCCTGCTGCTGACGATTCTCCGCGCGGGTCTGCTCGACCGTCCGCTGGAGTTTGACGTTGTCTTTCCGCACGCTGTCGAGTTCCGTGCTGAGCGTCTCGACGCGCCGCTCCCGGCGGTGCGCCTCCGCGCTCGCGGCCGATAGATCCGACCGCAATGCCTGGTTAATCCGACGGGTATGTTCCAGCCGTGCATTCAGCGCGTTGGCGTCGACGGTGACGCGGTGGGTCGCCTCCTGCTTCCGCGCTAGTTCGTTGCGAAGCTGCTCGATCCGCTGCCGCGTCCGCACCTCTGCCAGGCGGCGCGACGCAATCTGGTCCTGCAGTGTTTGGAGTTCCTGCTGAAGCCGATGGGTCTGCTGGCGGTGCTGGTCAAGTTCGCCCCCCTGCCGGTGCAACGCCTCCTGAAGTTGACGTTCGCGACGCTGCTGCTGCACCTGCCGGGTGTTGGCGGCGTTGATTTCCGTCTGCAACTGGTTGACCAGCGCCTCTTTCCGACGGGTCTGACGGTCCCGCTGACGAAGTTCCGTCTCGAGCTGCTGCTGACGGAGCTGACGCTCTTCTTTTGACTCGGCCGGTTCGGTCGGGACGCACTCATCGTCCGCCGACGCCACTTCCGCAGTCTCCATCGGCTTGAACTCCGGAGGCCAGCCCGGCTGGAGCAGCAGCACCCGCCCCTGCCGATCCATCGCACAGCCGCTGAAACAAACCAACACGGCCAATCCTGCCGATATTTTCGTACCATGCCTGCCGATCATGATGGCGTCCTTTCCATCCGTCGCGAACGGTTATCCCATGCAGCAAAACCTGTATACTCGTTATCGGTCGTTTGTCCGGTGCGACTATGATGAAAATGATGACGGGATGACACACCGGATTTCCCAGGACATCGCCCATGCCCACTGGCCCGCGCAACTTGATGCTTCTGATCCTCGCCTGCCTCGCAGGGACCGGCTGCCAGCCCGTACCCCGCACGGGAACGGTCCGCCTGACCGACCAGGCCCGGGCCAGAAACTGCAGCATCGCCCCCACCGTCCCCGTCGTCCTGTCCGACGACAGCATGACCACGGTCGACAAACTCGCGGGGGCCTTCTACGTCGTCGCCTTCCCCACCGCCAAATCCCCCTGCGGACGGATCGACCCCCGCGTCCGGGAACTCGCCGACGACCTGTACGTGAATTCCGTACCGGTCTTCCAACTGCTCCAGCCAGGCCCGGATTGCGATCTGAACCGGACCTCCGACTCCCTGCCCCAGGACGAAACGTCGAACCTCTACAACCTCGCCGACCCGAACCGGATCGGCTGGCAGGCGTTCGGCAAACCCCACGAAAACGAGATCCTCCTGGTCGACCCCGACGGCCTGATCGTCCTGGAAACGCGATTCGACAAGATCGACCACCTTCTCATCAAGGCCGGCAACCTCGCCCGACAGTGGGAACAGGAACAGATGGCCGACATGTTCGACCTGGACTGACCCCCCTGTCGACCTGTCGGCAGGCTCCTCGCGAATCCTCGATTTCTTCCGGCCCGCCGGCGTACAATGATCGCCCCATCGGCCAGCCACAACGAAAGGACCCTTATGCCTTCTTCCTCCCAACGCGTACTGTACTTCGGCGGAACCGGCGAGATTTCCGCCAGTTGCGCCGAGGCTTCCCTCGCCGCAGGCCACGACGTGACCGTCTTCAACCGCGGACGAAGCGACCAGCCCCTCCCGGCCGGGGCCCGGCAAATCACCGGCGACGTCACGAACCCCGCCGACCTCGCAGACCTCGCCGACCGCCGCTTCGACGTCGTCTGTCAGTTCCTGGCCTACCAACCCGAACAGCTCGAACGCGACCTCGACGCCTTCGCCGGCCAGTGCGGGCAGTACGTCTTCCTCTCCTCTGCCTCCTGCTACCGAAAACCCCTCACCGAAACCATCATCACCGAGGACGTGCCCCTCGAGAATCCCTACTGGCCGTACAGCCAGCGGAAAATCGAGATGGAACGCCGACTCCTCGCCGCTCACCACGAAGGCACGATCCCGGCCACCATCGTCAGACCCAGCCATACATTCCGAACCAAATTCCCAGGCGGGCTCGCCGCCGGCGACGAGTGGGCATGGCGGCTGCGGAACGAAAAACCCGTCATCGTCCACGGCGACGGACTGAGCCTCTGGACCTACACCCACAGCGACGACTTCGCAACACCCTTCGCGAACCTCCTGGGCAACCCCCGCAGCCTCGGCCAGGCCCTGCACATCACGCGCCATCTCGAAGCCTTCACCTGGGACGCCATCTACTCCGCCGTCGCCCGCGCCCTCGGCGTCGAGCCTCGCCTCGTCCACGTACCGACCGAAACCCTCGCCCGCTACAACCCCGACTGGCGAGGCCCTCTGATGGGCGACAAAGCCTGGTCCGCCGTCTACGACAACACCAAAGCTTTCGACCTCGCCGGGCACTTCACCTGCGAAGTCGGCCTGGACGAAGGACTCACCCACGCCGCGAAGTTCGTCACCCGCAGGCTGGAAACCCACCGACCCGACCCGGACCTCCACGCCCTGCTCGACCGCATCGCCGAGAACCAGCAGGCCCTCGGAACCCGGCCGACGCCCTGAGAGCCCGAAGGCCGCTATCCTTCGATCGTCTCCCGGGTGATACGGACCCACTCGGCGAGTCGGCGGGGGTCGTTCTGGACGGTCTGGACGTCTTTGAGGGTGATGTCCATGTGCAGGCCGTGGCAGACGTCGAGGGCCTCACGGGTGGCCTTGCGAATGCGCTCCGGGTCGAAGCCGGTGCAGACCATTTCGGCCGGGCTCGGCCGCCAGGAGATGACGTAGTCCGTGCCGATCTGCTCGGCGCAGGCCGGCAGGTTCGCCATGGGCGAGACGGCGATGCGGCGGAGATTGGGAATCTGTCGCAGCATGTCGATCTTGCGGGTCAGGTCCTCGCAGCAGCCGTAGGCACTGAGCCCGAATTTCTCGACGATCGGCAGCTGGTAGCGGAGCATAAACTCCTCGTGCTGGGCCGGACTTACCAGCGTAAGCTCCTGAGAGGCCATGTACCCCCAGAGTTGTTTTCGCGCGATCGGCTTACCGTCGCTGGCCGGGTCGGGCAATTCCTCGGCGTAGCCCATGGCCTGGTTCTGATGGTCCAGGAGCGTCCAGTCGCCAGCGGCCTCGGCCTGGTCGTGCGTTCGCAGCACGCCATCGGACATGACCTGCATCAGACGGTGCAGCCCCTCGGGGTTGTCCATCATGTCCAGCATGAAATTCTCGATCCCGCGGAGATGCCCGAGGTCGGTCGACAGGTCGCCATGCCACATGAAATACCATGGTCTGCGGTCGACGACGACCGGCAGGAGGTCTCCGAGCGCCTCGGCGAGGCGGTCGCGGAGTTCGGCGGTGGCCGCTTCATTAATGCGATGCTGCGGCGGGACGAGCTTGTCAATGTCGTCCAGCGACTTGAGGGGATAGTCTTCCTTGTACGAACCGGCTCCAGGTTCGGCGTCGGGAGCAAATTGCACCTCTCCCGTCACACCCCAGCCGGTGTGTTCGTGAACGGCTGGGAGGACGAACCAAGGCTCGAAGATGGAGTCATCCCCGCACGACGCCCAGAACAGCTGACAGCGAAGAGTTTTTTCCACACCACGAAAAAACTTCTCCTCGCAGGCCACCGAAGCGACATCGGGAATTTCCTCCTGGGCTGTCCCGCCCCGAAGATAAATCGGCGGGCGGGTCGGCTGGAGGCTGTTGTGCTTCCGCCAGAGGTCTCGGCGGGTCTGCTGGATCGGCTCGGCGGCGACCTCGGCATACCGCCGGGCCAGCTCGCGGAGAACGGCAACGTCCGATGTGGTCGTGGGGGTCATCATGCCCCGATTGTATTCGATGGTCCTGCAATCGGCTATAGACAAA
>CAYMAP010000152.1:0-6664 GCA_964388425.1 uncultured Planctomycetaceae bacterium
GGGGGTGCGGGGCGTGGAGGATGCGGTACATCACCGGGTCGCGGAGGTTGAGGTTCGGGTGGGCCATGTCGATCTTTGCCCGCAGGGTCCGCGAGCCGTCGGGGAACTCGCCGTCCCGCATGCGTCGGAAGAGGTCGAGGTTTTCCTCCGGCGTGCGGTCGCGATGGGGGCTTTCCGTGCCCGGTTCGGTGAGGTTGCCGCGTGTGGCGCGGATGTCGTCCATGGACAGGTCGCAGACGTAGGCCTTGCCGTCCCGGATGAGCTGCT
The DNA here is from genome assembly GCA_964388425.1 of uncultured Planctomycetaceae bacterium. Lineage (GTDB taxonomy): Bacteria > Planctomycetota > Phycisphaerae > SM23-33 > SM23-33 > CAYMAP01. The sequence continues at coordinate 268 of CAYMAP010000152.1, forward strand.
CGGCCCATTGGTAGAGCTGGTCAAAGTAGTCGCTGGCGTGGTATTCGTGTTCGGCCCAGTCCCAGCCGAGCCAGCGGACGTCGGCCTTGATGGCGTCGATGTACTCCTGCTCCTCCTTCGTGGGGTTGGTGTCGTCGAATCGCAGATGGCAGCGGGCTTCTTGAGCGTTGTCGGCGAAGTCCGCGGCGATGCCGAAGTTCAGGCAGATGCTCTTGGCATGGCCGATGTGCAGGTAGCCGTTCGGCTCGGGGGGAAAGCGGGTGATCACCCGCCCTTCCCAGGTGCCGTTGTTCAGCTCGTCAGCGACGATCTGGCGGACGAAGTCGAGCGGTCGGTCGTGGGTCTCGGGCATGCTGGGGTCCTGTTACGAGCAAAGAGGTTGTTTTTCAACCACAGAGGATGCAGAGGAAAAAGATGGATTTACGACATGGTCAGGATTTCATCGCGGGCGAAGTGCAGACGCACACCGGGAGGCGGCGTTGAGTCACAATAAAACGCGCGGACGGCTTCGAGGACGTTATCGCAGAGGGCCTTCCCTGTGTCTGCTTCGGTGAACATATCCTCGCCGAGACACTCCGCGACAAAACCGCCATCGGCTTCCTGAGTAACTTCGCAAACCAGTTCTTCGTTCATGGTGAACCTCTGGGGTGTGACTTACTCGTCGGCGGTGGAGTAGAACTTGACGTAGTCGTACTTTTCGGGCGGTTCCTTGTCCATCCACTGCATGGCGGACTGGGGGTGCTGGTTGAGGATGCCGGTGACCATGTAGGGCACGTGGTAGCCCCACTCGATGGTTTCACGAAGAGGCATGATGTGTTTGCCGATGCACTCCAGGACGGGCTTGATGTCCAGGTCGGGGTCTTTCATGAAGCTGATGAGCAGTTCGAGGGGGCAGTTGCCGGCTCCTCGGCCAAGGCCGTAGAGCGTCCCGTCCGCCCAGGTCGCGCCGTTGACGATGCCTTCCATGGTGTTGGCGAAGGCGAGCTGCTGGTTGTTGTGGAAGTGGACACCGACGGCCTTGGTCTTCAGGTGCATCTGGTACTTGGCGACCATGAAGTGGAGCTGGTCCATGTACATGTTGCCGAAGCTGTCGACGATGTAGACGCTCTTGACGGGGGTGTCTTCCTCGATCTGGTCGAGGACGTCCTCGAGTTCGGGCAGGTGGGCGTGGGTGATGGCCATGATGTTCATGGTGGTCTCGTACCCGAGGTCGTTGGCGTGGTTGGCCAGTCGGACGGCGAGGTTGATGTCCTTGACGTAGGTCGCGCAGCGGACCATGTCGATGACGGACTCTTCAGCCGGCAGCAGATCGCTCGGTTCGGACTTGTGGGCGTCCATCATGACGGCGAGTCGGGTCTTGCCTCGGTCGATGCCGTCGGTGGCCTTGCGGAGGTCCTCCTCGTCGCAGAACCGCCAGGGCCCGAAGGTCTGGGGGTCGAACATGTCCTTGCTGTTGCGGTAGCCGAGTTCGCAGACATCGACGCCGGCTTCGCAGCAGGCGGCGAGGACGGCGCGAACGGTTTCGAGGTCGAAATTCGAGTCGTTCATCAGTCCGCCATCGCGGATGGTGCAGTCGACGACGTTCACATCGGGGCGTTGCATCGGCAGTCTTCCTTGTTGGGGGTGGTGGTCGAGGCGCGGAGTCACCGAGTATACCCCACCGGAAGCGATTCGACAAGCGTTGAGAGCGCTGGATCGAGCAGTGGTGGATCGAGCAGCCAAAAACACACGTCGACGGAGGCTCCTTCGCGGGATGGGCAGATTGCCTGCCCTCGCATTGTCCTCACGATCGATCCGGACAACAAAGTGCCCACCCAGTCTCTGTGTTTTGTCATTCCCGCCCAGGCCACAATCCGCAGGGGCGGAAATCCTCTCGCCATGCGACATTTCGCATCACCGCGCTCCGGACGGTACAATACGGGGGTGAAACGACATCTCCGCCAACACATCCGGCAGCTCCTGGCGGGAATCTCCGCCGACGACCTGCTCCGCAGGAGCCGATCGGCCTGCGACCGGCTCGGCGAACTGCCCGTCTTCCAGCGCGCACGGTCTGTCCTGCTGTACCTGCCCATCGAACGCGAGGTCGACTGCTCCGCCCTGGCCCGCGCAGCCTGGGCGGCCGGCAAGACCGTCCTCGCCCCCACTGCCTGCGACCACTGCCGCTCCATGCGAACCATCCTCTGCCCGCCGGACCACGAGGACCTCTTCCACCCCGCCCACGGCCTGCGGCAGCCGGACCGCAACCTCGGCGAGGTCGACCCGGCCTCGATCGACCTCGTCGTCGCTCCCGGACTGGCCTATGACCGGCGGGGCAACCGCCTCGGCCGAGGCGGAGGCTTCTACGACCGCTTCCTCGCCCGGCCCGACCTCCACGCCCAACCCGTCGGACTCGCACTGGCCGAACAGATCCTCGACCACGTCCCCGCCGGACCCGACGACCAGCCCGTCGCCTCTGTCGTCACCGACCGCGAAGTCATCCACTGCACGCATCCCCCCGCCGCCACGGAGACCGCACCATGAAAATCGAATCCCACCAGCCCGACCGCCACGGCAAAAAACACGCCCGCCGAGCCCTGCTGGTTATTACCCTCATCGTCGCCGTGTTCTTCCTGCTGGACTGGCTGGTCTTCCACATCCTGATCGTCAAGCCCATGCAGGACAAAGACAAGCCCACGCTCCACACCCCGCATCGAGAACATCAACTGACCTCACCCGCCGACGCCGACCCGGTCAGACCGGCCCCGGACGAATCCCCACCCGACGCGCCCGCGGAGACCGACCGGACCGATCCGCCGGACAAGCCCGTCGAACAACCCGACGCGCCCGCGCCCGGTCCGAAGGGCATGACCCGCACCCTGGCCAACGCCATCGGCCCAAGCCCCATCACGCTGCCCCCACCGCCCGCCGAGCAGGCCCGCAAAGCCTTCCAGCAGGGAATCAAACTCTTCGCCCAGGACAAGAACCTCCTTGACGCCCGTCGGCTGCTGAACCTCGCCTGCCGGGGCAAGCTCCCCGAGCCCCAGGCCGTCCAGGCTCGAAAAGCCCTGGAAAACCTCGCCGAACGGACCGTCCTGAAACGCGACAGCTACGTCAACCCCAACGACCCCTACCTGCTGAGCTACACCTTTCAGTCCGGCGACCGGCTCAACAGCATCCGCCGCGGCGGCAGGGTCACCCGCAAGGGCGTCATCGCCCGCAAGGAACTCAACACCCCCGCTGGCATCATCGTCTGGGTCAACGGCCTCTCGTCGGCCCGGCGCTTCCAGGCCGGCCGGGCCTACAAACTCCTCGAGGGACCCTTCCACCTCGTCGTCTACAAACAAGCCCGCGCCGCCGATCTCTACCTCCAGGACCTCTTCGTCCGACGTATGCCCGTCTGCATCGGCGCACCGGAAACCCCCACCCCGGAGGGGTACTTCCGCGTCGTGCCCGGCGGGAAGACCGCCCACTCGACATACTACCCGCCGGCCGAAACGGGCCGACCCAACATCGCCATCCGTCCCGGCCAGCCGGACTACCCCCTCGGCCCGAAAGGACTGAACATCAAAATCGAGGGCATCCCCCAGCTCGGCACGACCATCACCGTCTCACAGAGCTACGCCATCCACGGCACGAACGAACCACAGACCATCGGCACACCCGCTAGCCGAGGCTGCCTGCGATTCTCCGCCGAGGACATCCAACTGCTCTTCGACACCCTCATCGACTACGCCGACCCCACCAACCCCTCCGTCACCTGGAACCGCTGGTCCACCATCACCATCCGCCCGTGAGAACCAGACACGTAAACGACGTCTAGCACAGCCGCCCCCGGCTGTGATGCTGGGACAGGTCATGTCGGGCGCTCAACCGAGGTCGACCCAAACTCATCGATGCTCCTCCATCCACTCTTTGACCGCCGCGTCGATCTCGTCCCGCACCCGACGGAACACCGCCAGCCGGTCTGCCTCAGAACCTTCAGCCGATACCGGATCGTCAAACGTCCTAACGATCCGCTCCAGCTTCGGCGAGCCGGGCCAGATAGACGGGCAGTTCTCCGCCGCCTTGTCGCAGACGATGAACAGATAATCCACCAGCACCTTCCCGAGATACTCCTTGACGCTCTTGCTGTACTGGCCCTGCAGGTCGCAATCCGCTTCGGCCATGACCTGGCGCGTCATCGGATGAATCTCCCCCGGTTCCAACCCCGCACTGAGCACCTCGAACTCCTTCCCGCCGTACTGACGGGCAAAGGCCTCGGCCATCTGGCTGCGAGAGGTATTGCCGCTGCACAAAAACAGGATCGTCGGTGTACGCATCGTTCGTCTCCTTATTCGTCGTGAAGCTTCTCAAACTCCGGCACGGGCATCTTGCCCATGAAGGGCCGGGCCGTCTCAGCCATGACGTAATGTGCCTTTTTTTGCCGGCAGGTACAAGTGGCCTCTTCGCTCACGAGCGAGGCGCCCGAGCAACGAGATGAAAACACGTTTTTCAAACGTCCGCTAAACCCCGTTGGCCTGAGTTGCAATACCGGGTAGAACAACCCCATGGACCCGCAGGAGCGCAACGACCTGATGCGGCAGGCGGCCGACGACTCCGCCTCGTTCGGCCGACTCGCCGGGGCCGTCAAGGACAACCTTTACCGGCTCGCCCGGGCGCAAGGCCTGGACACACACGACGCCGGCGATGTCGTCCAGGAAACGCTCCTGCGGGCCTGGGGGAAGCGGAAACACTACCAGCCCGGGCGGGACGCGACGAACTGGCTGATGGGCTTCGCGATCAACGTCGTCCGCGAACGCCGTCGAGCCGAACGACGCCACAACCCGACCCACTCCGACGACGTGGGCACACAACCGGTCGTCCACGACGACGCCCACGACGAAACCGACCGATTGGCCGACCTGGACGCCGCCCTCGACGCCCTGCCCGATCGGCAGCGCGAGGTCGTCGCCTGCCGATACCTTCGTCAGATGTCGGTCCAGCAGACGGCCGACGTCCTGGGCATCGCCGAGGGCACGGTCAAGGCCGCCACCGCCGCAGGGCTGGACAACCTCCGAAAACGGATGCACCGCCATGAACCCATCGCATGAACCCGACAACCCATGCCGCGGCGACCTCCTGCTGGAGGACCTCGACGCCCTCCGCCGACGCCTCGACGCCGAACGCTACACCGGACCGGCCTGGACCGCCGCGCCGCAGCGCCGTCACCATCACCGGCTGCGTTGGCTGGTCCCCACCGCTGCCGCCGTCGCTGCGGCCGCCTTGGTGCTGCTGCACGTCGCGACCCGGCCGGACAAGACCGCCCAGACTGACTCCCCCCTCGCAGTTGCGACGCAGCCGACCCAGCCGGACCAGGCCGATTCGCCGGTCCGCATGACCTGGCAGTTCCCAGCCACGCCGACGTTGCCCCAGACCGACGGACAGAACCAATCTGCCTCGGGCATCCGCCTGCCGATGCCCGGCTCGATCCTCCCGCCGAAATCCGAAGAAACCGTGACCCTCCAGTTCATCCTGCCTCGTATCCAGGTCCCCACCCGAACCGAAAGGAGCACCGAACATGACGAAACGAACGACTCTCGCACTGCTGTTGAGCCTGTTGGGAGCAGGCTTGCTGGTCTCGTACACCCTCGCCCAGCCGTATGACGAAGGCCGACACGACCGCCCCGAAGCCCAGGCCGCTGAACGCCGCGAGCGGAAAATCCGCGAACTTCGCGAGCAGATCGAACGCATCCGGCACGGCCGGGAGCGACACGGCGAACGGCCGCGCAGGCCCCGCCGAGAACCGGACTTCGAGCGCCCCGAGGAGTTCGGACGGATGTACGCCTGGATGGAAGTCATCGAACGCATGGGCGACATGGCCTTCAACCCCGAAGTCGCCGGCCTGATCGCCATCGGCGCCATCAAGGACGACATCCCGCGGGACCCCCGCCGGCGCATCGAGGACCTCGATAACCTCCTCGACCGGACCCGCACGATCGGCTTGCGAAACGCCCTTCGCATGGGCCTCAAAGACCTCTACCTCCAGACCGAACAGCCCGAAAAGGCCCTCGACCAGATGCGGGCGATGCTCGCGGAAAACGACAAATTCCTCAGCATGGAAATGGAAGAAGACCATAACGAGGAGTACCACGAAGAAGAGGACGAGGACGAAGAACCGGAACGCCGGTAAAGGACGGAAGAACCGTCGGATACCGCATGCCGCGTCATCGCTGAAGTGATCCAGACATGGTTCCCCTTTTTAGCCGCCTCCCTCAAAAATCGAAGGAACGAAAAAGCAGATCGATTCATCAACGAAAACAATCGAGTTACGTCCCCACAAAATAGTCCTACAACCGCGTTCTTGGCGGTTCTGAGGGAATCGCCTTTTTGATGCGCCCCTCAAAAGTCGACGGAACGAAAAAGCAGGGCGATTCGTCAA
>CAYMAP010000153.1:0-6635 GCA_964388425.1 uncultured Planctomycetaceae bacterium
CGCCGACGTAGAAAAGGAGGCCGCGCTACCGTGTCCGTCGACTTCGGTAGACGGCGGCGAGGTCGTCGGCCTGGCGGGACGGGTCGTGGTGCTTACGGACGTAGCGCAGGGCTTCCTCGGCCTGCCAGTCGATGGAGTCGCCCTCGGCGAGGATGGACGAAAGTTTCTCAGCTAGGTCGGCGGGCTCCTGCGGGTCGAACAGCGTGGCGGTCTTGCCGTCGATGAGAAAATCATCCGACCCCCCGGCCGGCGCGACAACGGGCACGCCCGCAGCCATCGCCACCAGCGGCCAGAGGTCCACGTTCCGGGCTGAGGCGACTGAGACGTAGACGTCCGTCGACCGGACGATTTCCGCCCGGGCGTGGAACTGGGCGCGGGAGACAAACGTCAGCAGCCCGGCGAGGTCCATCCGCTCGGCCTGTCGGCGGAGCCGACGCTCCTGGCGGTCGGCGTCGGCGAAGAACAGCAGGCAGTCGCTGCGGCACCGGCGAAGTTCGGCGAAACTCCGCAACACCGCTTGGAGCATGTCAGGGTCCGCTGACTGGGCGTCGACCAGGATCGCCACGTCGCGGTCGTTGAAGGCAAGGTTCTTCGCCTCCTCGGTCACCCGCACGCCAGGCCGCCACAGCCGGGTCTGGCCCGCGCCGATCTTTCGGCCGGCCAGCAGATCGTCACGAATGGGTTCGCTGATCGCCAGCAGCAGCGGCGCGGGATCGACGGCCGGCAGATGTTTTCCACCCCGCCGGTTGCATGTGACGACCCACGGCAGGCGGGTCTGAGCCGCCACGCTCGCGCCCAGAAGCTCGACGCCGGCATCCAGAACGTGCATCACCTGGGAACCCGAGGCATCAATCTCACGCACCAGCGAATCGACGTGACCCCGGGTGTACCATTTCGGCGGATCGTATTCCCGAACCTCTTCGACGGCCTGCTCCAGGTCGACCCGGGGCGATTCGCGGGGCTCAAAGAGCATGATGCGCATCCCTCGCAACCGCAGTTCTTCGGCCAGAGGCAGGAGAATCTCGCGAAGATCACTCGCGGTCGTCGGACCGGCCAGCCAGGCCAGCCGGAACTCCGATTTGTCTGGTTCCCCGGGCATGGGGGTATTGTAGCGGCCGTACGCAAGGGGCGAAAGACTTGCAAACCCTCTCAGCACCCAGTATGGTGACCCCTACCGCCAGGCCCACAAACAACGGCCTAGAAAGGGCCCCCAGCATGCAGATCACCATCGCAGGAGCGGGCTACGTCGGGCTGGTCGCCGGTGCCTGTTACGCCAGCACCGGCAACCACGTTACCATGGTCGACCCCGACGAGACCCGCATTGCTACGCTCCGCCAAGGCGGGGTGCCCATCTACGAACCCGGGCTGGGCGAACTGCTGGCCGACAACGTCAAGGCCGGCCGGATCCAGTTTCTGCCCGACCTCGCCGAGGCGCCCCCCTCGGAAATCATCGGCATCGCCGTCGGCACCCCGCCCGGGCCGGAGGGATCAGCCGACCTGCGCTACGTCGACGCCGTCGCCCGGCAGATCGGCCGGGTTATCAGCGACTATACCGTGGTGGTCACCAAGAGCACCGTCCCGGTAGGCACCTGCCGGCGGGTCAGCAACCTCATCCGGGAGCAGACGTCCGTGCCGTTCGACTACGTCTCGAACCCGGAGTTCCTCAAGGAAGGCTCGGCCGTCGACGACTTCCTCAGTCCCGAGCGGGTCATCATCGGCACGGACAGTCAGCGGGCGCGGGACGTCATGACCCACGTCTACGAACCCTTCATGCGGCGGGGCAACCGCATTTTGTTCATGGACGCCGTTTCGGCCGAACTGACGAAGTACGCCTGCAATTCGATGCTCGCCGTGCGGATCAGCTTCATGAACGAACTGGCCCGGCTGGCCGAAACCGTCGGCGCGGACATTCACGCCGTTCGCCAGGGTATGGGCTCCGACAGCCGAATCGGACGGGCGTTCCTCTTTCCCGGGCTGGGCTACGGCGGGTCGTGCTTTCCCAAGGACGTCCAGGCCCTGATCCACACCGCCGAGGCGCACGGACAGTCGGCGCAGATCGTCGAGGCCGCCCACCGCGTCAACGATCAGCAGATCGACTGGATGTTCGAGAAAATCAGCCGGTACTACGACGGTGACCTGGCGGGTAAGCACTTCGCCCTCTGGGGACTGGCCTTCAAGCCCAGAACCGACGACATGCGCGAAGCGCCTTCGGTGAAGCTGATCCGCCGGCTGCTCGACGCCGGCGCGACCGTCGCCGCCCACGACCCCCAGGCCCACCAAACCGCGCGAAACATTCTGGGAGACTCCGTCACCTACCACGAGGACGTCTACGAACCCCTCGACAACGCCGACGGGCTGATCCTCTGCACCGAGTGGATGGAATTCCGCACGCCCGACTTCAAGCGCATCGAACGAACTCTCCGCACACCGGTGATCTTCGACGGCAGAAACCTCTATGACCCCAGCTACCTGCGCGATACGGGGCTGGAGTACTTCTGCGTCGGCCGGCCGCCCCTCCGGCGGGAAGGATAAGGGGAGCCATGCGCATCCTCGTCACCGGAGCGGCCGGGTTCATCGGCTCGCATCTCTGCGAAAGGCTGCTCGAACGCGGCGACGAAGTCGTCGGGCTGGACAACTTCGACCCGTTCTACAACCACCGCATCAAGCAGCGAAACCTCGAACGATCCAACCAGCATCCGCATTTCCATTTCTACCAATGCGACCTGGCCGAACCGGCTGACCTGGCGGAGTTCTGGCAGCACCACGCCGACAAACTCGACGCCGTCGTCCATCTCGCCGCCAAGGCCGGCGTCCGCCCCAGCATCGAAGACCCCCTCGGGTACGAACGCGCCAACGTCCAGGCCACCACCCACCTGCTGAGCCTGCTGGCCGGCACCGCGCCACGACCGAAACTGCTCTTCGCCTCGTCCTCGAGCGTCTACGGCAACAACAGCAAGCTCCCCTTCAGCGAGGACGATCCCGTCGATCGGCCCATCAGCCCCTACGCCGCGACCAAGCGGTCCGGCGAACTGCTCTGCCATACCTTCCACCACCTCTACGGCATGGACATCTGGTCGCTGCGATTTTTCACGGTGTTCGGCCCGAGGCAGCGGCCTGACCTGGCCATCCACCGGTTCACGTCGCTGATCCTCCGCGACCAGCCGATCCGCGTCTTCGGCGACGGATCGAGCAGCCGGGATTACACCTACATCGACGACATCCTCGCCGGTCTGCTCGCCGCCATCGACCGCTGCCGGGGCTTCGAGATCATCAACCTCGGCAGCGAGATGCCAATCCGCCTGGCCGACATGATCGCCAGCATCGAGGCTGCCTGCGGGAAAAAGGCCCGCATCGAACAGGCCCCGCCTCAGCCCGGCGATGTCGACCGTACCTTCGCCGACACCGCCAAGGCGGGGCGCCTGCTGGACTACCGCCCCGCGACGAACTTCGCGGAGGGACTGGCCCACTTCGTGACCTGGTGGCGCGAGGTCAACCGCTGAGAAACGATCTCAAAACGTGTAGATCAGCCGCCCTCGGCTGAGAACGGTCCGGAATGCCAGCGATACACAGCCGGGGCCGGCTGTGCTACACAGCGGCTGTGCTACATGTCGACCTTCGCCAAGGCGCCCTTTTGAGGTAGTTTTGAACCCGCAGCGCGAACCGTTCACTCCACGGTGACGCTCTTGGCGAGGTTACGGGGCTTGTCGACGTTGCACCCCCGGGCGACGGCGGCGTGGTAGGCCAGCAACTGCAACGGCACGACCGTCAGCAGCGGCTGGAGCGGCACGGGAGCGTCGGGGATATACACCACGTGGTCGGCATAGCGGTCGATTTCCGTATCCCCCTCGGTCGCCACGACGATGGTCCGACCCTTGCGGGCGCGAATTTCCTCGATGTTCCCGATGATCTTGCCGTACGTCCCACAGCGCGGCGCGACGAAGACGGCCGGCATGCCGTCGTTGATCAGCGCAATCGGCCCGTGCTTCATCTCCGCGGCGGGCAAGCCCTCGGCGTGGATGTAGCTGATCTCCTTGAGCTTCAAAGCCCCCTCCAGCGCGATCGGGTAGTGATACCCCCGCCCGAGGAACAGCCAGTTCTCCCGGTCGACGTAGTGCGAGGCGATGTCCTTGATATGCTCGGACTGCTCCAGCACGCGGGCGATCTTGTCCGGAATCGCGTCCAGTTCGCGGATGTAGTGCTGCATGGCGGTCTGACTCATCAGCCGACGACGCCCCAGCATCAGGGCCATCAGAATCTCGACGATGATCTGGCTGGTGAAGGCTTTGGTGCTGGCCACGCCGATTTCCGGCCCGGCGTGGAGGTAGACGCCCGCGTCGGTCTCGCGAGCGATCGTGCTGCCGACGGCGTTGACGATGCCCAGGGCCATAGCGCCCTTGTCTCGGGCCTCCCGCAGGGCCGCCAGCGTGTCCGCCGTCTCGCCGGACTGGCTGATGACGATGACGGCCGTGCCGTCGTCGATGATCGGGTTGCGGTAGCGGAACTCGCTGGCGTACTCGACCTCGGTGGGGACCTTCGCGAGGTCTTCGAAGAGGAACTCCCCGACCAGTCCCGCGTGCCACGCCGTCCCGCAGGAGGTGATGACGACCCGCTTGAGCCTCGCCAGGTCGCGCGCGATCGGTTCGAGCCCGCCGAGGACGACCCGCATCTCCCGCAGGTCCAGCCGACCTGTCAACGCCTGCCTCGCCGAGTCCGGCTGCTCCATGATCTCCTTGAGCATGAAGTGCTCGTACCCGCCCTTGGCGATCTGTTCGAGGTTCCACTCGATCTGGGAAACTTCCTTGGTGACCGGCACGTTGTCGACGGTCATGGTCCGCAGCCCGTCGCGGTTGAGGACGGCCATCTCGTTGTCGTTGAGGTAGATGACGTTGGCGGTGTGTTCGAGGATGGCCGAGGCGTCCGAGGCGATGACGTATTCGTCGTTGCCCACGCCGACGATCAGCGGACTGCCCCGCCGGGCCACGACGATCGAGTCTGGCTCGTCGGCACAGAGCACCGCCAGCCCGTACGTCCCCGAGACCTCCGCCAGCGCCCGCTGAACCGCCTGGGCGAGGGAGGTGCAATCCTCGGCTGCGTAGAACTCGGCGATCAGGTGCGCAACGACCTCCGTGTCGGTTTCGCTGCGGAACTCCACGCCTTTTTCCTGGAGGTAGATCTTGAGCGTCGCGTAATTCTCGATGATGCCGTTGTGGACAACGGCGATGCGTCCGTCGGCGCTGGTGTGCGGGTGGGCGTTGACGTCGTTGGGAGCCCCGTGAGTCGCCCAGCGGGTGTGGGCGATGCCCGTCATGCCCTTCCCGATGGATGTTTTGCCTTCGATGCATTCTTCGAGGTTGGCGATCCGCCCGGGCCTCTTCGCCACATGCAGTCCGTCGTCGTCAGCCACGCACAGCCCCGCCGAGTCATACCCGCGGTACTCCAGGCGCTTCAAACCCTCGATGAGAATGTCCGCCGCCGGCTTAAGCCCGACGTACCCCACGATTCCGCACATCGCCAACCGCCTTTCGGATCATGTCGCGTGTAGTAGAGGCCATGTAGCCCAGCCGCCCCGGCTGCGAATCGCCGGCATTTCGGGCAGTTCTCAGCCGAAGGCGGCTAAGCTACGTCTCCATTGAGATCGTTTCTTAGCCCCGGGCATGCCCGAGGTTTTGTTCTCTGTTTCCGTTCTGCCGCCCGCCGAAACCGCTTGCGTTTTACAGCAACCTTGCCGCCGCGGTGTCCAGGACGTAATGCAGCGTCCCGCGGACGGGGTAGACCCTCGCGGCGGGCAGGGACTGGTCTTCCTGTCGAATGACCCGCTCGACCACGCCGGCCTTGTCGTCGCCGGTGACCAGCATGACGATGTGTCGCGAGGCGTTGATGAGCGGAAAAGTCATGGTCATGCGGTTTCGGCCGAGCACGGGGACGTGGCAGGCGACGACCAGCCGCTTGCCTTCCTCGAGGATCGGCGAGTCGGGGAAGAGGCTGGCCGTGTGCCCGTCCCCGCCCGTACCCAGCATGACGAGGTCGAACTGCGGGATGCCGTCCGGCCCGGCGGGGACGACGCGGCGGATGATCTGCTCGTATTCGTCGCTGGCGGCGTCGAGGTCGTCGGCGTCGGCGCGCATCGGATGGACGCGTTCCCAGTCGATCGGCAGATGATCGAGCATCATCTTCTGGGCCACGCCGAAATTGCTTTCCACGTCGTCCTGTGGGACGTCGCGTTCGTCGCCGAAGAACAGGTCCACCTGTCCCCACGGCACGCGGTCAACGACGGCTTCGTCGGCCAGCCGCTGGTACATCAGCCTCGGCGTCGTGCCCCCGGCCAGGGCAAGGGCGCATCGCCCCCGCTGCTGGACGGCCTCGCGGATGGTCTCGCGAAAGAGGTCGGCAGCCTTGGCGGCGGCGGCTTCGGCGGATTTCTGAACGCTGATCTGCTTGGTCTCGGACATCGCTGCACCTGGGGTTGAGAGGAAGACTCCTCGCCCGACGAGGGGCATTGTACGTCACATCCACAGCGGGTACCAGTCCGCGTACGGATCGTCCAGCAGTTCCCGCGCCTGGGCCGGTCCCCACGAACCGGGCGCGTAGGGCTTGACCCCGCCGTCCAGGCCCGCCAACCAGCCCTGCCGGATGCT
>CAYMAP010000154.1:0-6614 GCA_964388425.1 uncultured Planctomycetaceae bacterium
CGCAAAGAATAGAGTGACATCCCCAAAATCCCCAAAACGGTCTTCCCAGCGTGTTCTTGGCAGTTCTGAGGGAGGTCTCTTGAAATACAAAACAAATTGCTCTGATGTGAGTCTATTTTCAATATACACACATGCCGACGTAGCTCAACGGTAGAGCACAGCTTTCGTAAAGCTGAGGTTGTGGGTTCGATTCCCACCGTCGGCTTTTTGCTTGCACTTGTCGGGCGAGCACAGACCTTGACTTGACCCGCCATTTTCAGGGCTATTCTCGCCCTCATCCCACCCGGCCATCTCTCGGCCCGTTGCCGGGCGATGACAGCCCTTGCCCCCAATTTCCTGCTGTTCGGCACGAATCACGGCACGTTTTTCGGCACAGCAAACTCGGCCATCAGTGCCGGTGCGAAGCTGACGTTGCCGCTCAACCGGAGCGTCGGGAATCTCAGGCAGCGATTCGACCGCTCCAACGGTATCCGCCAGCCCCAAGTGGGTGTAGACGCTCATCGTCAGACGAATGTCCGAATGCCGCAGAAGCTCCTGGGCGAGGCGAGGTGGTACGCCGGCCTGGGAAAGCAACGTTGCGAAGGTATGTCGCAGCGAATGAAGGTCCACCGTCCGCCTGACTTCCGAATTGGGACACCCGATCAATAGATCAGGTCGTAAAGCTGCTGCTGCTCGGCATCCATCCTCAGTAGGATCTGATGCAAGGCGGGGTCGTTCGGCAGTTTGAAGTTCATTTCATACATGGTCTGCGTCAGCTCCGCTGCGCGTTTGGGGCTCATCGCCATGCCAGCTTCATGCAGGCGCCGCTCCAGTTCCTTGTAGATCGTCTACGCCACAACCGCCTGCCCGCCACCACCGAGCCGCCTAGCGACAGCACGCTGGAATATCGCTCCGCGGCTTACGCGCGGGCCTGGATGTCCCGGCGGATCGCAGCGAGTTCGTCGGCAAACCCCCCAGCCGTCACCCGCTGCTCGTCCACCGCCTCCAGCAACTCCCGGAGAATCTTCGCCCCGTCGCTGTCCGGCCAGGCATCGATCAACTTCCGCGCCTGCCGGGCTGCGGCGACGAGCGGGTCGGCCTGGTTGCAGGCCTTTTCCGCCGACTCCACCAGCGGGCCCGCATCCACGATATCCGCCAGGAGCCCGTGGGCGTCCCGCACCGTCCGCCAGGGATAGCCGCAGAGGACCAGATCCCGGGCGGTTTTCGCGAAGGTCTGCGTCAGGGACCGGTCGGCGTCGGCGGGGAAGGGCCCGGTCTGGGTGTCGTAGCGCGGGCAGGCGAAGGTATCGCCCCGCCACCGCTCGCGCTGGGCGGGTTCGCGGAAATCCGGCACGTCGTACGGCTGGCCGTTCTCCCGCGACGAACGGTAGGCGAGCAGGCCCGGTATCGTACAGTCCGAGGCTTTGTAGATTTCCCACGGGCCCGGCTCGCCGGTGAGGACCTCCCGGGCGAAGTAGTACAGCACCCAGAAGTCTCCCCCGCCGTGGCCGGTGCTGGCCGCGAGGTCACTCAGCTCGTCCCAGGAGGGAGTCACCTCCACACCGGGAGCCTTGCCGTAACCGCCCATGTGGAGCGTGAGTTTTCCATGGTGCTGTTCGGCAAAGCCCTTCCTCCCCCAGATTCGCTGGGTGTGTGAATCCGCACTGGTCGAACCCATCAGGTTGCGGACGACGGCCCCGTTGTCCATGCGGATCAGCGAGGGCGTGACCCCCGCCATCCCCGAGGTGGGTTCGGGCAAATGACCGGGCAGGCGGACGTCCTGCTTCAAGGCCGTGACCTGCACCGGACGCCGGCCGGTAATGTGCATCATCGGACCCAGCGAGTGGGTGTTGTAGTAGTGCCAGTCAATCCAGCTCCGCCAGCTGTGGACGCTCCAACCGGGCTCGACGGGCATGTACCCCAGGGCGTTGTAGGTATACGCCAGCCAGAGGATTTCGTGGACGTATTCGTATTCGGCGTACTGCAGGTCGCCGAACACCCCCCGGTCCCACAGCCGCTTGAGATACATGTTGGGTTTCGTGAAAGGGTAATTTTCCGCAAGCTGGTAGACCCGGTCGGACTGCTCGACCGCCTCGACCAGCCGGACGCCTTCGTCCATGGTGTGGAAGCTGGTGACTTCACTGAGAACGTGCTTGCCGGCCTGCAGGGCGCGGATGGCGTCGTCGGCGTGGGCCGGACAATACGTCGCCAGCACTACCGCGTCGAAGTCCCAGGAGAGGAACTCTTCGGCATCGGCCGTGACCTGCGCACCGGGAGCATTCTCAAGGAACTGCTCGCGCAGCTCCGGCACGAAGTCGCAGCCGGCCACGACGTCAATGTTCAACTGGCGGGCAGCTTTGTAAAAGCTCAGCCCCCGGCCCAGCCCCCAGATACCCATTCGAATCCGCCGGTCGGTTCGAAATACCGGACTTGCTTGAGAATCCGTCATGGAAAACTCCCGAAAGAGGTGTGCAGTGCGCGGAATGGACTCGCCATTGTTTCCCGCTGCCGGATAAGGTCAAGGACAATCCGTAAAAAAAAATCCTTTCCTTCCGGCAGTCGGGTTATCCGGGGACACCATGCAGTTTTCGCTTTCGTGAGGGCCGGGGGCGCGGTAGATACGCGCCCATGGCGAGACTTGCGCGAGCAGTGATTCCAAACCGGCCGCACCAGGTGAGACAGCGAGGCAACCGGCGGCAGCAGACGTTCTTCAGCGACGAGGATTACCGAGCGTACCAGGCCCTTCTGGGCCAGTGGTGCGGCGACCATGGCGCGCGGGTGTGGGCCTACTGCCTGATGCCAGAAAAAGCGTATGGTGTCCCCGGATAAGACCTGACATCTTCCCTAACAATGTATCCGCTGCTTTTTGCCCTTGGGGACGACGGGGGCGGTTGCTTTTCCGGCGTGGGTTTCAAGGTATTTGCAGGCGGCGTCGATATCATTTGTGAGGATGTCGGCCATGTCCCGGCTGAAATGTTCGCGGACCACCACGCGGAGCATGGCGATCTCGTCGGCGTCGGGCGGGAGCGTATACGCGGAGACCACCCAGCCGCGCTCGCGTACCTTATTCGAAATATCAAACACGCTGTAGTTTTTGATGTCATCCTTCAGGCACACGCCCACGATCGGCAGGGCCTGGGTTGTGTTGAGCAGGACGAACCGGCCTGACTTCTGGAGTCTCTCGGAGAGGTACCGCGAGTTGGACAGACAGTTCTCCATGATCTCGGTATATCCCTCCCGGCCCAGCCGCAGGAAGTTGTAGTATTGGGCGAGCACCATTGCACTCCCGCGCGAGAAGTTGATCGTCATGGTGGGCATCTGCCCGCCGAGATAGTTGACGTAGAAAATAAGTTCCTCGGGAAAGTCCGATTCTTCGCGGAACAGCACCCAGCCGATGCCAGGATACACCAGCCCGTACTTGTGCCCCGACACGTTGATCGATTTGACGCGTTCGAGACGGAAATCCCACTCGAAGTCCGGATCGGTAAACGGCGTGATGAATCCGCCGCTTGCGCCGTCGACATGCAGCGGGATGTCCCAACCTTTTTCTTGTTTGACGCGGATCAGCAGATCGTTGATCTCTCGGATCGGATCGTTCTGCCCGGTGAAGGTGGTCCCAAGAATTGCGGTAACCATGATCGTGTTCTCGTCGATATTCGCCTCCACCTGCTCGGGCGTGAGCGTGAAGCAGTCCTTCGTCATCGGGATCATTCGCATCTCGACGTCGAAGAACTTTGCGAACTTCTCCCAGCAAATCTGCACGTCCGCCCCGAAGATCATATTGGGCTTGTCGTGCGGTTTTCCCGTTTCTTTCATACGATTGCGCCAGCGGAATTTCGCGGCTGCTCCGGCGAGCACGACCGCTTCGGAGGACCCGATCGTCGCGGAACCGATGGACTTGGCTTCGTTGGGCGAATGGAACAGCCGCGCGAGCATGTTCACGCAGCGATTGTGAATCTCCTCCGTTTGCGGGTACTGATTATGATCGATGAAGTTCTGTTGGATGTTCTCCATGATGATCTTTTCGGCTTCGGGTTCCATCCAGGTCGTCACGAAGCTGGAGAGGTTCATCGCCGGATTGCAGTTGAGGTAGCATTCGTCGTGCACCAGTTGATAGGCGGCATTGGCGGGCATCCCTTTTTCGGGTATTTCATACTTCGGCACGTCTTCCTTAAAGTAGCGCGAGCTGTAAGTGCTGGAGTGCCCTTTCTGCGAATCGCTGAGCTGATCGAGCTGAACTTTCTTCGATAACATGATCGTGTCCTTTCTTGTGTGGACGAATAAACTATTCTTCCAATGTCATCCTGAGCGGAGGCATGAGCGTAACGAATGCTGAAGTCGAAGGACCCTACGCTATGGCAGATGTAAAGTTCTTCGACTCCGCGTCGCTCAGAATGACAGCTACTATATGTTTTCTTCCTGCGGGTCGGTCTGTTGTTTCCACTCGGGTTTTCGGAACAGGCTGATAACGAACGGGGCCGCGAGGAATACCAATGTTCCTGCGATCACGAAACCGACGTAAAACGCCGGCGTGCCCACCTTCAACTGCTCTGGCGGAAAGAAGCCCACCACAAACGCGAACAGCACCGCCAGCAGGCCGACACCCGCGACGATCCACATGCCGAAATTCCCGCCGGGAATCCGGTAGGTGCGTTCGACGTTCGGCTGGGTGTAGCGCAGGCGGATCGCGGCGGCGTAGAGCAGGATATACATGATGAGATACAGCGTAGCGGTCAGGGCGGTGAGCAATTCAAAGGCGCTGCTGACGTTGGGCATGATGACGAACGCGAGGGAAAGAATCGTCACGATCGAACCCTGTACAAACAGGATGTGCGTCTGGACGCCCTTGCGATTGGTCTTGGCGAGGAGGGGCGGTAAGTCGCCGTCCTTGGCTGTGGCGAGCAGGCCCTTGCTGGGCCCGGCGATCCAGGCGGTCACCCCGCCGATCACGCCGAACGCGAGCAGGAATCCAATGATCGGCACGCCCCACTCCATGCCCGCCGACCCCAATATTCTCTTGAAAGCGACGTGGTAGGTCTGCATCAGCCCGGCGGTTAGGCTGATGTCTTTTTCGGGCAGAATCGCCGCGACGGCCATCGCCCCTGCGGTGAACACGATCATGATAATCACCGCGGCCAGGAATACCGCCTTGGGGTATTGCTTGCGGGGTTCCTTCAGTTCCATCACATGCACCGCACCGACTTCCATGCCCGCAAAGAGCGTGACGATACCTGCAAGGAACGCCACGCGGCTGAAGTCGGCCAGGTTGGGCACGAACCCGGTGTAGGTTTGCGTAAATTCGATGGGGTGTCCGGTCGTGACCCACCAGACGCCCAGTCCGATGATGATGGCGGCGGGGAAGATGGTCCCGCTGATCACCCCGGCGGTGGTAACCCACCCTGCCGTCTTCATCCCGCGAAAGTTCACGAACGTTGCGCCCCAGTAGACGCAGAGGATCACGGCGAGGTTGAAATATTTATTCCCCGCCAGGGCAGGGTCGAGAAACAGATACGACAGCGCTCCGGCGGCGAAGGCGAGGACCGTCGGATACCAGACGGTGTTCTGGATCCATTGCAGCCAGATCGCCGCGAACCCCCAGCGCGGTCCGAACGCTTCTTTCACCCAGCGATACACGCCACCGGATTTCGGCCAGCCCGTCGCGAGTTCCGCGGAGACCAGCGAGACGGGAATCAGGAACAGCAGCGAGGCAAACAGCAGGAAGAAGATCATCTGAAGTCCTTCCTTGGCGATCATCGGAATCCCCCGCAAACTCATCACGACCGCGACGTTCATCATCGCCAGGGAGAAGACCCCCAGCGTGTGCTTGCCCTTTGCCATTGTTCACCCTGTCTCAATCTCTGATGGATTGTAGATTGCGGATTCGTCGTGAAGTTTCGGTGCAATAACACAGAGTGACCGAATGCTTCTAACTCTGAGGACAATCCGTACCTGCACCCTTTTCCCCTATCGGAAGCGGGCGCAAGGGATCTTTGACAAAAAGAGGAGGGAAATCCTTTGTGATTCGTGGAAGTTGGGAAAATGCGTTTTTCCCTAAGGATTTGTCTTCGGCCGCGCCCAGATCGCCCAAGTCACGCCACAGAGCAACCCCGCGCCCAACCCGCCGAGGGAGCCGTAAAACAGGATACCGAACAAGGCAATCACAAACACGCCGCCAATATCCTGATCGCTCAGGATAAGCAAGGTCGATCCGGAGAATATCCAGAGGACAACAGCCGCCCCCCAGCCAACGAGCAACCCCATCACGGTCCCCATCAGACCTACTTTGATGGGAGAACTGCCTCTCTGCACCAAACCGGTCATCACGCGCGACCACCGCCAGGCCGCGACCACACCTCCAATGGGTCCGGCGACCAAACCGACGTACCCTACACTGTCCGACCAGTTTGAAAAGAGATCGCCTCCATCGCTCCATGCGACATCGGATACGACCCCTCCCGCCGCCAAGCCGGTCAGTATGCTGACGAGTTATCCGGGGACACCATGCAGTTTTTGCTTTCGTGAGGGCCGGGGGCTTGGTAGATACGCGTCCATGGCGAGACTTGCACGAGCAGTGATTCCGAACCGGCCGCACCAGGTGAGACAGCGAGGCAACCGGCGGCAGCAGACGTTCTTCA
>CAYMAP010000155.1:0-6605 GCA_964388425.1 uncultured Planctomycetaceae bacterium
AATGTTTCAAGGTGCCCAATAGAGTGACGTCCCCAAAATGGTCCTACAACCTCGTTCTGGGTAATTCTGAGGGAGGCGTCAAGAATTGGAAACGAAGCTGAAGCGATTACATGAGGTTTCACTCCAGGTTCGCATGCCGGGCCTGGAAGCTGCCGACGTCCACCCGCAGGCGTTCGGAGAGGACGTTGAAGACCGCGTCGAGGCAGAGGCTCGTGGCGTGCTCGAACACCGCCGCCCGCAGGACGATAGTGGGCGCCTCGACGGGCACGAGGACGGTGTGGTCAGCCCGACAGGCCAGGGGGGAGTCGCCGTCGGCGGTAACGGCGACGACGCTGGCGCCCAACTCGTGCGCCTTGCCGACGAGGTACCCCGTGTAGCCGGTCCGGCCCGTGCAACTGATGGCGACCAGCAGATCGCCCTGACCGGCCGCGGGCGTGATGGTCTCGCCCGGGACGTGGGCGGTCAGCCCGGCGTGCATGAGCCTCATGCCGAACATCCGGGCGACCAGTCCGCTCCGGCCCGCGCCGGTCACGAACGTCCGCTTCGCGCGAGGGAGCATCTCCACCAGCGACAGAAAGCTCGGGAAGTCCACGCGGTCCATGACCGCTTCGACACGTTGAAGGAGGTCCTGGCCTGCGGATCGAACGGCATCGTTGTCGGAGGTAGGCATGGTGCGAGGTTCCTGGATGGCCGGGACGTCCTTTCGGGTCGTGCTGGTTCCGACCCCGCCCCGTCCGAGGACCATACAAGAACACGCCCTTCGACGCAACGTGATTACTCGTAGCCGATCTCTTTCCTGAAAAGGCCTCCGACGGAGGGGGTCGGCTCGGCGAGCTGGCGTGCGGTCTTGCCGTTTTGGAGCACCCACTCGACTACGGTGCGGTGTTTCTTGACGTCATGCCAGACCGACGCGCTGGTTGCGCCGGGATGATGGCAGAAGCGAAGCTGGGAGAGAACAAAGCCCTCGTCGACGAACTTGTCCACGGCGCGGGCAATGCTCTCCAGGTGCGGTGCGACGAGAACGACCTCCAGGCGGCGCTGCTGGTAGGGGTAGATGTCGAACCGTTTGATGCGCTGGATCATGTGCCCGAGCAGATCCAGGTTTCCCTCGCCGTAGACGCAGTCGTAGCTGCTGAGGTGCCCGCCGTAGGCGAATTTCTTCGGGAGGGTGACCAGGACGCCGGTGCAGGTGCTCACGCCGAAGGTCGCGAGGCACTGGCTGGGTTGGGCCTTGCGGAATTCGTCGATGTCGATGACGACCGGTTTGCAGATCGGTCGGGGGGCGTCGCTCAGGGCCGGGGCGGTCGCGGCCAATCTCTTGAGCAGGTTGCCGCGAAGTTTGTCGCGATGGTCGCGGTAATAGTCGGTCAGGAGTTCGGATTCGTCGATCTTGGCGATCAGCAGCCAGCGTCGGCCCATGACTCTGCAGACCTCGAAGCTTGTCAGGACCCGGTAGCCCCGGTAGTCGGTGACGATTTTTCGGCCTTGGCCTTCGGCGAACTTCTCGCGGATGTTCTCGGCCGAAAGGTGCTGCTTGAGGATGCTCGAATCGGCGCGGAATCGGCTGTCGGTGAGCATCTGGTGGTCTTCGTTGACGAGGAAGACCTCGCCGGTCTTGCCGAGACCCCTGCTGCGGGTGAAGATGTCGTTGATTTTGTTGATTGAGCACTGCAGGACGAACCACCCGAGGTGCTCGCCCTTGACGACAGCGGGCTCGACGAAGAACGCCGACGGCTCGTCGGAGACGGCGTAGAACTCGAAGTCGACGAAGGCCTCCTCGGGATTCTTTCGCAACCGATGGGCCAGGGACGTTTTGCCCAGCTCGCCCTCGAAGAGGTTCTTGTGGTAGTCGGCCTGTCGGCGGATGGTGTAGAAGACGTTGCCGTTTCGGTCGGCGCACAGGATGTCGTAGAACGTCAGGTAGCGCCTCAGATAGTGCTGCCGGACAGCCCGCTTGAGTTTGTCGATCGAGGCCTGGTTGGCGGGCGGGGCAGTGCGCTGCTGTTGGAGCTGGTAGAAACGACTCTTGATGGCGAAGAACTGCTTGAGGAAGTCGTCCTGGCGGACGGAGCGTGCCTGAGCCTGAATACGGTCGAGGTACTCGGTCAACTGGACCTTCTTTGTCGCACGAATCCGGTCCAGTTTCTCGTAGGCGTCCTCGCGGATGGCCTGTCCGGGCGGTTCGCACACCGCCGGGGGGGCCAGGCAAAGCAGGGCCAGGAGCAATTCCCGCCCAGTCCTGTTGGCAAGGCAGCTTAACACGTCAATTCCAGTGTACCCGTTCGTCGACGTTCGACTCCGTTCGCAGTCGTAAGCGACGACGGCGCGATATTGTATCGGATCGGGCAAGGGGCGGGACAATGAAAATGCCGAGTGCCGAATGGAATCCCCGACCTCTATGGGGTACGATAATGTGCGAAAGGAACCTTCCATGACGCAGCCTAACATTCTTTTCCTGTTCAGCGACCAGCAGCGGTGGGACACCGTGAGTTGTTACGGCCAGCCGTTGGGAACACACTTCAACCTCACGCCGAACCTCGACGCCCTGGCGGCCCGGGGGACGCGGTTCGAGCACGCCTACACCTGTCAGCCGGTCTGCGGACCGGCCCGGGCGTGCCTGCAGACCGGCCGGTACCCGGCGGACGTCAACTGCTGGACCAACCACATGATGCCCGATCCGTCGGACATGGCTTTGGCGCCGGCCTTCAAGGCGGCGGGCTACGAGGTCGGGTACATCGGCAAGTGGCACCTGGCGAGCTACGGGCAGATCGGCGGGGCGAACGACTTCCGCACCAGCCCCATCCCGCCCGAACGCCGGGGCGGGTACGACGACTACTGGCTGGCCTCGGACGTGCTGGAGTTCACCAGCCACGGCTACGGCGGCTACATGTTCGACGGGCTGGGCAACAAACGCGAGTTCCCCCCGGACCGCTACCGCCCGGACGTCCTGACGGACTGGGCGATCGAGTACCTCCAGGACCGATCCGCCGACAAGCCGTTCTTCCTGATGCTCAGCTTCATCGAGCCGCACCACCAGAACGACCGCGAGCATTTCGAAGGCCCGGTCGGTTCAAAGGAACGCTACGCGGACTTCGATCACCCGCCCGACCTCGAAGGGTTCGGGGGCGACTGGCGGAACGAGCTGCCGGACTATCTCGGCTGCTGCGCGAGCCTCGACGCCAACGTCGGGCGGATCGTCGAGACGCTCGACCAACTCGGGCAACTGGACAACACCGTGATCGTCTACGCGTCGGACCACGGCTGCCATTTCCGCACGCGGAACGCCGAGTACAAACGCTCCTGCCACGACGGAACGATCCGGATTCCGATGATCGCCGCCGGGCCGGGCTTCGACGGCGGCGGGACCGTCGGGCGGATGGCCAGCCTCGTCGACGTGCCCCCGACACTGCTGGCCGCCGGCGGGGTCGACATGCCCGCGGCCTTCCAAGGCCGGGCTTTGCAGGACGCTCTGGACGAACGCCGCCACGACTGGCCCGATGAGGTCTTCCTCCAGATCAGCGAGGACCACATGGGCCGGGCACTCCGCACGCACCGCTGGAAGTACGAGGTCACCGACCCCTCCCGCCGCGGGCGGCAGCGCGACAGCCAATGCTACGTCGAAACGCACCTCTACGACCTCGACAACGACCCGCACGAAAAACGCAACCTCGTCCGTGACGCCTCGCTCGCCGACGTCCGCGCATGCCTCGCCGAACGACTCATCGAACGAATGCTCCAGGCCGGCGAAACCGAACCGATGATCCTGCCGGCGTCCTGAGAAAACCGCGTGTAGCTCAGCCGGCCGCCTGAGAGTTCAGCGTGGGTGCAAGCGCCCACCCTCCGCGTCGTGTAGCTCAGCGGCCTCCGGCTGAGGGAAAGTGCAGCGACGTTCCAGAACAGTTCGGATCGCTCTGCAGGCAGTTTCATGAACGACAGCGGAAACCTCAACCTCCTCTGCCATCGTTGCGGCTGTGATCTTCAGCCGGGCGAGGGCAATTTTTACGTCGTCCGCATCGAAGCCCTCGCCGACCCTACACCGCCACGATTCGACCACAACGACCTCCAGGGGATGACCGGCTGGGAAATCGATGCCGAAATCAACCGACTCATCGACGACATGAAGGAACTCTCCGAACGCCAGATGATGGACCAGGTCTTTCGTCGGCTGACGCTGCATCTGTGCCGACGATGCTACGAGCCGTGGATCGAAAATCCCACCGGATGAGAGGCCGGGCAGGATCGCGCCAAAGGTGCCGGGCCGCGACGCCTGAAAACCAACCCGTCTCGACGTGGTGAGGCATTGCCCCCGTGGGGCACCGTATCGCCCCGGCGGGGATGTTGTTTTTATCCGAAGACCTTCTCCGGAGGCCAGGGCTGTCGTCCGACTCGTTCTTTCTCGCCCACTCGTGGCTGAAACAGAACGGGATGAAACCCGTGGAGGGCCGGGATTCCCCCCGGCTTGCAGCCCCGGCGAGGACATTCTACAATTCCGCCATGGAGCCCGTTGCATGAACACGCTCGGCAAGCTGCTGGTCACCGGTTTGGGGACCGGCTACCTCCGGCCGGCCCCGGGGACGTGGGGGTCGCTGGGCTGCTGCGCTGCGGTCGCCGGGCTTCTCGCCGCCCTCGGGACGGGCTGGGCGTTGCAGGTTTCCATCGCCGCCCTCGCGCTGCTCTCGACGGTCCTCTGCATCGCGCTTGGACCGTTCACCGAATCGGCCTTCGGGAAAAAGGACCCCGGCGCGTGCAGCATCGACGAATGGGCCGGCCAGGCGGTAACGCTCCTGGCGCTGCCGATGGGCGCGACCTGGCAAGACCACGGTGTGGCGATCGGGGTTGCATTCGTGGGCTTTCGGCTGTTCGACATCCTCAAGCCCCCGCCCTGCCGACGCCTCGAACGCCTCCCGGCCGGGTGGGGCGTCGTCGCCGACGACCTCCTGGCCGGCGTCTACGCCAACGTCCTGGCTCAACTCGTCCTGCGACTGGGGGTGGGGCTGTGAACGTTCCGTCGTATTCCGCCCGCCGGGCAATCGCGGCTCCCGTTCTCCTGCTCGCCCTGGCCCTGCAAAGCAGCCAGGTCTGCGCCCAGACCGCCCCGCAGCCCCCAGCCCGACCGTCTGAGCAGACGAATCCCCAGCCTCCCAGGCCCGCCGAGACCGCCCACGACGCTCCGGACAGACTCACGGTCGCCGAGGCCGTCCTGCTCGGCGTCGTCGAGGGACTCACCGAATACCTGCCCGTCTCCTCGACCGGCCATCTCGTCATCGTCAGCCATGCCCTGGGACAACTGCACTTCAGCGACGAGACCGGGCCGTTCGGCCCGAAGCTCGAGGAAGGCGAACAGGCCGGCGCGTTCGAGATCGTCATTCAACTCGGCGCTATCCTCGCCGTTCTCGGCCTGTACCGGCGGCGCGTCGGGCAGATGGCCCGCGGACTGCTCGGCCGCGACCGGCGGGGATTGCGGTTGCTGGGGCTGCTGCTGGTCGCCTTCCTCCCCGCCGCCGTCATCGGGCTGCTCCTCCGCAAGCCGATCAAGGAAAACCTCTTCTCGCCCCTGCCGGTCTGCTGGGCACTGGCCGTCGGCGGGGTGCTGATGATCGTCGTCGAGCAACTCTACCGCCGACGCCCCGACCGCCCGCGCGTCCGCGACGTCAATGATGTCCTGTTCCGCCAGGCCCTGTTCATCGGCTTCGCGCAGTGCCTGGCGATGTGGCCCGGCACGAGCCGGAGCATGATTACCATCGTCGCCGCCCTCGTGGTCGGGCTGGACATGGTCGCCGCCGCCGAGTTCAGCTTCCTGCTGGCCCTGCCCACCCTCGGAGCCGCCACCGTCTACGAAGGCGCCACAAGCTGGGATGCCCTGCAGGCCTCGACCGGTCCGGTCGGGCTGGCCGTCGGGCTGATCGTCAGCGGCATCGTCGCCGCCCTGGCCGTCGTCGGGTTCGTCCGCTGGCTGACGCGCCACGGCCTGCTGCCGTTCGGAGTCTACCGCATCGCTCTCGCCGCCGCCGTCTACTGGTATTTTTACATGCAGTAGACCCCTGACGTCTGGCTCAGCCGAGGTCGACGTGCAGATCAGCCGTTCAGCGGTGGCTAGTCGAACCGTCCCGGCTGAGTATTCTGGGTCATTGAGAAGAGTCACCGGACGCTTCGTATGTACGTCCATCAAGCAATGAAGGAGGATGCCCCCCGAACGCTCAGGTGGTGAACCGGCGTTGGTGCGGATAAGGTCAGATAATGATTGCAGGACATTCCTTGACCGGCAACTCATCGTCGGGTATATATAGACGAGCCGGTTTTCGGCCGTTGTAAAGATTCTCTGCTCTCTTCAGGCAATCCTGTAAGGCAGCTTCGGGGTCTTCCCGTGGGCCGAAATAGACGTCTCATTCAAAAGTCAGCGGAACGGAAAATCGAAGCGATTCCTCGACGCAAACAAAGGGGTTACGTCCGAAAATGCGGCAGCAACGCCCCTCCCGGCAGTTTTGAGGGAGGCGTCAAGATAAGGCGATAAATACAGACGCTTGCGCCCGTAGCTCAGTGGATAGAGCGCCTGCCTCCGGAGCAGGAAGTCAGAGGTTCGAATCCTCTCGGGCGTATCTTCTTTT
>CAYMAP010000156.1:0-6577 GCA_964388425.1 uncultured Planctomycetaceae bacterium
GTCCCCTTGAATGCCCCAAAATAGTCGTACACCCGCGTTCTTGGCCAATTGGAAGGGAGGCGTCGAACAAGGCGGAAGAGCTCAGGTTGGTCCAATGTTGCTGGGCAAGCCTGCTCGATTCTGGAGTTCCGCAAGGAAAACATCGGCATCGAGGGGAAGAGACACGGTGCGGTTCTGGAAGGCTGACAGCAGCATCGCGTTGGTTAGTTCCAGCGACTTGAGTCCTTCGGCGAGGGGTGTCAGCAGAGGCTCGCCGGTGCGGATGGCATTGACCCAGTTTTGGATGATCGCCCGCCAGTTGGGGTCGGGCAGGACTTCCCTGGGAATCGAAACATCCCATGTCGGCGGGGTGGCCATGGTTTCTGTGCTGGTCCGAAGGAACTCCGAGGCGGCTGTTTCGTTCCGCACGAACTCCAGCCGCTCGTTTTCGAGGATCAGTCGGCCTTGGTCGGCAGCGATTTCGAGCCGGTTCGTGCCCGGGGCCTCACCGGTCGAGGTCATCAGCACGGCCGTTATCCCGTCGGAATATTCCATGAAGGCGGTGACTTCGTCTTCGACTTCGATATCGTGGTACTTTCCGAAGTGGCAGTGGGCGGTGACCTGCTCCGGCAGGCCGACGAACCACTGCAGCAGGTCGAGCTGGTGGGGACACTGGTTCAGCAGGACCCCGCCGCCTTCGCCGGCCCAGGTGCCTCGCCACGCGGCAGACTCGTAGTAGGCCTGCGTGCGGAACCAGTCGGTCATCGTCCACTGGACCCGCCGGATGTCTCCCAACTCGCCGGTATCGATGAGCTGCTTGATCTTCTGATTCACCGGATGAGTGCGCAACTGGAACATGATGGCCGCCTGGAGGTCCGTGGCCGCATGAGCGTCGATCAGTCGGCGGGCGTCGGCGAGGTGCACGGCCAGGGGTTTTTCCACGAGGATGTGCAGCCCGGCCTGGAGACAGGCCAGCCCCAATGGGACATGGGAGGTATGCGGCGTGGCAATGAGGGCTGCGTCGATCTTGCCGGAGTCGAGCATCGCGTCGACGTCGTTGAACGCCTCGCAGTGGAGTTCCTCGGCGAGTTGCTCGGAGGCCTCAGCGTTCATATCACAGACAGCACCCAGCACGGCCCCGGATGTTTCCGTTATCCGCCGGGCGTGGCCCCGACCGATGGCGCCCAGGCCGATCACGCCTGCACGGACCGCTTGGTTTCCGGGAGTTTTCGTCATGTACGTCTCCAATCGGCTAGAGGGCACCTTGAAAAATTCACTTTTCGGCCTCGCTGGTCTTTTCACTCCCTGGCGGCATCGCAAAAAACGGCGGAATATGAGCCCATATGCACCATTTTTTGCTCTTTGCCAGAAAGCGAAAATCCTACGCGATACCCGAATTTGAATTTTTCAAAGTACCCTAGAGGAGCTTTTCGGCCTGCGAGGCGACCTTGCGGTAGGCGGCTGCGACCTGCTCGATGAACTCCGGCTCGTCGCGCTTCAACCACGGCACGCCGAAGGCCATGTCGTTGATCGCCTCGCTGACCGGCAGGGAGCCTGGGCCCTGGCGGACGTCCCTCTGGCCAAAGGCCAGGGCGGTGGGTTTGCCCTGGCCGAAGATATCCGCCTGGTGGAAGTAGGCGTGCAGGTGCAGCGGCTTGTTCGCCCCCGGCAGGGCGATGTAGACGCCCTCGGCTCGGACGGCCTCGCAGAATCGCTCACAGCTCAGCCCGCCGAGTTCGTCGGCGCGGTACAATCCACGAGCGTGATACCACCCGCCCATCGTGCTGCCGGACCCGGCCGGCGGGCGATGGGGTTCGATCCCCGGGACGTCTTCCAGCAGGTCCCAGAACCGGTTCAGGGCGGACTGGATGACCGCGGTCCGTTCGTCGTAGTGCTTCAGTTGGACGCGTCCCATGGCCGAGCACCACTGGTTCATACGGTGCTTGGCCCCGCCCAGCGGCAGACCCGCGAAGGCCTTGAGGTCGTCGCGGGTAACCTGATTGTCGGCGGGGTTGTAGTTGCTGGCCACGCCCGTTCGCTCGTAATGCCCGAAGGCCACACATCGCTCGAACAACTCGCGGTCGCTGGTGACGATGATGCCCGCCTCGCCTATGGCGAAGCTCTTGCCGCTCATCAGGCTCATCACGGCGATGTCGCCGAGCGTGCCGACCTTCTTGCCCTTGTAGAGCCCGCCCTGGGCGTGGGAGGCATCTTCGATGACCTTGACGTTGTGCTTGCGGGCGATGGGAAGTATGGCGTCCATGTCGCACGGATGCCCGCAGTAGTGGACCACGACGATCGCACGGGTCTTCGGGCCGATGCGGTGCTCGATGTCGCCCGGTGCGATGCAGAGGGTATCGGGGTCGATGTCGGCGAAGTTCACCGTCGCGCCAAGCTGCAGCGCCGGGGCAGCCGAGGCCCAGTAGGTTATCGACGGGCAGATGATCTCCGTGCCCGCGCCGACCTCGCAGGCCCACATCGCCGCCAGCAGGCCCGCCGTGCCGTTGCAGACGCCCAGCGCGTACTCCGTGCCGTTCCAGGCGGCGTATTCCTGCTCGAATTGCTTGGTGATGTCCGTAGCAGACATCGAGCGGTTCCGCAGAACGTCGATAATCGCCTGCTCGTCTTCCTCGGTCACGATCGGCCAGGCGAACACGCCGTCGTCGAAGCTCTGGACCGCTTTCGGGCCGCCGTGCAGAGCCAGGGGTGCGTCGACAAGGGATGGTTGGGGCATGGGGATCTCCTCAAGGCAAGGTTGGCCCGGAAGGGTATTCGATATTAACGATAATACCGAACGAAGTGTATCACCTCTCCCCGATCCTGTAAAGGGGTTTTCCGTTCGCTACAAAAAAAACGCGTGCCCCTCATGCCCTGTGACCGTCCGCTGTTCCTTTGAATCCTCAGCCGGGTCGTGGTATGGTTCAGGGGAACCCCCGAATACAGGAGTCTTTCCATGGTGCCGCAGAATCTGCAATACACCGCCGAACACGAATGGGTCAAGGTCGAAGGCGGCGAGGTGACGGTGGGCATCACCGGCCACGCCCAGGAGCAGTTGGGCGACATGGTCTTCGTCGAGCTGCCGGAGGTCGGCAAGGTCTTCGAGCCCAACGGCGAGATGGTCGGTCTGGAGTCCGCCAAAGCCGCCGCCAGCGTCTACGCCCCCTGCAAGGGCAAAATTTCCGCCGTCAACGAATCCCTCGCCGACGCCCCGGGCAAGGTCAACGACGACCCGTACGGCGAGGGTTGGATGGTCAAGCTGACCGTCGAGGACGACGCTGCTCTCGGCAAACTCAAAAGCCCCGAGGAATACGAGACGTACCTCAAGGAAGAGGGAGGCTAGCCGACAGCCCGTGTGCCGTTGCGTGAGGTTGTTCGTCGGGGTACGCTTCGGGCCATGACGGATGACGTGGTCCTCTTCGTGGAATCGGTCCGCTGGCTGGGTGTGCGGTGGGGGCTGCGTTCCTGCGGGGCCGGCCTGCGGCGGGCGGGCTTTACCGGTCGATGGGTCGACTGGGAGTGGCATTCCACGGCGCGGGCGCTGCTGGTGCTGCCGGTCATGCTCGACAGCCGCGAAAACGAACGCCAGGCCGACCGTCTCGCCCGGCACATCGCCGCACTCCGTCGGGAATCCCCGGCCCGGTCTGTTCGACTGATCGGCTACTCCGCCGGGGGCTACATCGCCCTGCGTGCCCTGGAGCTTCTCGAACCCGGCGTGGAGGTCGAATCCGTCGCCCTCCTGGCCGCGGCCGCCGATCCCCGTCGCGACCTCACCCCCGCCGCCCGGCGCGTCCGGGGGAATCTCGTCGTCGCCTCCAGCCCGCTGGACGTGATCGTCTCGCTCGGCACGCTTCTGCTCGGCACAGCCGACCGGAGGTTCACGCCCTCCCTCGGCGCGGTGGGCTACCGCGGGCCGGCCTTCGCGAATCTGCGGGAAGTCCACTGGACGCCGGCCTGTGTTCGCGACGGACACGTCGGCGGACACTTCACCGCAGCAGCAGCCCCCTTCATCGCCCGGCGCATCGCTCCCCTGATGGGCATCGGAAACGTCTAGCTCTGCCGCCCCCGGCTGAGAGTTCAGCGCGGGTGCAGGCACCTACCCTCCAGGGCATGGAGTTCTGCCGCCCCCGGCGGGGGTTCGGGGCAATGGGGTGCAATGGGCTTGGGAAATCGGCGGCCGGAAGGTATCATCACGACAGAGGCGTTGATCCCGAAGCCAATCCCCGGAAGGACCCGGCCATGACGACCACCACGCAACAGCGCAAAGGCTATTTCGAACAGTTCGGCGGGCAGTACGTCCCGGAGACCCTCATGGGCGCCCTGGACGAACTCGACCGGGAGTTCACCTCCGCCTGGGCGGACAGGAGCTTTCGAACCGACTTCGACGACGCCCTGCGCAGCATCGCCGGCCGACCCAGCGAACTGTACTTCGCGCGCCGACTGACCGAACAGCTCGGGGGGGCGAAGATCTATCTCAAGCGCGAGGACATGAACCACACCGGGGCGCACAAGATCAACAACACCCTGGGCCAGGCGCTGCTGGCGGTGCGGATGGGCAAGCGGCGCGTCATCGCCGAGACCGGCGCGGGCCAGCACGGCGTGGCCACCGCCACCGCCGCGGCTGTCTTCGACCTCGACTGCGAGGTCTACATGGGTTCCGAGGACGTCCGCCGACAGGCGCTGAACGTCTTCCGCATGGAGCTGATGGGCACGCGGGTCGTTCCCGTCGAGACCGGTCAATGCACCCTCAAAGACGCCCTCAACGAAGCCATGCGAGACTGGATGGGTTCGGTGGGCGACACGCATTACATCATCGGCACGGTCGCCGGCCCGCACCCGTTCCCGACGATGGTCCGCGAGTTTCAGAGCTGTATCGGCGCCGAGGCGCGGCAGCAGATGCTCCAGGCTGAGGGTCGCCTGCCCGACCTGGCCATCGCGTGCGTCGGCGGGGGGTCCAACGCAGCCGGACTCTTCGCGCCGATGATCGACGACGACGTCCAGATGATCGGCGTCGAAGCCGGCGGGCGGAGCCTGAACTTCGGCGACCACGCCGCCAGCCTCTGCGTCGGAGCCCCCGGCGTCCTCCACGGGTCCCTCAGCTACGTCCTCCAGGACCCCGACGGGCAAACCGCGCCCGTCCACAGCGTCTCAGCCGGGCTGGACTACCCCGGCGTGGGGCCGGAACTGGCGAAATGGAAAGACGCCGGCCGGGTCCAGTTCACCTTCGCCACCGACGACGAGGCCCTCCAGGCCGTCCTGACCCTCAGCCGGACCGAAGGCATCATCCCGGCCCTGGAAAGCGCCCACGCCGTCGCCCACGCCGTCAAACTCGCACCCCGCCTCAAACCCGAGAACATCCTGCTGGTCAACCTCTCCGGACGAGGCGACAAAGACTGCAACGAAATCCAGCAGATCCTCGAAGCCCAGAACAAGTGACGAGTGTCCCATGTCGAATGCCCAATGCCAAAGTGATGTTACGAGAGGGAGGGTGCTTCGCACGCACGCTGTTTTCTACGCTCGTATTCGTCGGAACCGGCGATCGGCCCTGGCGGTCGGATTGCTGCTGGCCGGTCTGGCGTGGCCGACCGGTTGTGGCCGGGACGAGAAACCGGACACCGCGCCCATGCCCGGCCGGGGCTGGGTCGCCACTGCCAGGCCCGCCGACGGGGCAGGCGGCGTCTCGGTTGAGACGACGCGCTGGAGGATTGTCTTCGACCGCCCCATGGACACCTCGAGCTGGACGTACTGGATTCCCCCGGCCAAGGCCGGCACGATCCCGCCGATCGCCAACCCCGACGCCAACCCGTGGATCAGCCCGACGGTCTGCGAAATCCGGCTCGGACAGCTCCAGCCCGACACGCAGTACGCCATCCAGCTCAACAGCCGATCCGACCAGGGCTTCCGCTCGGCTGCGGGCAAACAGCCCATGCCGCCGGCCCTGCTGCGGTTCCGCACCAGCCCCGTCACCACGGTCTACCCCGGCGGGAACCGACCGTTGGAAAACTCCGGCCAGCCTCGCTTTCCCAAGCCGCCTACCCCACGAACCCGACCCGCACGAAACAGCGGAGCCCCGCGTGTCCCGCCCCTTCCCCCCACGGCCGACACTGACCAGCCCGTCGAAAAACAACTCATCGGCACATGGAGCTACCACGGACCGGAACAACAGATCAACCTCACCGTCAAACCCGACGGCAAAGCCAGCTACGTCATCTACACCTCCGGCGGACAGGAAATCTACGCCGGCACGCTCCGCCGGGCCGGCAAGCAACTGCGACTCCGCACGGACACCGGCGGGCTGTTGACCTTTCAACTGGAGACGATCGCGCCGACGCAACTTCGACTCAGCGACGAGAAAGGTCAGAAGACCTTCCAGCGACGACGCTTCCCGTCCAAACCCGATAGCCGATGATCCGCCACTCCCAACGCTGATCTGACGCGCCTATCCGACCGGTAGCGATACGGCGGCTTCGTTCGATGGCCCGCCTCCCTCTATCCGGGGCGGACAACTTCCGGCGTGCGTCGCAGGGCACGGAGGTCTATAATGACGCGCCCCTCAAACGTCGACGGAACGGAACATCAGGGCGATTCGTCAACGCAAAGA
>CAYMAP010000157.1:0-6554 GCA_964388425.1 uncultured Planctomycetaceae bacterium
GCAGCGGGCAACAAGATCAAGCAATGTCGTGAATCCAATGTTTCAAGGTGCCCTCGAGTGACATCCCCAAAACGGTCCTCCCAGCGTGTTCCTGGCAGTTCTGAGGGAGGCGTCTTGTTTGAAACGTGCGGCTCAGCCGTTCAGCGGTGATCTGGTCGAACCGCCCCGGCTGAGAGTCCTTGCTGTTTTGGGCCCGTTTGCCAAGCACATGCACAGCCGAGGGCGGCTGTGCCACACACAATGGACTTTTCAAACAAAGCCTAGGAAGGACTATCATGGCCCGGATTTACGACGACATCACCCAGACCATCGGCAACACGCCCCTCGTCCGCGTCCGCAAGATCATCACGGGCAACGCGACCGTGCTGGCCAAGCTCGAGAGTTTCAACCCGATGTCCTCAATCAAGGACCGCATCGGGCTGTCGATGATCGAGGCGGCTGAACGGCAAGGCAGGATGACGCCCGGCAAGACCGTCCTGGTCGAGCCGACCAGCGGCAACACGGGCATCGCGCTGGCCATGGTCTGCGCAGCCCGCGGGTACCACTGCCTGCTGACCATGCCGGAGTCGATGAGTCTCGAACGCCGAAAGGTCCTCCGCGCCCTGGGTGCGGAACTGGTGTTGACGCCGGCGGAAGGTGGCATGAAGGGCGCGATCGACAAGGCCACCGAACTGGCCGACTCCATGGACAACGCCTTCATGCCCCAGCAGTTCAACAACCCCGCCAACCCGGAGATTCACCGCCGGACCACCGCCGAGGAAATCTGGAACGATACGGACGGGAACGTCGACGTCCTCGTCGCCGGGGTCGGCACGGGCGGGACGATCACGGGCGTGGGCAGTGTCCTAAAAGAGCGCAAGCCCGACCTGCGCGTCGTCGCCGTCGAACCGACGGCCAGCCCCGTGCTCAGCCAGGTCCGCGACGGGCGGGACCCCGAGCCCGGCCCGCACAAAATCCAGGGCATCGGCGCGGGCTTCGTTCCGGAGGTACTCGATGCCGACCTGATCGACGAGATCATCCGGGTCGACGACGAAGACGCCATCGCCTGGGCCCGCCGGGCTGCGAAGGAAGAAGCGCTGTTCGTGGGCATATCGAGCGGGGCGGCCCTGAAAGCCGCCGCCGAACTCGCCGCCCGTCCCGACAGCGAGGGCAAGACCCTCGTCGCCATCATCCCCAGCTTCGGCGAGCGGTACCTCTCCAGCGTCCTGTTCGAACACATCACCGAATGACATGAGGCGGTTCGCGGACCTTCACACGCACAGCACGGCCTCGGACGGGTCGACCGCGCCGGCTGACCTCGTCGACCTGGCCGAGCAGAAGCAGTTGGCGGCGCTCGCCCTGACGGACCACGACACCCTCGCCGGCCTGTCCGAAGCTGCGGACCGAGCTTCGCTGTACCCGGAGTTGCACTTCATTCCGGGCATCGAGGTCTCGGCGGTCTACCCCCGCGGAACGTTGCACCTCCTGGGCCTGGGCATCGACCCGGCCGGGGCGTCGGTGGTCGATCTGACCGCTCGCCTGCGCCGGGCCCGCGAGCAGCGCAACCCGAAAATCCTCGATCGCCTCCGTGGACTGGGCATCGACCTGGACATGAAGGACGTTCTGGCCTGCGTGCCGGGCGACCGCTCGCCGCAGACCCGCGTCGTCAGCCGAATGCATATCGCAAGGGCGATGATCGAACGGGGACTCGCCCGCAACCCGAAGGAGGCCATGGACCGGTACATCGGCGCCGGAGCCCCAGCCTACGTGGACAAGGAACGCACACCTCCGCGCCAGGCCATCGCCGCCATCCGCGACGCCGGGGGACTGGCGGTGCTGGCCCACCCGCCGCAACTCCAGACCCGCAACGCAGCCGAACTGCAACGCGTCCTACGCAACCTCATCGACGACGGACTGGAAGGCATCGAGTGCTACCACTCCGACCACTCGCCGCAACAGACGCGACTGTACCTGGACCTCGCGCGACGGTTCGGCCTGGCCGTCACGGGCGGCAGCGACTACCACGGCCGGGCGAAATCCGACGTTCGCCTCGGCCGGCCGAGCGTGCCGCTGAGTGTCCTGCCTGACCGATTGTGCCGAGCAACGCCGGGTTGACCTGGTCCCTGTTGCTGGGCTGTATCAGGAATCCCCGGGCTGGCCGGTGTGGCCAGAATCGGCGGCTTTGCGCGAGAGACGGTCGATGAGCCCCTGGACAAGGACGTAGAGCACGGGGATGAACAGCAGCCCGATGACGGTGGCGGCGATCATCCCGCCGAAGACGGCCGTCCCGAGGGCCTGCCTGCTGGCGGCGCCAGCGCCGGCGGCGATGACGAGCGGGAACCAGCCCAGAATGTCGCTGAAGGCGGTCATGAGGATCGCGCGGAACCGCAGCCGGGACGCCTCCCTCACCGCGGTGAAGCGGTCCTCGCCCTGGGCCCGGCGGGTTCGGGCGAACTCGACGATCAGGATGGCCGACTTGCTCGCCAGTCCGATCAGCAGCACCACGCCGATCTGCGTGTAGATGTTGTTGTCCATGGCGCGGACGGCGGTGGCGGCGGCGGCTCCGAGGATCGCGAACGGCACCGAGAGGATCACCGCCAGCGGAATCAGGAAACTCTCGTACTGGGCGGACAGAAACAGGTACACCATCACCACCGCCAGGGCGAGGATCAGCGGTGCGGCCTGACCGGCGAGAATCTGCTGGTACGCCATCCCCGTCCACTCGAAGCCCATGGACGGCGGGGAGTTGTTCTTGAACAGATCCTCCATCGCGGTCATGGCCTGCCCGGTTGAGTGGCCCTGGCCCGCCTCGCCGGAAATGGCGGCGGCGGGGTAGAGGTTGTAGCGCGACAGGATCTGCGGGCCGAAGGACTCTTCGACGTCCACGAGGGTGCGGATCGGCAGCATGTTGCCGTCGGCGTTGCGGACCTGCAGCTCGCCGATCTGCTCCGGCTCGTAGCGATACTCCGGCTCGGCCTGGACGCGGACCTGGTAGGTCTTGCCGAACTTGTTGAAGTCGTTGACGTAGCTCGAGCCCAGCGCGGTCTGCAGCGTGCTGAACAGGTCATTGAAGGACACGCCGAGCATCTTGACCTTCGTACGGTCGATGTCCAGATGCAGCCGGGGCACCGTGGCGCGGAAGCTGCTGTACAGGCTGGTGACCTCGGGTTCCTTTTGCCCCTTCTGGACGATGTTTTGGGTGACGGACTGGAGGGTCTGGAGGTCCGAGCCGGTGCGGTTTTCGACCATCATCTGGAACCCGCCGGTGGCCCCCAGGCCCGGAATGGATGGTGGCGGGAAGGCCACCACGCTCGCCTCGGGAACCTCCGTCGAGAAGGCTTGCCGGAGATGCGTCAGGATCGCCTCAAGCTGCTCGCTGGGTTTCGTCCGGTCGTCCCAACGCTCCAGGACGGCGACGAAGGAGGCGTTGTTGGAAACGACGACCCCGTCGAGCATTGAGTAGCCCCCGATCGAGACGTAATTGCTCATGCCGGGGGTATCTTGGAGGATGGCGTTGACTTTCGCGGACATCTGCCGGGTCCGCTGCAGCGAGGCTGCGTCCGGAAGCTGGGCGCTGACGACGAGGTAGCCCTGGTCTTCAGTGGGCATGAAGCCGCTGGGCAGGGCGGTAAAGCCGAAGTAGGTCCCCGCCAGCAGCCCCACGAACAGGACGCTCACGATCAGCCCCCGGCGGATCAGCTTGGCAACCACCCGACCATAGAGGGTTTCGCTGATCTCGAAAACCCTGTTGAACCCGCGGAAAAAGAGGTTTTTCTTCTGCCCGGCCTTCGGGCGGAGCAGCAGCCCGCACAGCGCCGGACTCAGCGTCAGCGCGTTGAGCGTGCTGATGCAGACCGAGACGGAAATCGTCAGGGCGAACTGCTGGTAGAGCCGCCCCGTAATCCCGCCCATGAATCCGGTGGGCACGAAGACGGCCAGCAGGACGAGCGTGGTGGCGATGACCGCGCCGGTGATTTCGTTCATGGCCTCGACGGCAGCGGTGCGCGCGTCCTTGCCCTCCTCGACCTTCCGCGAGCAGTTCTCGACGACCACGATCGCGTCGTCGACGACGATCCCGATGGCCAGTACCAACCCGAACATCGTCAGGATATTGATCGAAAACCCCAACGGGACCATGAAAATGAACGTCCCGATCAGGGAGACGGGAATCGCGACAGCCGGCACCATCGCCGCACGCCAGTCCTGCAGGAAGAGGAACACGACCAGGACGACGAGGGTGACGGCGATGACGAGGGTGGTGACGATCTCTCGGATCGAGGCGTTGACGAACCAGGACGAGTCGAACGTGGTCTTGTAGGCCAGGTCGTCGGGGAAGTCCCGGGCCAGGTCCTCCATGGCGGCTCGGCAGTCGCGGGAGATGTTCAGCGCGTTGCCCCCGGGTATCTGGTAGATCGCGATGGCGGCGGTGGGCTGGCCGTTCAGTTGCGAAAAGGTATTGGCCGACTGCGCGCCGAGTTCGATCCGCGCGACGTCTTGCAGCCGGGTGATGCGACCTTCCGAAGCGGTCTTCAGAACGATGTGGCCGAACTGTTCCGGGTCGCTGAGCCGGCCCATCGTCGTGACGGTATACTGAAACTCCTGGCCCGGCGGGGCGGGGGGCTGGCCGATTTCCCCGGCCGCGACCTGGACGTTCTGTTCCTTGATGACGTCGAGGACGTCGGCGGTCGTGAGATTCAGCCCCTTGAGCTTCTCGGGGTTCAGCCAGATGCGCATGCTGTACGCCGAGCCGCCGAGGATAGACACCTCGCCCACGCCGTCGACGCGGGAAAGCCGGTCCTGCAGATGGATCGATGCGTAGTTACCCAGGAACAGGTCGTCGTACTTGCCCCCGGGCGAGTACAGGTTGAAGAGGACGACGAAATCGGTCGAGCGTTTCTTGGTCGTCACGCCCTGTCGGCGGACTTCCTCGGGCAGGCGGGGTTCGGCGATGGCGACGCGGTTCTGCACGAGCACCGTCGCCATGTCCAGGTCGGTTCCGACCTCGAAGGTGACCGTCAGGGAATAGCTCCCGTCGTTGCCGCAGACGCTGGACATGTACAGCATGCCCTCCACGCCGTTGACCTGCTCTTCGATGATCTGGGCGACGGTTTCGGAAACGACGGTCGAATCCGCCCCGGGATAGCTCGCCGAGACCTGGACGGTCGGGGGCGTGATCTGCGGGTACAGGGCGATGGGCAGTTGGGTCATCGTCACCACCCCGCCCAGGACGATCACGATCGAGACCACGCCGGCGAAGACCGGTCGATGGATGAAGAATTTGCTGAACACGGCTCAGCCCCCCTGGCCCGGGGCCTGGTCGGGTTGGCTGGCCGACTGTGTCGTGGGCCGGCTCGTCGGTGACGCCTTGTTCTGGTAGGGTTCGGCCTGGACCTTCACGCCGGGTCGGATGCGTAGCAGGCCCTCGACGACGACGGTGTCTGTCGCCTTCAGGCCGGTTTCGATCACCCGCAGCGAGCCTACCTTCCGCCCGGTCGAGACGAGCTGCTGGCGAACCGTCTGGTCGTCGTCGACGACGTAGACGAAGCTGCCTTGCTGGCTTCGGCTGATGCAGCGCTCGGGGATCAGCAGGGCGGACTCGGGCTTGCCGAGTTCGATGCGGACCCGCGCGAACAGGCCCGGAACGAGATCGCGGTCGGGGTTGGGAAACTCGCCCCGGACGCGAATGGTGCCCGTCGTGGGATCGACGGTGTTGTCGATGTAGTCGATCACGCCCTGGTGGGGGAAGCCCTTCTCGTCGGAGAGCCCCAGCCGGGCCGGCACGGAATCCTGCCCGGGCTTGATCTCGTCGGCGGTATGCCCGTGACGGTTCATGTACTCCAGCAGGACCTTCTCCGAGACGTGGAAATAGACGTACACCGGGTCGACCTGAACGAGGTTGGCCAGCAGCGTCGCCTGCCCGTCGCCGACGAGGTTTCCGATGTCCACGAAGCGTCGGCTGAGCCGACCGGCGATGGGCGCGGCGATGGTGGTGTAGCCCAGATTGATCTTCGCGGTCTCCATCGCCGCCTGGGCCGCCGCAACCTGCGCGTGGGTTTCGTCGCGCTTGGCCCGGGCGTCGATCAGTTCGGTCTCGGTCGCGACCTTCTGCTCGAAGGACTTCTTGTACCGCTCGTAGACTTGTTTCGCCTGGGTCGCCGCCGCCTTGGCCCGGTCCAGTTCCGCCCGTGCCTGGTCCATGGCCGTCTTGTAGGGCCCCTGTTCGATGACAAACAGCTCCTTGCCCTGGGAAACCTCCTGGCCGTCCTTGAACTTCACTTCCTTGAGAAATCCGCGCACCCGCGCACGGAGGTCGACCGAATTCATCGCAGCGAGATTCCCCGTGAAGATCGCGTCGTTGGCGACCTTCTGTTGAACGGATTGCGTAACCTGCACGATTGGCGGGGACGGAGTCGGCGTGGATTTGCCGCCACAACCGATTGCCCCACCCCCGACCAGGATCCCCAGAATACAACGCATCGTCCGATGGGTCGTCATGCCGTCGCCCTTTCCAATCCAGTATCAAGGGTACCTTGAAACATTCGATTTGCGAGATCGCGCCGAGACTTTGCTTGCTG
>CAYMAP010000158.1:0-6473 GCA_964388425.1 uncultured Planctomycetaceae bacterium
CGGCGACGTTAAGGCCATTCGTCTTTGTCCGTGTGCGGCGGCGTGTGGTATAACACGACCATGGGTCTGTATTCCAGATTGACGGACGCCCCTCCGTGGTACGTGGCGGGGCTGGCGTTCGAGTGCGTCGCGTGCGGGCGATGTTGCGCCGGGCCCGAGGAGGGGTACGTCTGGGCGGGGGACGAGGAGATCGCCGCGATGGCGAAGTGCCTCCGGATGTCCGAGAAGGCCTTTCGCAAGCAGTACGTCCGCAAGGTGGGCAAACGGCAGAGCCTGGTCGAGAAACGCCCCGGGCGGGACTGCGTGTTCCTGGCTGACGGCCGATGTCGAATCTACCCCGCCCGCCCCACGCAGTGCCGGACCTGGCCGTTCTGGGAGAGCAACCTCGCCAGTCCGGAGAGCTGGTCCGCAGCCGCCCGGCGGTGCCCGGGGATCAATCGCGGGACGGTCGTTTCGCCGGAGGAGATTCTCCGCCGGGCGCGGTCGACGCGGGAATGACCCCGGCCGCGACAGCCTGGCGGTCGGCGTTGCGGGCGATTCTCCGCGACGCTGAGGAAGCGCTGGAACGTTTCGCCCCCTCCTGCCAAGCCTGCGGGTTCTGCTGCGACTTCCAGCGGGCGGGGCATCGATTGTACGTCACGCCGGCGGAACTGGAACTGTTGGCCGAGCAACCTCCGCCCGGTGCCCCCGAGCCGATGCGGTGCCCGTACCAGGTCGCGGGCACCTGCACGGCCCGCGACCGTCGCCCCCTGGGCTGCCGGGTCTACTTCTGCCGGGGCTTGCCCCCCGTCGATCAGCAGGCGTTCTACGAACGGTTCCACCACGCCCTTGTCGAACTCCACCGCAGGCACGGCCTGGAATATTGTTACGAGGAACTGACGACGGCCCTGCACACCGGGAGGACGCCGGACTGAATTCGCCGACAGACGTTTTTTCGTCAGTCCCCCCGGGGAGTAGCTCAGACGCCCCGGCTGAGAAGCCGCGCGGGGCAAGCACTCACCCTCCCGGCTCCGCCGGAGTCGGCTGGGATGCCTTCAGAGCGTCGCCGGCGGCAGGAGGGTCAGCAGGCTCACTCGGCCGTAGGCGAGGAACTCCAGCCAGGGCACGCCGAACGGCTGGAGGAAGACGCGTCCGGCGGAGAGTTCGACCGTACCGGCCGGCCAGCTCATGCGACCCTCGCCCTCGATGCACAGGTGCATCGCGAAAGGCGTGTCGGGCTGATACTGCATCCGGCCGAGCACGTCCAGTCGATGCATCGCCCAGCCGGTGGTCATCAGGGGGCTGATGAGTTCGCTGACTTGCCCCTCGTCGCTTCGCCGGAGGGCGTTGGGTTCGATGCGGACGGGGCCGGTCGCCTCGGCGTGTGGTTCGGCTTCAGGGTTGCCGGCGAGGGTCGGCTCGACCCGCAGCGTCAGCGAGCCGGGCAGCAGGCACCGCGGCAGGCCGGCCGGGAGCAGAAAGGCCTCGCCTGGCTGGGCGGTGACGGGCTGGAGCATTTCGGTTACCAGGGACAGTTCCCCTTCGGCGCGGGCCTGGTCGACGCCGTCCGGCGACGCTTCTCCGCGGAGGCCGGCTGCGAAGGCGGGCTGACCGATCTGGTCCTCGCGCGTTCGCAGGACGCACCAGGCTTCGGTCTGTTCTTGGCCCTCGATCAGGAACGGTTCAGCCGGGTCCATCAGGCGGGCGGCGAAACCGAGCTCAGGCCCGTAGACCAGCATGTGTTCCGAACCGAGCAGGCTCTCGGCGTGACGGTGGAGGGTATCGAGGAACGTGCCGACCAGTCGGCCGTGCTCGTCCATGACCGTGGCGTAGCCTTCCTCGGCATCGTCGGCAGGCAGGAGCGAGGCCAGCCAGTCCTCCGGGTAGTGGTCGTCTTCTCCCGCGTGGTGGTCGAGAAATTCGCTCAGCAGCGATCCCCCGACGTAAGGCCTTCTCACGCGGTTGGGCCCGAAGAACACCGGATGAATCAGTGGGTTGGTCACAGCCGTTCCTTTATGAAGGCGTGAATCTTACGGGTAACTCACGTTGCCCACAAGAAGTTTCGGCCTCGGGTGTATAATGGGTTGCCATGAATCCTTCAAAAACGCCAACGAACGTCCGGCCCTGGCTGGTGCTGCTGGGGACGGTTGGACTGGTGCTGGGCGGTTGCGGCAAGCCGACACCACAGCGGACAGCGCCCGCCGATCCCCCCGAAGTGCCCCCGCCGGAAGAACTGGAATACTCCGCCGTCCTCGAAACGCCCGGGCAAGACCCGGGCGGAGGTCAACAGGCGAATGCTCCGGAGGAAACGACCGAGACGTCCGTCGGCCCCGATCCGGCCAACCCTCTCGTGCCGCCGTCGGAGCGGACCAGCCCGCTGCTGACGGGGAGGGATTTCGTGACACGATGGAACCTGCTGGGTCCCCTCGACGCCGACGCCCTGGCCAAGGTCGAACTGTCTGACGCGGACGGAACGGGCGAGCTGGCGGGGCGGGTGCGCGACTGGCGGCCCGTCCGGGCGGCGAGCAGGCCGACGGGGTGGGTCGACCTTGGTGAGGCGCTCGGGCGGGAGAGCGGGCAGGCGGGACTGGCCGCGGCGTGGTTGATGAGCCCGGAGGAAATGGTCGGCTGCGAGCTGCGGATCGGCACGACCGGCCCGGTCGAAATCTACCTCAACGGCCGACGGGTGCTGAAGGTCCGCACCGACCCCCGCAAGGCCCGCTGGGACCAGGACTCCGTGGAGAGCCTGACGTTGCACAAAGGGCGCAACGTCCTACTGATCCGCGCCGTCGACACCGACACCGGCGCGTGGGGCTTTTTCTGTCGGCTTACCGACCGTGCGGGACGCCCCATCAAAACGGGCGGGGACTGATCGGGCATACGGGCAAATGTCGGATGACGAATGCCCCATGACAGATCGATGGGGGGCAGGGTCATCCTGGCCCTGCGCCGCCGGCCCGCTGGACGGGCAGGATGCCCGTGACAGGCATGGCCGAGACGGCCATGCCAGTCTTTCATACAGGTTCTCATCCTGGCGGTTTGTCGAATCCGGCATCACGGGTTTGGCATCCCTCGCAGCGGCGCGGTATGCTCCGGGCACACCCCGGGTTCCAGGAGAGAGGCATGGACAAATTCGTGATTGACGGTCAGGTTCGGCTGAAGGGAACGGTGCGGACGGGCGGCGCGAAGAACGCCGCCCTGCCGATCCTCGCCGCATCCCTGCTGACCGACGGGCCCACCACGCTCCGCGATGTGCCGGAGCTGGCGGATATTTCCGCCATGACCGACCTGCTGGGGGAACTGGGCGTGGACGTCTCGCCTGGGGACCCGGCCGGCAGCCTCCGCCTGGAGAGCCGCGACCCCGCGCAGAGCCATGCGCGGTACGACCGGGTGCGGAAGATGCGAGCGAGCATCTGCGTGCTGGGTCCGATGCTGGCGAAGCGCCGCTTCGCGCGGGTGGCCATGCCCGGGGGCTGTGCGATCGGCCCGCGCCCGATCGACCTGCATCTCCGCGGGCTGCGAGCGCTGGGGGCGTCGATCGAACTGGACGGCGGGGACATCGTCGCCCGCGCCGACCGTCTGAAGGGCACGGAGATTTTCCTCGGCGGGCCGTTCGGCTCGACCGTGCTGGGCACGGCGAACGTCCTGGCCGCGGCCACCCTCGCCGAGGGCACGACGGTCATCGAGTCGGCGGCCTGCGAGCCGGAAATCGCCGACCTGGCCGACTACCTCAGCGCCTGCGGCGCGAACATCCGCGGAGCCGGCACGCCCCGGGTCACCATCGAGGGCGTCGAGTCGCTGGTCGGGTGCGAGCACCGGGTGATCCCCGACCGGATCGAGGCCGGCACGTTCATCTTCGCCGCAGCCGTCACCAACGGCGACGTGACCGTCGAGAACTGCCGACTCGATCACCTGATGGCCGTCGTGGACAAACTCCGCGAGGTCGGCGTGCATGTCGAACGCAGCGGGGCCGACGACGTCGAGGTCGCCACGGCCCGCAGGCTCCTGCCGGTCGACGTGACGACCCAGCCCTACCCGGGGTTCCCCACGGACCTCCAGGCGCAACTGCTGACCCTGCTTTGCCTGGCCGATGGAAACAGCGCGATCACGGAGAAAATCTTCCCCGACCGCTTCATGCACGTGCCCGAACTGCTCCGCATGGGCGCCGACATCCGCAAGGAAGGTCCCACCGCCATCGTCACCGGCGTGAAGGAACTCATCGGAGCGCCGGTGATGGCCAGCGACCTGCGGGCCTCGGCTGCTTTGGTGCTGGCCGGTCTCGTCGCGCGCGGCACGAGCGAAGTCCGGCGGGTCTACCACATCGACCGAGGCTACGATCGCATCGAAGAAAAACTCAACGCCCTCGGAGCGAACATCCAGCGC
The DNA here is from genome assembly GCA_964388425.1 of uncultured Planctomycetaceae bacterium. Classification (GTDB taxonomy): domain Bacteria; phylum Planctomycetota; class Phycisphaerae; order SM23-33; family SM23-33; genus CAYMAP01. The sequence continues at coordinate 4,363 of CAYMAP010000158.1, forward strand.
GTGAAAGAATAACGTCCGCGTGGGAGGGTCTATGTCGCGAAGCCTCGACGGATTCGAACGCACCTGTACTCCACCATCGTGCCGAACCACCCGACGGCCACTGATCGGCCGGCCAAGAACGTGCCTCAACTACCGGCCCCCTCGCCGTGGTGCCCTTCCTTTTGCCTCACCGTTGCACGTGCGATGCGAATTCGTCATCACTGCCTTTGGAGCCAACGGCAGAGGACCATCAGTGCCCAGAGGCGATGGCTGTGGTCGGCGCGTCCGGAGAGGTGGTCGTTGACCAGGCCCTGGAGGGCTTCGGGGCGGAGCAGGCCGACCTGGCGGACGGACGGGTCGGTCAGGACGTCGAGCATGGTTTGTTTGAGGTCGGTTCTCAGCCAACGGCCCAGGGGGACGCCGAAGCCGCGTTTTCGACGGGTGAAGACGTCGGGTGGCAGAAGGTGGCAGAAGGCTCGTTGGAGTGCGATTTTTCCCCGCCTGCGGGTCGTGACGAGCGTCTCGGGCAGGTCCAGGCCGACCTGGACGACGCGGTGGTCCAGAAGGGGCGAGCGGAGTTCCAGCGAGCAGGCCATCGAAGCGATATCGGTTTTGGTCAGCACGTCGCCGGGAAGGTAGCTTGCCAGGTCGTGCAGGCGGGCGCGGGTGACTTCGGAGTCGGCGTCGCATTGGCTGAACCGGTCGGCGAATTCCCGGGCGGGTTCGTCGGGATCGAGGGCGTCGAGGGCGTCGTCAGTCAGCAGCCGGGGCAGGTCGGCCGGGTCGAAGAGCTGGCGGTACCGGAGGTACTGCAGGGCGGGCGGCAGGTGGAGGGCGTCGGCGAAGCGGACGATCCGCCGGAGCAGGGCACGTTCGTCGAGCGGGGCCAGGGGCCTGAGCAGTCGACCGACGAGTCGCCAGGCGGTGTATTGGGCCGGGCCCATCTGTTGGGTGGCGAGCATGGCCCGGTAGCGGTCGTAGCCGCCGAAGACTTCGTCGCCTCCGTCGCCGGTCAGGGCGACGGTGACGTGCTGCCGGGTGGCCTTGCAGATCAGCCAGGTCGGAAAGGCCGAGGAGTCGGCAAAGGGTTCGTCATACTGGCGGACGACGAAGTCCAGCATGTCGGCCGGCTCGGGGGTGACGAGCAGATTGGTGTGGTCGGTTCCGAGGTGGCGAGCAACGTGATCGGCTTGGGGACGTTCGTCATAGGCCGGCTCGTCGAACCCGGCGGGGAAGGTGCGGACCCCGCCGGTCCGACCGGCCTGTTGCGTCATCAGCGCGACGACGACGGCTGAGTCGACCCCGCCGCTGAGCAGCGCCCCGAGGGGCACGTCGGCGATGAGCCGTTGGCGGACGGACGCGGTGAGTGTCTCCCGGACGCGTTCGATCCACTCCTCGGCGGACGCTTGCGGTTCGGCAGTCTGCGGTGCGGGCTGCCAGTATCGGCTGATTTCGCACGATCGGCCGGTGTGAACGAGAACCGAGGCGGGCGGCAGCTTGTGAACCCCCTGCCAGGCCGATCCGGGCGAATCGATGTATCCTACCGCTAGATAGCGGCTTAAGCTCAGTTTGTCCGGAGTTTTGTCAACGTGTGGATGTTTGAGGAGGGCTTTGGGTTCGGAGGCGAAGACGATCCGGTCGGGAAGCAGGCTGTACCAGAGGGGCTTTTGGCCGAGGCGGTCTCGGGCCAGGAGGAGTCGGCCCGCCTCGGCGTCGTAGTATGCCAGGGCGAACATGCCTGCGAGCCGGTCCAGGCCCCTGGTTCCGTGGGTCGCGAGGGACTGTAGCAGGACTTCGGTGTCGCCCCGGGTCCGGTAGCCTGCCGGGGTTTGGGGCAGTTCGTCGCGGAGCTGGCGGAAGTTGTAGAGTTCCCCGTTGAAGGCCAAGGCCCGCTGTCCCTCGGGGGTGGTCATGGGCTGGTGTGAGAGTTCCGGGTCGATGACGTTGAGTCTTCGCAAGGCCAGTGCGCATCGCCCGTCGGGGCTGAGCCAGCTTCCCCCCTCGTCCGGTCCGCGGTGGCGGAGGGTCTGCGACATGGACTCGACGCGGCGAAGGTCCGCCCGGTCCTGGAAGCAGAATTCCCCGGCCAGTCCGCACACGACAGGTCCCTTTGGATTCAGCAGGAAGTTATG
>CAYMAP010000159.1:0-6438 GCA_964388425.1 uncultured Planctomycetaceae bacterium
TCGGTTGACTTTCCGCCCGGCGGGCGGGTACGGTGATCCGTCCGGGGCGGTGAGTATAACCCAATGCCGGCGGACATACTGCAGAAGATTCTCGCGACCAAGCGCCAGGAAGTCGCCGCGATGCGTGCCGGCGGGGGTCTTGCTGCGCTGCAACGCGCCGCCCACGACGCCCCCCCGGCACGGAATTTCTTCACCGCCGTGACGCGTCCGGGCGATCGGCCGGTCAACCTCATCGCCGAAATCAAGAAGGCCTCGCCGTCGGCCGGGGTCATCCGCCAGGAGTTCGATCCCGTCGCCCTGGCCCGCAACTACGCCGACGCCCACGCCGACGCACTCAGCGTCCTGACCGACGAAACCTATTTTCAGGGTTCGCTGGAGTACCTCCGGCGGGTGCGGTCGGCCGTCGACCTGCCGCTGTTGCGGAAGGATTTCCTCATCGATGAGGCCCAACTCTACCAGGCTCGCGCCGCCGGAGCTGACGCCGTCCTCCTCATCGCCTCGGCCCTGCCCGTCGGGCACCTCAGCGACCTGATGATCCTCGCAGCCGAGCTGCACATGACCGTCCTGCTGGAAGTCCACAGCCCCGAGGAAGTGCTCCAAATGCGCTCGATGATCGGCTTCCCGCGGGAGGGCTTCAGCGTCCTGGGCATCAACAACCGCGACCTGACGACCTTCACGGCGGACCTGGGAACGACACTTCGGCTGATGGAACTGGCCGGCGAGGTGCCCATCGTCTCCGAGAGCGGCATCAAAACGCCGGCGGACATTGCCCGGCTGGCGTCGGCCGGCGTCCGGGCCGTCCTCGTCGGCGAGGCCTTCATGCGACAAGCCGACGTGGCCGAAGCGGTCAACGACCTGCTCGGACCCGTCGATGGGAAGTGAGACCATGCCCCGGACCCCCGACCAGCCCGATGCGACCCAACCCGCAGGAACCTCCCGAACCCGGCGGACCCTTGTCCTCACCCTCGCCGGAGTCGGCATCGCCGGGGTCCTGGTGTATCTGCTCTCCCTCCCGCCGGTCTCGCAAAACGCCGGCCAGGTCCGCTCGCTCCCGCCGGCCCAGCAGACCCTCCGGCGAGTCCGGCAGATGCTCGACGACGGACAGTCCGCCCTGGCGGTGGAACTGATGCGCAACTTCATCGCCGACCACCCCGACGACCGCACGGTTCGGCCCGTGCTGGCCGAAACCCTCCTCTACACCGGTCAGGCCGACCGCGCCCGCGAGGTCGTCGAGGAGATGCTCGCCCTCGAGGCCGACGCCCCCCCCGCTCTCTGGCTGCGGGGACTCATCGCCCAGCGGGAGGGAAGGGACCCCTCGAGCTGGTTCCGACGAGCCGCCGAACAGAACCATGCCGGGCCGCGAATCTGGGCCGGCTACGGGCTCTGGCTGCTGCAGCAGGGCAACGAGCAACAGGCCGGGACCTATCTCCGCAAGGCCCGCGATGCCGGGGCCGACGACCCCATGACCGATCTGGCCCTGGGCGAGCTGGCTTACCGCAAAGACCGGTTTGACGAGGCGGAACGGCACCTCCTGCGGGCCACGCGGGGCCAGCCCGACAACATCAAGGCCTGGGTCCTGCTGGGCAATGTCCAGCGGCACCTCGGGCGAACCGACGAAGCTGTCGTCTCCCTGCGGCATGCACTCGAACTGGCCCGGGGGACCCAGAGGCCGGCCGTCCAGGCCCAGCTCGCGCGGGCGCACATGGCCCTGCGGCAGTATGAGCAGGCCGCGGAACTCTACCTCGCCGCGGCAAGCTACCCCCCCGCTGCTCCCGAAGCGATGTTCTTCGCCGCACGAAGCTACTACCTCGCCGATCAACATGAGAAAGCCCTGCAGTGCATGGATCGGCTGGAACGGCTCGGTCACAATCGACCCGACGTAGCCGACCTGAAACAGAAAATCCTCGACGCCCGCGAGGCGACGACCGCCAAGGCCGCCCGCCAGCCGGCCTCGCTGCTGGAAGTGCCCCCCGAAGCCCGAACCGACAAACCACCGACCACGCGACCTGGCGGCGTACCGCCGAGCCTCCTGCCGTGACGCATCAACCCTAGCCCCGGGCAGGCCCGGGGGAAATACGGTAAAACATGGGGACGCAACCTGCGACTCTGCGAAGTAGCTCTGTTCGAAAAGCCATGGATCGTGCGGTACGGTCGCCCTCGGCTGTGAACATTCTTTGCCAGACCAATATTGACGCCTCCCTCAAAAATCGAAGGAATGAAAAAGCAGAGCGATTCGTCAACAAAAACAATCGAGTTACGTCCTCAAAATAGTCCTGCCACCGCGTCCTTGGTGGTTCTGAGGGAATCGCCAGTATTCTATAGGTTCCAACCTCAGCCGGGGCGGCTGAGCTACACCTTTTGAGATTGTTTCTTTGCACGTCCCAGGACATCCACCCTTCGGCCCTGGGACAATCGAAATCGACTTGACGAGAGCGCCATGACCGCCGACCGCATCCATCCCGCCGACATCCGGACCCGTTCGCTTACCGAGCGGGCCAGTCTGCTGGACCTTGGCGAGATCATGCTCGACCCCGACGCCCCGCCACCGCCGGCCGGACCGCTCGAACCGAAACTCGATGAGCTCGCAAGCCGAATCCGCGACGCCCGCAACAACGGCTCGCCCGTCATGCTGGCCTACGGGGCGCACCTGGTCAAGAACGGCTGCGGGCGACTGCTGGGCCGACTCATCGAGACCGGCTGGGTCACCCATCTCGCTACGCAGGGCGCGGGCATCATCCACGACTGGGAACTCGCCTACACCGCCAAGACCTCCGAGAGCGTCCGCGACAACGCACCGGTGGGACGGTTCGGCTGCTGGGAGGAAACAGGCCGGGCCATCAATCTCGCCGTGCTTCTCGGGGGGCTCGAGGATCTCGGGTTCGGCCAGAGCATCGGGCGATGGATCGAACGCGACGGCGGCGACCTGCCTGACCCCGACGACCTCGCCCGCCAGATCGCCAACGACCCGGGCCACCCTCTGGCCGCCGACCGCGCCCGGCTGCTGTCGGCGACGCGGCGCTTGGACCTGCCTCCCGGCCGACTGGATATGCCCCACTCCCACAAAGACGTCAGCATCCCCGCCGCCTGTTTCCGCGCCGGGGCGAACATGACCGTCCATCCCGGGATCGGCTACGACATCTTCGCCTGCCATCCCATGTTCGACGCCGGGGCCCTCGGCGCCGCTGCCGGGCGCGACTTCCACGCCTTCACCCGCACCGTCATGGACCTCGACGGCGGGGTTTACCTCTCGGTCGGATCGGCCATCATGAGCCCGCAGGTCTTCGAGAAAGCCTTCAGCCTCGCCAACAACCTCCGCCTCCAGCAGGGCCTGCCCGCCTTGACTGACCACCACATCGCCATCGTCGACATCCAGGACGGTGGCGGCTGGGAGTGGTCGACCGGCGAACCGCCCCCTGACCATCCCGCGTACTACCTGCGCTTCTGCAAGAGCTTTTACCGCATGGGCGGGAGCATCGACTACCTCCAGACCGACAACCGGCTCGTCCTGGCTCACCTCGTCCACCGCCTCTGTAGGTCGTAACGCAGGCCCTTTGCCGCGATCTCCTACTGCGATAATGCAACATGGCATGCTGCGCACTGACCATGCCACCCCGCCCTCACGGCTGGCCGACGAGGTGGACGGCGTTCTTGCCTTCGGTCTTGGCTGAGCGCAGGGCGCGGTCGGCCTGGCGGAGCAGTTCCAGGCAGTTCTGTCCGTGCTCAGGGAAGCTCGACAACCCGCCGGAGATCGTCAGGCTACCCTTCGCCTGGGGGCCGAGCGACTGGAAGAGATGGCTTTCGACGGCCTGGCGGAAGCGGTCGGCGAGGTCCCAGGCGTCCGAGAGAGGCTCGGACTGCGGCGAGCGGATTTCCTCATCCCAGAACAGCACGGCGAACTCGTCGCCACCGATTCGTGCGACGATGTCCTGGTCGCGCGTGATTTCCTGGATCAGCCGGGCCGTGTCGCGAAGAATCTCGTCGCCCGTGGCGTGTCCGTAGCGGTCGTTATATTGCTTGAAGTCGTCGATGTCATACAGCAGCAGGGCCGCCCGAAACCCTTCCCGCTGGGCGCGATGCAGCACATGGTCGACGAGATGGTAAAAGTATCGCCGGTTGTATGCACCCGTCAGGTGATCGGTAATCGCCAGCCGATGCAGCGAATCGATCCGCTGGGCCACGCCGCGAAGCGTGGGCAGCAGGCGGTGGAGGTCGCCCAGCACTGCGTCGCGTGACTCGTCGGGCGGGACCGGGCCCCGCACGACCAGCCGACGCCCGGACTGGCCGGGCAGGTGCAGCAGCACGACGTGATCGTCGGCCTGGTCCTCGGCGCCGACCCAGGTCACCTCGCGTTTGAACTGTCGGCTGACGAGATCGGCGATACACTGTTCGAGCAGCGGGAGCTTGTGTGTCGCCGACACCAGACTGGCCAGATCGTTGAGATTCACGTGAGGCGGGTGTTGCGAACCGGCCGACCGGAGCAGACAGGTCACCTCGCCCCGCGACAGCGGCAGGGGCAGGACGTCGTCGAGGTCCTCCCCGGCGAACTGGCGGACGGTGGGAATGTCCTCCGGATGACAGCAGGCCAGCACCCGGCTGCGGGGACCCAGACGCCGCATCGCGCGGGCCAGCTCGCCCAGTTCATCACGAGGCCCCGGCAGCAGTACAGCGCGGTGGGGTTGTTCGGCCTGGCGTCGAATCGCCTCGTAGGGGTCCGCAATACAGGTGGGCTGATAGTCCTTCAGCGACTCGACCAGACCCTGGCCCAGGTCGTCGTCTTCCAGCAGCAGGAGAGAATCTGTGGCGTCGCGATTCATGACCTCGCCTCGCGCCGGGGTTCGTCGCCCGGGACGTAGTACAACCCGCCCGTGCGGTTTTTTTTCGGAGCCTGGGTCGCTGTCTGGGAGGATTCGGGGGATGCTGCAGGCTTCCGCGTCGAACGGGCAACCGGCGAGAGACCTCCCAGCAGGTCCGGCAAATCGTCGACGGAGACCAGCCGGACTCCCGAAAGCTGGTCCGCCTCAAGCCCCGGCGGGAACGACCCCATGCCCAGGATTTCCACGCCCTGCTCCCGTGCGAGTTTCAGCAGCCCCCCGTGCTGAGCGGTCAGGCAGCCCAGCTCGACCACCAGCCCCGAGGCCGGTTCAGCCAACAGCTCCGCCGCGGCTTCGTACCCGCTGGCGACGCAGACCAGACCCACTCCGGGCAGCGCCCGGCCCAGTCGGTTCAGACCGTCCTCAGCCCATCCACTGAGCATGACGACCCGAATCTCCGGACGCTTCTCGGCCATGACCTGTCTCCACTGGTAACGCTGCCGCTGCAACGTCCAGTATACGGCGCGACGGCGTTCTTGAAAACCCCGGCAACAAACGGCCAATCCCGCGGGACGCCCCCCTGCGGCGACCGGACCATCCGATGGCACAAGGACCCGAGAACTCTTTACACCGCCCCGGACGTGCAGTATCGTATCGCCATGCTGCCCAACCTCATCACCACACTGCGGATCATTCTGGCGGCGGCTTTCGCGGCCGTCGTCGCCATCGGGGGCCGGGACGTCCCCGAGTTCGCCATTTCCGTCGAACTGGCGGTCGCGCTGGCGGTCCTGGCCGCCCTGGAAGAACTGACCGACACCGTCGACGGACGCATCGCACGCGCTACGGGAACAGCCAGCGAGTTCGGCGGCATCTACGATCCGCTCATCGACTCCCTCAGCCGACTGACGGTCTACTTCTCGATGGCCCTGGCCGGGTGGATCACCATCGCGGTCCCCCTCGTGATGGCCGGCCGGGACCTGATCGTCGCCTACACCCGCATCGTCAACGCCCTGACCGGTGGGAAGACCTCCGCACGCATCTCCGGCAAGGCCAAGGCCGTCGTCCAGTGCATCGGCGTGTTCCTCGTAATCTTCCTGGCCTGGATTCCCAACCACGTCCAGGACCCGACGTGGCAGAAGCTCCGCGTCGCCACCGCCGCCGTCATTATCCTCGCCACCGCCTGGAGCCTCTTCGACTACGTCCGCGGCACCGTCCCGGGCATCCGGACCATGCTCGCCAAGAAGCCCGGCACGTAACAGCCCGGCTTGTCCGCCATGTGTTCGGCGGGACGTGCGACGCGCTCCACGCCCTGCGATGTGTCTGAAAAGTCCATTGTGGGTGTGGCACAGCCTACGATTGCCGTCCCCGCCTCAGCAGGGCACGGGCGATCATGACCAGCAGGTAGAGTCCGCCTGCCAGGACCACGATTGTCGCCCCCGGGGGCCAGTTCGGCTGGTAGCTTGCGGCGAAACCGGCCAGGACCAGGCAGCCCGTCAGCAGCGTCGCCACCAGCATCATGCCCCCGAGCCTGCGGACCAAGACGCCCGCGATGGCCACCGGCACGGTCAGCAGCGCGATCACGAGCACGATGCCCACTACCCAGGCCAGCAGGACGACGGTCAGGGCG
>CAYMAP010000160.1:0-6418 GCA_964388425.1 uncultured Planctomycetaceae bacterium
CTTTAATCTCAACCGGGCAGGCAGGTACAATGAGGCATTACCGAATCCGGGAGACGAACGTGAACCAAGCACGGACAACCCTTTTTATCCTGAGCTGCCTGATCGCCTGCGCCGTATCCGCCAGGTCGGCCGAGCCCAGTCCGGTGACCATGCTCGAACCGAGGGAATATCCCTGGGCAGGGCTCCGCCTGGCGATCCCGGCGGGGTTCGAGCCCCAGCCCCTGGCGGAAATCGACCAGGTTCTCCAGGCCAACCGCATCCAGGGGCGCAAAGCCACCCAGAGCCTCAGCGTCTACGTGCACGTCGTGGAGGACCCCGAGGCCACGGCAGAGAGTGTTTCGGCCTCCCTGATCGAGCCGCTGAAGGACTCGCTGGCGTTCCGCAACCTCAAGGAGGTCAAGGCCGGCAAGATGCCCCTGGCCGGGCAGGAAGGCTTCGCCCGTCGGCTGACGTTCACGCACCGGGGCCAGAAGACCATCGCCGTTTCCGCCTGCGTGATTCGTAACGTCCAGCGCCCGGCAAAGAACGGCAAGACGCGCAAGCCCGCGCCCCTACGCCTGGCGTACATCCTGGCCATGGAAGTCGCCCTCGGCAAGGAAGGCCAGCACACCGACGTCCTGCTGCGAACCTTCGACGCCGTGGCGCGAAGCATGCACTTCATCGGACTCCAGCACCCCGCCGACATGCCCCTGGTGATGGAAGGGCGACCCTTTGCGAAACATTTCCCCAAAGGAATCGCCCTCCGTCAGCCCGAGCACTGGGTCGCCGCCGTCACCGAGACCGGCCTGGCGATGGGGATCACGGACTACCTCCTCGGCGGTCAATTCACCCCCGCGGTGCAGGTTCTGGCGATGAACATTCCCGAAGGTCAGTCCGCCAAAACCTGCGGAATGAAGTACATCCAGCATCAGCGCAAGGAGGGCCTGGCCGTCGAAGTGTTCGCCGAAGGCCCGGCAACGCTGGCCGACAGGAAGGGCTACCAGTACGTCCTCCGCCGAACGCTGCGCCCCACGACCCGGCCGGCGTCGGCACCGGCCGATAATCCCCACGCCGACACCGACGTCATCGAAATCCAGCGCGGCATCTGCCTGCCGGACAAAGCCGACCCTGAATCCTGCCGACATGTCACGCTCCTGCTGACATGCCGATACGCCGACCGGAAAAAAGCCCTCGCACTCATGGACCAATTCGCCGACGCCTTGAGCCTCTTTACGCCGGTGAAGTGAAAACGTGGAAAGCGGCAAGCCGACAAAACCAATCCATTGCCATCAGGAAAGCACGCCCGATACGCCACGGAGATACGAAGGCCTCGAAGGAATAAGGGTTGCACGTCATGGACGATATTCTCGATAAAATCCATCACGGGGACTGCATCGAGATTCTGGGGCGGTTCGCTGAACCGTTTGCCGACCTGGTCTTCGCCGACCCGCCGTTCAACATAGGCTACCAGTACGACGTCTACGAGGACAAAAAGGCCTACGACGACTACTACGCATGGACCGAGCGGTGGATGGGCGCGTGCAAGCGGATTCTCAAGCCGACCGGCTCGTTCTGGGTCGCCATTGGGGATGAATACGCCGCCGAGGTCCGCATGATCGGCCGGTCGTTGGGGCTGAACCTGCGGAACTGGGTGATCTGGCATTACACGTTCGGGCAGAATACGCGGACCAAATTCGCCCGCAGCCATGCCCACCTGTTCTACTTCACGATGGCCCCCAAGGAGTTTACGTTCAACGACATGTCTGTCCGCGTGCCGTCAGCCCGGCAGACGGCCTACGCCGACAAGCGCGCCAATCCCAAGGGCAAGCTGCCCGACGACACCTGGAGCTTCAGCCGGGTCTGCGGAACCTTCAAGGAACGCGTGCAGTGGCACCCCTGCCAGATGCCCGAGGCCGTCCTCGAAAGGATCATCAAGGCCTGCTCCAACGAGGGCGACGTGGTTCTGGACCCGTTCAGCGGCTCGGGGACGACGCTGGCCGTCGCGGCCCGGCTGGGCCGGCGGTGGTTGGGCACGGACATCTCCGAAGAGTACGCCATCAACGCCACCCAGCGCATCGCCGATACCCTTGCCGGCAAACGACCGACCACCGAGATCGCCGAAAACCCCCAGGCCCTGCGAGACCAGCGGAAAGTCGGCCGGAAGAAACGCAAACCACACAAACAGACGCCGGTGCCGGAGAATCTGACGCTTCCGTTCGACTGAGCCTCTCCGGATGAGACCTGCTCAGCGCAAGGCCCGACCTTGAGCGTCAGCCAAAGACGGGACCCTCACAACACCCCCCGCCGGGTTCGGCTGGGCTGAAGAATCCCGTCTGGACGAGGAGAGCCCATGCCGTTATGGTCCGACATTCAACCCTTCGTCACCGCTGTCGTGAGTCTTTTTGCGATCATCGACCCCATCGGGCCGATCATCATCGAACGCCTGATGATGATCTTCATCGCCGCCATCGGCGTGGACTTCATCTACCGCGGCGTCCTGACGCTGTTTCCCCGGCTGAAGGGCTGAGTCGCCCGCCGGGCCGGCTCGGGGGGCGATGCCGAGGGTGCGGTCCTACCGTCGGGCGAGTTCCTCGTAGACTTCGTTGTAGTACAGGCAGGCATCGACGGGCGTATTGGCCGGGATGTGATTGCCCACGGCCAGGAAGAAGCCCGGGCAGTCCTTGCCGATGTCCATGCAGCGCTGGACCTCGGCGCGGATCTTCTCGCGGTCGCCGGTCATGAGGACGCGGACGTCGGCGTTGCCGATGAAGAAGTGGCTCTGGCCGTAGGTCTCGGCGATGCGGGCCATGTCGGTGCAGGGCTCCATGACGAAGCCATGCACGCCCAACCCGGCGACGTCGTCGATAAAGAGGCTGAAGTCTCCGTCGGAGGTGAAGGCGACGCGCTTGCCGCTTTCGGCGACGGGTGCGATCTGCCTTTTGAGGTTCGGGAAGATGTACTGCCGGTACCAGTCAGGGTGAATAAACGGTCCGGAGGTCCAGACCAGATCATCGTGGATCATGACCATGGGGACGTCGGCGTCGGCGAGGGCGTCGAAGTACTGCTGTATCCAGCGGGAATAGCGGTTGGCCAGCTCGCCGAAGCGCTGCGGATCCGTCCCCGCGGCCAGGAGCATGAGGTCCCAGCCGAACAGGTCGATCAGCCCGGAGACCATGGAGACGTAGATGCCCGCCATGGGCAGTGCGGTCGGCCAGGTCTGCTTCTGGACTTCGAACTGTTCTTCGAAGAACCTCGCCGTCGCCGCGCGGTCGAGCGGGCCGAAGGCTTCCATGGGGTCGAAGTTCAGAACGTCCTCGGGCGTCTGGAAGGGGCTCTCCTTCGATTCGCGTTTATCGACGCCGCCGGCGGCGAACTCGGCGTGGCCCATGTCGGTGTAGAGGTCGCCGAAGACCCCACGGGAGATCGTGGTGGACCACATGAAGTCGTAGTTCCAGGCTTTCAGGAAAGCCTGGCCGGCGCGATGCTGCTCATCCGGGGCGCTGTTAGGGCCGACTTCAATGCCGGTAACGGCCTGGACGAGGCTCCAGTGCTGGTGTGCGGAGTATTCGGTGCGCGGTACGCGGGGCGGGGCCTGCAAATTCACCGCCGCCCATCCATCTTCGTAGCTCATGAGGGTGCCTTTCCAGATAAGAGCAAGGGTTCGGGTTTCAAACTGGCCAAGGGTTCGATAGGTGAACCGTTCAGCCGGATCTTTTTTTGAGGCTTTCCCCGCCTTCTCAGTCGCATTACAGCTCCTGCTCTTCGAGCTGGAGTTTGCGGACGCGGAGTTTGATGATCCGTCGTTCGTCGGCTTCCAGGACGGTGAACTCGGCGGATTCGGTGGAGAAGGCCTCGCCGGAAACGGGGATGTACCCCAGTTCGGAGTAGACGAAGCCGGCCACGGTGTCGAAGTCCTCGTCCTCGGGCAGTTCCAGTTCGAGCAGGTCGTTGAGTTCGTCGATGCGGAGTCGGCCGTCAATTTCGACGGTCGATTCGTTGATCCGTTTGATCTGCGGGGTCTGGGCTGCGTCGTATTCGTCGGAGATGTCTCCGACGATTTCCTCCAGGACGTCCTCGATGGAGACCAGCCCGGCCGTCCCGCCGTACTCGTCGAGCACAACGGCAATATGGACCTTTCGGCTTTTGAATTCGCGTAGCAGCCCGTCGAGGGGCTTGGTCTCGGGCACGAAGAAGGGCTTGCGGGTCAGGTCGACGAGGCTGGCCGGCTGGTCGCTGCCCACGCAGGCCAGCAGGTCCTTGGCGTAGATGATCCCGACGATCTGGTCGAGGTTCTCGCGGTAGACCGGTACGCGGGAATGGCCGGCCTGCTGGATTTTCCGGGCGGCTTCGACGAGGGGCGTCTCCGAGGACAGCGCGAAAATGTCCGTCCGCGGGGTCATGATCTCGGCGGCGTCGGTCTCGGCGAACTCCATGACGGATTCGATCATCTCGACCTCGGCGTCGTCGACGGCGCCCTCGGCCCGTCCGTCGGTGGCGGCCAGGAGGATTTCCTGCTTGGCCGCGTCCCCGTTCTCTTCCTCGTCCTCGGTCTGCCCGCTCAGCCGGCGGACGGGCAGGTCGAAGGACTGCATGATCGCGGTGATCGGCCAGAGCGCGTACCGCAGCAGCATCAGCAGCGGGAAAGTGGAAGCCAGGATGCGCTCCCCGGAATAAGTCGCCCAGGCGTGCGGGATCGCGACGCCGAAGACCGTAATGACCGCGCCAGCCAGCGCCACGGATTGCAGAATCAGCCCCCAGTCGGAAGAACTCACCCGCATCCAGCGGACCATGCCGGCGACGAGGACGAGATTCGCCAGCGACCGGCAGAGTGTCAACGTCAGCCGAAGCGGCTTGAGATGCTGCTCCAGCAGTTCCAGCCGGCGCTTGCCGCGAGCCCCCGGCAGGAGTTCTTCGAGCCGACTGCGACTGAACGTCCGCAGCGAAAAGCTATTCAACGCGATAAAACCGGACAGGACCGTGGCAAGGACCACGGTCCATAACGCAGGGTCCACTTTGGTTTCGTCCTCGTCGGACGCGCCTCGCCCAACCGGACTGCTGTGCGCAGCCCGCCGCGGGAAGCACTTGCGCGGGCCGGGACGCGATCCCGACGGCCTCCATCTTACCGCCAACCGCCCATCCTGCAAGGCGGTTTTTTCGGGGATTTTCGATTCGGGACGCGCCGGAATGAGTCACGGCTAAAACGTTTCAGATTTTACTTGACGACCTCTTGCGTTTTGTGCATGATGTGCGTTTTCCGGCCGAAACCTACATGAACCCCAACCCCCAGCCTGAAGGAGTTACCGCCATGGGAGCCATGGAAATGAACGTCGAAGCCGTCGCCGGTTCCAAGTTCACCGTCGAGGCCCAGTTGGGCAACCACACCTGCTACATCGATCAGCCCAAGGACAAAATGGGCGACGACAAGGGCCCCAGTCCGTTGCAGTACTTGCTGTTCTCCCTCGCCGGGTGCATCGGGTCGATCGGGCGGATCATTGCCATGCAGAAAAAGATCGAGCTTCGCGGGATGAAGATCAGCGTCTCGGGTTCGGTCGACAAGGATTTCCTGCTCGGCAAGACCACCGAAGGCCGGGCCGGCTTCACGCAGATCACCGTCACGGTCGATGTCGACGCCGACATGACCGACGAGGAGAAAAAGCAGTTCGTCCATGAGATCGACTCGCGCTGCCCCGTCTCGGACAACCTCATGAACGGCACGACCGTCAACGTCCAGACCGTGTAGCTCAGCCGCCCTCGGCTGAGAACCTGTATGGAGGCGTGGCATGGCCGTCTCGGCCATCCGTTTGACGGGCATCCTGCCCGCCCAGCGGGCCGGCGGCGCAGGGCCAGGATGGCCTGCAAGCCCGGCAAGATCCACGAAAAAGAACGGTTTTTCATACAGGCTCTAACGAGGTAGCGATATGTAGCTGAGTGTGTAGCAGGCGTCATCGCTGTCCGCGGACATGCAGTCTCGCCCAGGCCGACCGGACCGGACCGGACATCGCATAGACCGCCATCACCAGCGCGAAGGTGGCGTACGGCTCGATCAGCATCGCCACCAGCACCACCAGCAGCTTGATGAGATAGCTCACCGGGCGTCGGCCTCGAATGTACTGGTTGACCAGGTGCGGGTAGCGGAAGCGGGAGACCATCAGCCCCGCGCAGAGCAGCGTTAGGATGGGCAGTGTGACGCTCATGCTCAGCAGGACCGCCTCACCGTCCAGCCAGGGCCAGCCGCTCTCGGAGAGGTCCACGAACAGCAGCACCATCCCCGCCAGAGCCGCCGCCGCTCCGGGCGAGGGCAGGCCACGGAAGTCCATGTGGGCGGACTCGTCGGCGTCGGTCTCTACGTTGAACCGTGCCAGCCGAATCGCCGCGCACGCCACGTACAACGCCGTCACCCCCCAGACCGCCCGCTCGACGGTCAGGTACTCCAGGTCTT
>CAYMAP010000161.1:0-6348 GCA_964388425.1 uncultured Planctomycetaceae bacterium
CTTGGCAGTTCTGAGGGAGGCGTCTATCTTGGGAAAAAGGCCCAAAACAGGAAAGAATCCCAGCCGGGGCGGTTCGACCCGCTCACCGCCGGCCGAGCCACACGTTTCAGACAAAGCCCAGGTCAGTTTCTGCTGCGTGACAGCCGCGATAGGTAGATCGGCTACTGCGCCCGCGAGAATGAGCGAAACTATGGATTCAGATCACGCTCAGTCTTCCTTGAACTCGGCGACGAGGTGGGAGATGGAGTCTTTGGCGTCGCCGAAGAGCATGCGGGTGTTGTCCTTGAAAAACAGGGGATTCTGCACGCCGGCAAAGCCGGTCCGCATGGATCGCTTCAGGACGAAGGTCGTCTTGGCCTCGTCGACGTTGATGATCGGCATGCCGTAGATGACGGAGCTTTCGTCGTCGCGGGCACCGGGGTTGACGACGTCGTTGGCGCCGATGACGATGGCGACGTCCACGTCGGAGATGACCGGATTGATGTCATCCATCTCGACGAGTTGTTCGTAGGGGACGTTGGCCTCGGCGAGGAGGACGTTCATGTGCCCGGGCATCCGGCCGGCGACCGGGTGAACGGCGTAGCTGACCTCGCAGCCGTTGTCTTCCAGCAACTCGCCGAGTTCGCGTACGACGTGTTGCGCCTGGGCGACGGCCATGCCGTAGCCGGGCACGAAGACGACCTTGCCGGCCGCTTCGAGGATGATGAAGGCGTCCTCGGGGGTAATGGGCTTGACCTCGCCCTGCTCCTGGGTTGAGGCCTTCTGCTCGACGGCGCCGAATCCGCTGAACAGCACGTTGGCCAGCGAGCGGTTCATGGCCTTGCACATGATGCTGGTCAGGATGATCCCGCTGGCGCCGACGAGGGAGCCTGCGACGATGAGGACGTTGTTCTGGATGATGAACCCGGCCGCACAGGCCGCCAGGCCGGAGTAGCTGTTCAGCAGGCTGATGACCACGGGCATGTCGGCCCCGCCGATGGGGATGGTGCTCATCACGCCGAGGACGAAGCTCAGCAGCACGGCCGCGACGAACAGCAGATAAATCACCCAGACGGGCAGGAAGTTCATCTCCGGGTGAAGGTTGAGGCAGAACAGCACGCCGCAGGCGAGGATCGCCGCGAGGATGAGGATGTTGACGATCTGCTGGTTGGGGAACAGGATCGGCTTGGAGTCCATCTTCTCCGAAAGCTTGCCCCAGGCGATGATGCTGCCGGTGAACGTCACCCCGCCGATGAGGACGGCCAGGAAGACGGCAATGACGGTCATGACGTACTCGCCGGGGAGGTTCAACGCCCCGGCGTCGGCGACGAGGAGCATGCGCTCGAAGCCCGGTAGCCTGGCCTGAAAACTCGCCCAGCCGACCAGCAGCGACGCGATGCCGCCGAAGCCGTTGAACAAGGCGACCATTTCGGGCATGGCGGTCATTTTGACCAGCCGGGCCGCCAGGGCGCCGACGACGGCACCGACGATGGCGCCGACGATGATCCAATGGTAGCTGACCATCCCTTCGTTGAGGAGGGTGACGACGACGGCCAGCAGCATGCCGACGGCCGAGACCATGTTGCCCTTGCGGGCGGAGGTCGGCTTGGAGAGCATCTTCAGCCCGTAGATGAACAGGATGGATGCGACGATGTAGGCGATGTTGATGAGGTATTCCACGGGTTACTTCCCCTTGGGCTGTTTTTTCTTGAACATGCCGAGCATGCGGTCGGTGACGAGGTACCCGCCGACGACGTTGACGGTCGCGAACGCCACGGCCAGCGTGCCCAGCAGGATCCGGACCCATGCGTAGGAGGCGTTTTCGGGGATGGCCCCGGCCGCGAGCAGTGCGCCGACGATGGTGATGCCGGAAATCGCGTTGCTCCCGGACATCAGCGGGGTGTGCAACTGGCTGGGGACCTTGGTAATCAGTTCCACGCCCAGGAAGATCGCCAGGGCGAAGATGAACAGCAGGGGGAGGATCATGAGGGGGTCTCCGTGGATTCGGTGTCGATGTGCTTTCGGATCATCTCGTTGACGACCTTCCCGTCGTGGGTGACGAGGCAGCCCTGGATGATTTCGTCTTCGAGTTTCAGCTCGAACGCTCCGGGGGGCCTCTCGTCGGAGCCTTCCGGGGCGTCGGGGGTGGCCCAGTAGTGGTTGATGAGGTTATGAAGGTTGCTGGAGTACATCTGGGAGGCGTGGACGGGGACGCGTCCGGGGAGGTTGGCCAGGCCCAGGATGAGGACGCCGTTGTCGGTGGTGACTTCCTTTCCGAGTTCGCTGCCTGCGACGTTTCCGCCGGACTCGACGGCGAGGTCGACGACGACGCTGCCGGATTTCATGCCGGCGACCATATCGTCGGTGACGATCAGCGGGGCCTTGCGCCCGAAGACCTGGGCGGTGGTGATGACGACGTCGGCGTTGGCGCAGCACTTGGCCATGGCCTGTCGTTGCTTGTCGATCTGCTCGGGGGTCAGTTCCTTGGCGTAGCCGTCCTTGGTCTGCCCGGTCTCCCCGAGGTCGACTTCGACGAACTTTCCGCCTAGGCTCTCGACCTGTTCTCGGACGACGGGTCGTGTGTCGAAGGCCTCGACGCGTGCGCCGAGCCGCTTGGCCGTCGCGATGGCCTGCAGTCCCGCCACGCCGGCGCCGATGACGAAGACGCGGGCCGGTGCGATCGTCCCGGCGGGGGTGTTCATCATGGGAAAAATCTGTCCCAGCCGCTCAGCCGCCAGGACGACCGCGACGTACCCTGCCAGGGACGCCTGGCTGCTGAGGGCGTCCATCTTCTGGGCGAGCGTCGTCCGGGGGATCATCTCCATGCAAATCGCGGAGATGGTCTTCTCCGCAAGGTGCCGGATGAGTCCGGTCGACTCGAAGGGTTCGAGGTAGCTGACGTGGATGCACCCGGGCCGGAGCTTGTCCACGTCCTCTGTGGAGGGCTTGCCGAGGCGGAGGACCATGTCGGCCTCCCACGCCTCGCCGAGGCTCGCCCCGGCGTCGGTGTACTGGGCGTCGTCGCAGTGGATACTCTGGCCGAGTCCGGATTGGACGACGACCTCCGCGCCCAGCGCGACGAGCCTCTTGACCGAGCCCGGCACGAGCGGGACGCGCGGTTCGTCGGGGTTCGTTTCCTTGGGTACGAAAATCTTCACGCTGTAGTCTCCTGGGGATAGGGTCCAGCCCGGGGCGTTTCCCGGCGACCCGAGCCGAACCGCTCATTCTACGCGCCGGCAAGCTGACGTCAAGGGGCCACGAGGAGTTGTTTTCTGGCAACAGGCTCTCGGCCCGGAGAGCCGGTCCTGAAACGACCGTCTCCAGGCTCGGAATCGCTATGACCTGATGCCGAAAAGGCGATTCCCTCAAAACAGCCAAGGACGCGGTTGTAGGACCCTTTGGGGGACGTCACTCGATTGTTTTCGTTGACGAATCGCTCTGATGTTTCGTTCCGACAACTTTTGAGGGAGACGTACGAAAAGGTCAAAAACTCATAAAAATCAATGACCCGTAAAACTACTGAACGCGCTCTATTCTTTTGCCGACACTATATTCTGTAGGCAGCACACGCAAGTCGCAGGTCTCCAACCCAGGAAGAGGTGTGAGTTCAGTGAGTTCAGGAAGCAATGCTATCGCTACTTCGATTGTAAATTGCTGGGAATTCACGAATTGTGGGCATGGGCCGGGCGCTGACGCACGCGGCGGCGATATCTGCCCAGCCGCAGCCTCCGGCGAATACGACGGCAAAAACAACGGTACCTTTGCCGGGCGCATCTGCTGGCGTGTCGAAGGGACGCTCTGCAGCGGTGAGCCGGAGAAAAACCTCGCGATCAAGATGACGCACTGTCTGCGGTGCCCGTTTTTCAAGAACGTCCGCCAGGGAGAGGGCAAGCGCCTGCAGGGCTGAGGCTTCCGGACTCAGGGCAGGGGTTTTCCGACGTCCCGGCTGGCCGGTTCGCGCGATAGGCCTGGATTTCCCGTACGCGGTCCCGAACGCCCCGATCTTTGATCGGAACTGGTTTTGATGCCCGAAGCAGGGCCCCTGGCCGTTTCACTGCCCGGCCAGTGCGGGTTCGTGTTCGCGACGATATTCGCCGAAGGGGGTTCGGATCGGGCGGTTCATGGGGTGGGCGCGGTCGTAGACCTCGCGGAGCCTTCGTGTCGAGAGGTGGGTGTAGATCTGCGTGGTCGAGAGGTTTTCGTGCCCGAGCATTTCCTGGACGCTTCGCAGATCGGCGCCGGCGTTGAGCATGTGGGTGGCGAAGCTGTGGCGCAGGGTGTGCGGGCTGATGTGCTTGGCAATGCCCGCCTCGGTCATGTACTTGTTGAGCTTCCGCCGGATCGACCGGTCCGAAATACGTTTGCCGCTTCGGTTGAGGAACAGCGCGCCGTTCTCGGCGTGGCCGAGTTCTTCGTTGCGCATGCGGAGATACCACCGGATAGCGGACAGGGCCTTGGATCCCAGCGGCGCGAGGCGTTCCTTTTTGCCTTTCCCGCGGACGCGCAGCGCCCCGCCGAACTCGTCGAGGTCCTCGATGTTCACGCCGACGACCTCGCTGATCCGCATGCCGGCGGAGTAGATGGTTTCGAGGATGGCCTTGTCACGCGCGCCCAGGAGCGTCTGGGCGTCGGGGGCGTCGAGGAGTTTGTCGACCTGGCGGACGTCGAGGAATTCCGGCAGGCGTTTGCTGAGTCGGGGCGTGCGGATGACGCTGACGGGCGAGGTTTCGACCCGTCCGATCCGCACGAGGTACTTGTAGAAGCTCCGCAGGGTCGCGAGCTTCCGGGCCGTCGTCGAGCGGGAGTAGTCGCTGTTTCGCAGCAGGGCCAGGTACGAGCGGATGCGCATCGGCGTCATGCCGAGCAGGGCTTCTTCGAGCCGGTTCGGCGGGAGGGCGGGCTGGCCTTCCAGATCAGCCAGGACGATTTCGTCGGTGGCGCGGTCGGAGGCGTCGGCGGCGAGGAACTGGCAGAACTGCACCAGGTCCGCCGAGTACGACCGGATGGTGTGTTCGGAGAACTGTCTCTCCGTCTGCAGGTAATGGACAAACCGATCGATCAGCGCAATATCCGTCATTCGTGTACCCTGGCCTCTAGCCGACCCCAGTTATTCCGCGGCGAGGTGATCCGGCAAGACGGGACCAAGGCGGTCCCGCGCGGCGAGTTCGGTGACGTGGAAGCTCATCGCCGCCGCGTCCATCCAGTCGAAATTCAATGTCTCGTCGTCGGCCATCCGCATGACGTGTTCGACGACGTCGTCCTCCATGCCCGGCTGATAACACACGAGGTAGCGGTGTCCCTGTTTGTCGAAACGTAGCGTGCGTGTGTTCATGGTCGTTCCCTTGACTTCCGTGGCGTCAGGCCGATTCGCTGTTCATGGTCTGTATCGGCCGATGGCCCGCCCGTTCTACAGGGAAAGCTCAAGCGGCGGGGACTACGCAAACGCCCGCCCGCTGGCTATACTGCCGCTTCGACGTACCTTGTGGACGGAGCACGGCATGGCGAATCCCGACGACCACGACGCAACGCCAATGACGGTCGGCGAGCATCTCGAAGAGCTTCGCCGGCGCCTGTTGTGGGCGCTGGCGGGGCTGGGAGCGGGGGCGGCGTGCGCCCTGGCCGGGGCAAAGTGGATGCTCCAGCTCCTGGAAAGGCCCTACCTGCAGGTCATGCAGCATCTGGGCCGGGACGATACGCTGGTCGTCCTCGATGCATCGGCGGGTTTCGTGATGTACCTCAAGGTCGCGCTGGTCGGGGGGCTGATCCTCGCCAGCCCGTGGGTCTTCTGGCAGCTCTGGAGGTTCGTCGCGGCGGGGCTGTACCCGCGGGAGCGCCGCTGGGTTCTCCCGGCCGTGCCGTTCTGCACGGGGCTGTTCCTGGCCGGGGCGGGGTTTTTCCTCTTCGTCGTCGCTGAGCCCATGCTCTGGTTCTTCGTGGGCTTCAATGACTACCTCGGCGTGCGGACGCAACTGACTCTGGCCAACCACGTCACGATGATGCTCAGGCTGATGGTGGTCTTCGGGCTGGCGTTCCAGTTGCCCTTGGCCCTGGCGATCCTCGGGCGGATGGGACTGGTCACCGCGCGGAGCCTCGGCACGTACCGCCGGCACGTGATCGTGGGGCTGTTCGTCTTCGCCGCCCTGGCGACCAGCCCCAGCCCGGTCGACCAGGTGCTCCTGGCCCTGCCGATGTGGGGACTCTACGAACTCGGTGTCCTGCTGGTCTGGTTGTCGCAGCGCCGCCGCGAATCCGAAAACGGGCGTGCTCCCTCCGCCGAGTAGCCCGGGGCGTGCCCGGGGATTGTTTTCTCTTTTTTGACGCCTCCCTCAGAACTGCCAAGAACACGTTGGGAGGACCGTTTTGGGGATG
>CAYMAP010000162.1:0-6260 GCA_964388425.1 uncultured Planctomycetaceae bacterium
CGTCAGCCTTCCAAGCTGAATGTTGAGGGTTCGACTCCCTTCGCCCGCTTTTTGAAATCTGCTGCCAGGCGATGACAGATCTCGACTTGAGCCTCTCTTTGCAGAGGTTTTTTGCAGTCATTATTCTTGCGTTTCTCTTTGGTCTGGTCAGCCCGTATGGTGCGAAAACTGGTCGCGGTAGGGACCGCCCTTTCGGGCGCCCCCGCGCAGCTCCGTACGTGCGGCATTACCGCACACGGTTCCTATCTCGGGTGCTTGGCGTAGAAGCGAGCGTTCGAATACCGGTGCAGGTCAATCGCCCCGGCATCTTCGATTTGCACAAGACAGGAGGCGTATTTCTTCGTATACTCCGGTCAGGTCGACCGCACAAGCCGTTCGGTCGCCGGACACTTTCCAACGCAAAGCATGCAAGGAGCGACGCATGACCCTCTCACACGCCGGACGCCAGGTCGTCCGCAGTCTGTTGCTGATCAGTCTGTTTGCCGTCATCGGCTGCGGGGAAAAAGAAATCGTCATCACGCAATTTCCCGTCTTCTGGAAGGGCACGATCAAAACCGTCGCGGTCACGCCCTTCCGCAACACCACCGGTGTGCGGGGAGCGGGCAACGTCCTTTCGGACAACCTCTCCAGCCAGCTCGCCACCAACGGCACCTACAAGGTCTACAACCGCAACGATCTCCGCGTCCTCCAGAACGAACACGACCTGCGTATCGGACTGGGACTGGACAACGCCGAGATCGCCCGCAAATTCCGCAAGGTCGGCAAGGTCGACGCCGTCCTCATCGGCACGGTGACGAACTACTCCGCCACCGAACGCCGCGAAAATCGCTTCCAGCAGGACCCGATCTACCAGTACAACCCCAAGACCAAGCAGACCTACATCGCAGGCTACCGCAAGCGGACGTTCGTCTTCACACGCAACGAAGCCAACGTCGCCGTCACCGCCGCCCTCGTTCACGTCGACGACGGCACGACCGTCTACGCCACACCCGCACCGGCGCGGGGGAACTTCTGGGCACAGGGCTCGCCCCCGAAACTCGACAAGTACGCCTGCCTCAACAACGCTACACAACAGGCCGTCAACAAACTCGTTCAGACCTTTGCCGTCACCCGTCGGACAATCAAGGTCAAGGAAAAGGACGACTTCCGCACCGCCAGCGAACTCTACGACCAGGAATGGACCTGGACGGACCAGTTCAAAACGTCGGATGGGAAGGGCTTCCTCGTCGTCCGCCTCCCGGCCGTCTGCGATCGAAACCGCTTCCGCCTGACCATCATCCGCAAGGACACGCGCAAGGACCTCCACGAAGAGACCATCATTTGGGACAAAAAGTACAACCGTTTCGGCTATGCCTTCAAGCCCTCTGAGGTCTCACGCAAAGGCGGCGGGCCGGGCGAATACGTCGCCAAGTTCTACTCCGGGTCCAAGCCTGTGATGAAACACGAGTTCAGGATTGAGTAGGCGACGGAACGGAACATCAGGGCGATTCGTCAACGCAAAGAATAGAGACGTCTCCCTCAAAATTTGACGGAACGAAACATCGGAGCGATTCGTCAACGAAAACAATCGAGTTACGTCCCCCAAGGGGTCCTACAACCGCGTCCTTGGTAGTTCTGAGGGAATCGCCAATAGAGTTACATCCCCGAAACGGTCCTCCCAGCGTGTTCTTGGCAGTTCTTAGGGAGGCGTCTTGATTAGACAACCGTAAGGAAGTGCCATTCGTGACTGTCCCTAATAAACCCTGATAAACCGAGTATTTCCTGGAAGCGACGGCCGACGCTCCGGCCCTTCGCGTGTACGGCCCGCGGGGACGTGGCCTTCCGCACAGGCGTCTTCAGCGTCAACGTCGGCGGGTACACGCCGCACAAGCTGGCCGATGCGCTCCAGCAGCAGGCGGGCATCTGCGGCCGGGCGGGCGTTCACTTCGCACCGCTCGCGCATGAAACCATCGGCACGATGTCGGCGGGCAGGTGTCGACTGAGCTTCGGGCCTCTCACGACGCAGGACCATCTTGCCGTCGCGGCGGAAACCCTCATCACCCTGGCCAGCGAAATTGCGTTGGCGCAGTAGGAGAAGGCGATGGCCGAGCTGTCCGACCAGGAACGCAAGATGCTGTGGCAGGCGCCGATGTTCTCCGGTCTCGACCGCGAGCAACTCGACGCCCTGGCCGCCACCGCCACGCGAATCTCCTGCCGGCCACAGGAACCCATTTGTCGTCCGGACGAGACGGCCGACCGGTTTTTTGCCATTCTTGCCGGGCGCGTGAAGGTCTTCAAGCTTGCCCCCGATGGCTCGCAGCAGATGTTGCACCTGTTCGGCCCGGGGCAAACCTTTGCCGAGGCCGCCGCCCTGAAGGGCATGCGGTTTCCGGCCCATGCCGAGGCCATCGATTTGGCGCAACTTCTGGCGATCGGAAGCGAGGCGTTTACCGACATCCTGCGGACCAACGCGCAGATCGTCGCCGGCCTGGTGGCGGGGCTTACCGGTAAGCTCAAGGAGCTGGCGGACCTGGCGGAAGATCTTTCGCTGAAAACCGTGCCGGCCCGTCTGGCCGGGGTGTTGCTGATTCAGGCCGATGTTGCCGGAAGCAAGTCATTCAAATTGTCGGTGACCAAGAAGCAGATCGCCGAACAGATCGGCGCCACCCCCGAAAGCCTCAGCCGCGCGCTGAAACAATTCCAGCAACGCGACCTGATCACCGTTTCAGGATCGAAGATAGCGATTCTCAATCGCGACCTGCTCGAAACCCTTGCCAGCGGCCTGGAATAGACGGACTCCGGCGGCAGGGGGCGCGGGAAAAATTTTTCAGAAAAATGGCGGGGCTTGATCTACGTCAAGGCGGGCTGGCGGCCGCGGGGGGATAATGGCAGGTGTTGGATAGGAAAGGAACCTGACCATGGCGCAACAAACCCGCAAGATCGTGACGATCGACGAGGACAAATGCAACGGCTGTGGCGAGTGCGTGCCCCGTTGTGCCGAGGGTGCGATTCGCATCATCGACGGCAAGGCCCGGCTCGTGGCGGAGAATCTCTGCGACGGCATCGGCAATTGCCTGGGCACCTGCCCGATGGATGCCATCACCATCGAAGAACGTCCGGCGGAAGAGTTTGACGAAGCGGCGGTCGAGGCCCACCTTTTTGGCGAGCGGAAATCGCTGGAAGAATTGCCCCGACCGGCCGTGGGCGGTTGCCCTGGCAAGGCCCTACGGCAATTGGGCGGAAATGCTGCTGACGGCGATACCACGGTCGCCGGGCCGTCCCGTCTGGGGCAATGGCCGGTGCAGTTGACGCTTCTGCCCGAGCAGGGACCGATCTGGGAGGGCGCCGACGTGCTGCTGGCGGCCGACTGCGTGGCCTACGCGATGGGCAATTTCCACGACGAGCTGCTGGCCGGGCGGACCCTGGCGATCGCCTGTCCGAAGCTCGACAACGCCCAGGCCTACATCGACAAGCTGGCCCGCATCTTCGCGGCCAATCGGATCCACTCGCTGACGATCGCCCGCGTGGAAGTTCCCTGTTGTGCGGGCCTGACACGCATCGTGGCCGCGGCGCTGGCCGAGGCCGGCCGCGACGATCTGCACCCGCAGGAAATGATCGTCAGTCTGAACGGACAAATTCTTACAGCCGACCGGGTCGGCTGATCGTTGCACTACACTTACAAAGAGAACCCACACCTCAGAAGGAGAACCACACCATGACGGCAACGGCAACCGAGATGTTTTGCTACCAGTGCGAGCAGACCGCCAAGGGCACCGGCTGCACCGCACACGGCGTCTGCGGGAAGGAGCCGGTCGCGGCGGACCTGCAGGACCTGCTGGTCCACATGACCAAGCGAATCGGCCAGTACGCCCATCGTCTGCGCGCGTTGGGCCAGCCGACCGGCGAGGCGGACCTGTTTGTCGCCAAGGCCCTTTTTGCGACCGTAACCAATGTGAACTTCGACGCCGATCGGCTGGATGGACTGCTGGAAGAGGCTGGGCGGATCGTCGGATCAGTCCGTCAACAGTACGTCGAAGCGTCCAGCAAGGCCGGGCGGGAACCGGTCGAGATTTGTGCCGACGCCTGCCAATTGCCGGCCACGCGAGACCAGCGCCTGAAGCTGGCCGAACCATTCCGCATCAACAAACGCCGCGAGCGGCTCGGACCCGATGTGACCTCGTTGCAGGAATTGCTGTTGTACGGTCTCAAGGGTATGGCGTCGTATGCGTACCACGCGGCTGAACTCGGCCGGCAGAGCGACGACGTCTGGGCCTTCTTCCACGAAGCGCTGGATTTCCTGGAAGGCCCCGACGCCACCGACCCCGAGAAGCTCACCGGCATGGTGCTGCGATGCGGCGAGGTGAACCTTGCCGTCATGGGCCTGCTGGACGAGGCCAATACCGGCACGTACGGCCACCCCGAACCAACCGAAGTGCGCATCACGCCGGTGGCGGGCAAGTGCATTGTGGTCTCCGGGCACGATCTCCAGCACCTCGAAAATCTGCTCAAGCAGACCGAGGGCAAGGGGATCAACGTCTACACCCACGGCGAGATGTTGCCGTGCCATGCCTATCCGGGGCTGAAGAAGTACGATCACCTGGTGGGCAATTACGGCGGCGCGTGGCAGGACCAGCAGAAGGAGTTTGAGGCCTTCCCCGGCGCAATCCTGATGACGACCAATTGCATCCAGAAGCCGAGCGACAGGTACAACGATCGCATCTTCACCTCCGGGCCGACCGCCTGGCCCGGCGTGACGCACATCGCCGACGGCGAGTACACGCCCGTGATCGAGAAGGCTCTCGCCGAGGACGGGTTTACCGAGGACGCCGAGGAGAAGACGATCACCGTCGGCTTCGGCCGCCATGCGGTGCTGGGCGTTGCCGAGCCGGTCATCGAGGCGGTCAAGAGCGGCGCGATCCGTCACTTCTTCCTGGTCGGCGGCTGCGACGGAGCCAGGTCCGGACGCAACTACTACACCGAGTTCGCCCAGGCCGTCCCCGACGACTGCGTAATCCTGACGCTCGCCTGTGGCAAGTACCGGTTCAACAAGCTCCCGTTCGGTGACATCGGCGGCATCCCGAGGCTGCTGGATATCGGGCAATGCAACGATGCCTATTCGGCGGTGCAGATCGCCGTGGCACTGGCCGACGCGTTCGATTGCGGCGTCAACGAGTTGCCCCTGAGCCTGATCCTCAGTTGGTACGAGCAGAAGGCCGTCGTGATCCTTCTGAGCCTGCTGCATCTGGGCATCAAGGATATCCGGATCGGCCCGTCGCTGCCGGCGTTCGTCAGCGAGGGTGTGCTGCAGGAGCTGGTCGATACGTTCGACCTCAAGCCGATCAGCACCCCCGAGGAAGATCTGGCGGCCATCCTTGGCACATAACGATGCCGATTTTGTGTACCTATACTGCATTGCAGGCGGGGCGGGGCTTAACCCGGGCAACCGGGCTGGACCGCAGCCGGTACCTCGTCCGGCTGGAGCGGAAACGCGCCCGCGAGCTGGGCCTGGAGGTAACCTTCCGCGAGGGCGACGCAAGGCAGATCCGTCTGGGCGACGGGGTTTTCCACTGCGTGACGCTGATGGTGATGCTTGCAATGGCGGTCGGGCGAATCAACGAGAAGCGCGACCTGGTCATTCGCAGCCTGGCCGCCGCCGCGTAGCGGGGCTCGGACTCGGCCAGGCCTGGAGGGAACACCGGAAGGGATCGTAGCGGGGAGTCCCTGCGCCGATCGAGCAAAATCCGCTCCACGGCGTCAATGCCGCCTCGCCGACCGGCCAATCGCGCCTCCGGCACGCCTCACGACCCCCAGCCACCTCATCGGCGGCAGCGACGCACCCCCAAAATCCCCACATCGCAAATGGCTCAGTGGTTGCATACGTCCTTGACCAGAACCCTCCCATCCGGTAGAGTGACTCGCGGTTTTCGGCCTGCGTGAAGGTCGTTGGCGACATTCAGATATTGAGCTAACGCTGTGCCTGGATCGTCCCATTGGCCAAAGTAGTAGTGTAGCTTGCCTCGAATTTTCTTGCACCACTGCCCATTGGCATGCGAAGTAAGCGGGAAGCTTGAGTAAGGCTTTTTCGGTTTGACGCGGCCGCGTTTTGTTGATTTCGAACTGGACGAGATAGGCATGGCCCTGCTCCTGAAGACAATCCGAGATAGGAAAACGTAACGCCGGAGAGTATTGTAGCATCGCCTGCGGTTGTCGTTGAGGTTGTCGTTGCTTGAAAGATGCGCCCCTCAAAAGTCGACGGAACGGAACATCAGGGCGATTCGTCA
>CAYMAP010000163.1:0-6255 GCA_964388425.1 uncultured Planctomycetaceae bacterium
CAACTTGTACAAGTTGATATCGGTGATTGGACTGCGACACGTACAAATGACTTGTTCGAAGAAAGGCCAAGGCCAACGATAGCAGGGCAATACGCCTTCGAGCTTCACGCGACGTACGGTTTTCCGATTGCGTTGACGAAGCTGATGGCTGAGAAGATTGGGCTCGCCGTTGACGAAACCGGCTTCGAGCAGGCGATGGAAGAACACCGCCAGACCTCCCGCGCCGGCGGGGGGGCGTTCAAGGCCGACGCCGTCGTCGGCCTGCCGGAGACGGACGACTCGCCGAAGTACGACCCCGAGACGACCGAAGCCCAGGTCCTCGGCTGGGTGCAGGACGGGCAGTTCCTCTCCGAGGGTGAGCTGCCCGAGGGCGACGAAGCCGCGATTGTGCTGGACCGCACCGGCTTCTACCCCGAGGCCGGCGGACAGATCGGCGACTGCGGCACGCTCGTCTCCGACGGCTGCGTCTTCGATGTCGAGGACACCCAGCCGACCGGCAAGAGCGTCCTGCACGTCGGAAAGGTCCGCCACGGCAAGCTGACCGCCGGGCAGACCGTCCGCTGCGAAGTCTGCCATCTGCGCTTCGACACGATGCGCAACCACTCCGCGACGCACCTGCTGAACTGGGCACTGCGGAAGGTCCTCGGCGAGACCGTCGACCAGGCCGGCAGCGTCGTCGATCCCCAGCGGCTGCGGTTCGACTTCACCCACTCTTACGCCCTGAGCGACGAGGAACTCCGCGAGGTCGAACGCCTCGTCAACCGCCGGGTGCTCAACGACGAGGTGGTCCTCGCCAAGGAAATGCCCCTGGAAGACGCGAAAAAAATCCCCGGCGTACGCGCGGTCTTCGGCGAGAAGTACCCCGACCCCGTGCGGGTCGTGACGATGGGTACGGGCGAGGCGGGCGATCCCCACGCCGTCAGCGTCGAGTTCTGTGGCGGGACGCATCTTCGTCGGACCTCGCAGGTCGGGCTGTTCAAGATCGTCTCCGAGGAATCCGTCGCCAAGGGGGTCCGTCGGATCACGGCTGTGACCGGACCGGCCGCCGCCGAATGGGCCCGGCAGGCCGACGGGATTCTGAAGTCCGCCTCGCGGGTGTTGAAGACCTCGCCCGAGGAGATCCCGGAGCGCATCGAATCGATGCGGAAGGAAATCAAGAAGCTCAAGAAGAAGCCCGCCGCCGGCCCGGCGTCGGGGCCCGCGGACGTCACGACGCTCGATACCCCGGCCGGGCAGGTCGTCGTCGCCCGCGCCCCCGCCGTCGACGCCGCGGCCATGCGGTCACTCTGCGACCAGCAGCGGCAGAAGGGCGCGGTTGCCGTCTTCCTCGGAGCCGCCGACGAAGAGGAAGGCAAAGTGATGCTGACAGCGATGGTGGACGACGAACTGGCCAAGTCGAAGACACTTCGAGCCGGCGACTGGGTCAAGGCCGTCGCGCCCGTTGTCGGTGGCGGGGGGGGGGGCAAGCCCACCCTCGCCCAGGCCGGCGGGAAACAGCCCGAAAAGCTCCCCGACGCACTCAAAGCAGCAGAACGCTTCGCCAAAGAAGCATTGGACGAATAAGCAAAAACAAAGGCAACCGCCAAGGCGCAGTGATTGCAGAAACAAAAACGACAGCTTCTTTTCTGTGCCCTCTGCGCCTTTGCGGTTTCTGAATGATCTCCCGCGCAGGAGCGTTATGCCCCGAGGCAAAGGTCAACCGACGCTGCGGATCGGATCGGGCGAGATGGCCGGCCGAAAGCTGCTGCCCCCCAAAGGCCGCAAAACGCGACCCATGACGGGGTACGCGGCCAAGTCGCTGTTCGGGATTCTCCGAGAGAAACTCGGTGGCGCGACGGTCGCGGACCTGTACTGCGGGACCGGCACGCTGGGCCTGGAGGCGATCTCAAACGGGGCCGCCCGCGTTGCCTTCGCCGATCGCGACCGATCGGCGGTGGATCGGCTGGAGCGGAACCTCGCCGAGTGCGGCTGCGGGGACCGCGCGGAAATCTGGTGCGGCAACGTCGAGACGCAACTGCCCCACTGGCTCGCCGAATGGGGCCGGGCGGTCGACGTGGCGTTCGTCGATCCGCCCTTCCCGGCCGTGCGGACATGGAACTGGCAGGCCATCGCAGACAGACTGTTCGCCCCGCTGGCCGGGGGTCTGGCAGCGGGGGGCGCGGTCGTCCTTCGCACGCCCGACGACGTGCCCCCGCCGGAGACGCTCGGGCCCTTGCGGCTTGATCGGACGAAGGAATACGGGCAGATGATCGTGTCGTTCTTCGTGGCGGGTTGATCGGTAATTCAGGAACAGACAACATACGAACAGAAACACATGTCGGCGGTCCTGCCTGGCAGGCCACCTACCTGCGATCCCTTCATCCGTCAACCAATGACCGAGGTATCATGCCCCAGCAACCCTATCTGTACTTCGAGCCGGAGAAGAGCGCCCGGCTGCGGAACCTGAACCTCCTGGCCCGGCAGGCGGTGGAGGGGTTCATCACCG
Source organism: uncultured Planctomycetaceae bacterium (assembly GCA_964388425.1). GTDB lineage: Bacteria > Planctomycetota > Phycisphaerae > SM23-33 > SM23-33 > CAYMAP01. Next base: position 2,486 of record CAYMAP010000163.1, read on the forward strand.
GTCTGCACCGCAGCCCGCACAAGGGCTTCAGTGTCGAGTTCCGCGAGCATCGCGAGTACAGTCCGGGCGACGATCTGCGCCACCTCGACTGGTCCGCCTGGGGCCGAACCGACCGCTACGTCATCAAGCAGTACGAGCAGGAGACCAATCTGCGGGCGTACCTGCTGCTGGACACGTCGGCGTCGATGGGCTACCAGCACGCCGGGGCGATGACCAAGTTGTCGTTCGGGTGCTTCCTGGCCGCGTGCCTGGGCTACCTCATGACCCGCCAGCAGGACGCGGTCGGGCTGATTACCTTCGACGACGACGTCCGCGTCCATCTGCCGCCGGGTTCGACGCCGGCGCACCTGGACCGCCTGTTCAAGCGGCTGGAGGCAGCCCGGCCGACCCGGAGGACCGCGATGGCGCCGGTTTTCCACCGCCTGGCCGACACGCTGGCCAAACGAAGCCTGGTCGTCATCCTCACCGATCTCTACGACGACCCGGAGTCGATCGGCAAGGCCCTGCAGCACTTTGTTCACAAGCGACACCAGGTCATGCTGATCCACCTGCTCGACCCGGCGGAGGTCGACTTCCCCTTCCGTGACGTGACGACGTTCGTCGACATGGAAACCGGCCAGAAGCTGCAGATCGACCCGCGCACGATCGGCGAGGAATACCGCCGGGACATCGCCGCGTTTCTGGACCAGTACCGTAGGGAGTGTTCCGACCGGAACATCGAGTACCTCCAGGCGACGACGGAGACGGCGTATGATCGGCTGCTGATGGACTACCTTGCGAGGCGCAAGGCGGTGCGGCGATGACGTTCGCGACGCCTCTGCTGCTGATCGGCCTGCTGGCCGCGGGGATCCCGCCGCTGCTGCATCTCATGTCGCGCGTCCGCGCGAAGGACCAGCCCTTCCCTACGCTGCGTTTCCTCCGACAGTCGATGGAGAAGACAGCCCGTCGGCGACGGTTGCAGAACTGGCTGCTGCTGGCGGTCCGCAGTCTGCTGCTGGCGGTGCTGGCCGTCGGGGTGGCTGAGCCGATCGTCCCTGCGGGCGAGTCGGTCTGGGGCGGGGGCGCACCGGCGGCGGTGGCCGTGCTGGACACGAGCTATTCCATGAACGCCCGGGCGACCTCCGACAACCAGGCGGACCGCTTCAGCCCGGCGCGTGCGGAGGCCGGTCGGCTGTTGTCCGGCGACAACCAGCCGAACGCGGCAGCCCTGCTGACCGCCGCGCAATCATCCGAGCAGGCTATTCTGACGCCCCGGCTGGACGAACTGCGCAAACAGCTCGACGCAGCCGGAACCTCGGCGGGTCAGGCGGATCTCGCCTCGGCCCTTCGGCAGGCCGGCTCGCTGCTGGACGGGCAGACGAATCCGAATCGGCAGGTCTGGTTGTTCAGCGATCTGCAACGGCTGAGCGTCGAACCCTGGCTTGCGGGGCAGATCGACCTAGGCGGAGCGGCGCTGTTCGTTGTCTGCCCGTCCAGTCAGGCGGTGGACAGCGCGGGGATTCCGTCGCTCCGCGTGGCGGGACCGGCGGTGGCGGGGGCGGAGGTCGAGTTCGTCGCGACGGTCCGCAACAGCTCGCCCCGCCCGAGAACCGTCGAAGTCGAACTGGTGGTCGACGGACGGACGGGGGGGGGGGCACCTCGCGCGGTCTGTCAGCTCGCCCCGGCCGGGCAGCCGGACGCGGAAACCGAAGTCCGCTTCACCCGCCGGTTCGCCGAACCGGGGCTGGTGACGGGTCGGGTTCGGCAGGCCCGGCCGGACGCGCTGCCGACCGACGACGAACGGCTCTTCGCCTTCCGTGTGCGGGGACCGGTGCGGGCGGTGGTCGTCGCCGGCCCGGGCGAGTCGGGGGGCGGACTGGCGTTCGACCCGGCGGGGATGTTGAGGCTGGCGCTGGATTGGCGGGGGCCGGCCCAGCGGGAGCTGCCCTGGCCGATCTGCGAGAGGCTTCTGCGGTCCTCGGCGTTCGGGCCGGAGACGCTTCGCGATGCCGACGCGGCGTTTTTCTGCGAGGTTCCGACCTTCGACGCCGTGGGCGTCCGCGCGATCCGCCGATTCGTACGAAGCGGCGGAACGGCGTGGTTTTTCCTCGGCCCGGGGGTGCGTCTCGAGGAGTACAACCGCTGGTTTTACAGCCCGGGTGGCGACGGGCTGCTGCCGGCCAAGCTCGCGCCGGCGGTTGGGCAGGTCGGTGACCTCGAATCGGCCCAGCCGTTGGGCGAGGTCGACGTCGAGCACCCGCTGCTGGCGGGGCTCTACGACGAGCCTTCGGACTACCGCGTGGTACTCACGCAGCGGCACGTGCCGCTACCGGTCCCGACGGGAGCGGGCCGGGTGCTGCTGCGACTGGCCGGCGGCGATGCCCTGCTGATCGAACGGCCGGTCGGCAAGGGGCGGGTGGTCTGGTCCACGGTCCCGGCGTCGAGCCGGTGGAGCAACCTGCCCGTCACCCCGCTGCTGCTGCCGATGGTCGTCCGTTCGGTCCTCTTGGCAGGAGACGCACCGGCAGGGAACATCGCGGGCATCGCCAACGAGCCGCTCGTTTTCAGCCCGCCGAAGGACCCGGCCGACATTGTCGTGCGAACGCAGGTGACGCTCACGCCGCCGGACGGACGGCCCAGGCAGCTCCGCATCGGCCCGGACGGAACCGTGCGCGTCGCCCGGACGGATCGGCCTGGAATCTACCGCTGGGTCCTCGACGGAACCGAACGGACCGGCGCATTCGCCATCAATCCCTTCGGCCCGGAAGGCGAACTGTCGTTCGTCGCGCCGGATCTACTCCGCGCGGAGCTGGCTCGGCGGGGCGTGCGGGCGTACGTTGGGACGACGGTGGACGAAGCGAGATCGCAGGCTCTCGAGGCCTCGGCCGGGCGGAATGACTGGGACCTGGCGGTCGCGACGGTCGTATTGCTGCTGGTCTTCGAGGGGCTGCTCGCCAATCGCAGACGAGCCGTGGCCCACGCCGCACGGTCGGCCGGACTGCAGGCCTGAACTCACGAACCGGGCTGGAGACGCTTTCTGGCCGGAGTGGCTTTTCGAGGCAGCACGCCGACGAGCATGCCGTTGTCGTCGACGACGGGCAGGTAGGCGAGGTTGCGCTCGGTCATGATCTGCCGGGCGACGTTGACGTCCTGACCGGTTGAACAGCGATCCTGCATCGGCCTCATGATTTCGCCCACGTCGGTGAAGACGGGATCGACACCTCCCACGTCAAGCGCGTGCTGGATGTCATTCCGGCTGACGCTCCCGACGATGCGATCCCCCTCCAGAACAGCCAACCAGCCCACTCCGTTCTGCTTCATTTGAACAAGAGCCTGTGTCAGCGACGCACTCTTCTCGATACACAAGCCCCCGGAAACCATGACATCCCCCACGTGGATAGGATTCTTCGTCATCGCGGTCTCCCGGTCTGCGCGGTCTGCCGACAGCAAACAGCGGTCCGCTGGCCCTCATAACCATACAGTACAAACCGTCCTGCCTTCTCCGGTCGGAGTTATTGTAACCGAAGAATGAAGACTCTGCAAATATCCTGTTAGGACAACGAACGTCCGCGAACCCGCCAAGTCCCTGTCGAAACACGGGATGCGACGCAAAAAATACAATCCAAAAAATTTCAGGGCGTCCTGAAAACGGGCCTTGTTGACGCCTCCCTCAGAATTACCCAGAACGCGGTTGTAGGAGCATTGTGGGGACGGAACTCTATGATTTGCGCCTCCCTCAGAACTGCCAAGAACAACGCTGGGAGGACCGTTGTGTCTGCTTCAGATGGACG
>CAYMAP010000164.1:0-6182 GCA_964388425.1 uncultured Planctomycetaceae bacterium
GCCGGGTTCCCGCATCGTCCCTTCGCTGTGCGAGAAATTCCTCGTCGGGACATTGCGGGGTTGGCCGGGTTCAAGTTCTTCGTACAATGCCCTCATGCGATACCGCCAGCGGGCGATCTGCCTCAAGACCACCGACTACTCCGAGACCTCGCAGGTCGTGACGTTTCTGACCGACCGCGAGGGCGTGGTGCGTCTGATCGCCAAGGGCGTCAAGAGGCCCAAAAGCAAGGCCGGCGGGGCGCTGGACCTCCTGGCCGAGGGCGACCTGCTCTATTCGCTGCGGAACCCGCAGACGCTCGGGACGCTGATGGAATTTTCCGAGTCGGCATCCCGGGGGGCACTTCGCGCCGAATCCCGTCGGCTCAACGCCGGGCTCTACTGCCTCGAAGCCGTCGAGGCCACCCTCGCCGAGGGCGACCCGCACCCAGAGGTTTTCGATCTGCTCAGCCGATCCCTCCGCCGGCTCGCCGAGCCGGACGCCCCCCTGCCGGCCGTGCTGGCTTGGTTCCAGTGGCGGTTGCTTCGGCACCTCGGGCTGCTGGGGCAGATGACCGTCTGCGTGGACTGCGGAGAGGAACTGGACCTCCAGGCCGGTTCGCCGGACGTGGCGTTTTCGTCCCGGCTGGGCGGACTGCTCTGCGAGGGCTGCCAGCCCGCGCAGACGGAGAAGACTCCGCTGGGCGAGGCGGCGCGGGCGGCGCTGGGCGCCCTCGCGACGGCTCAAGCCGGTCGAAAAACCACCCTCCCGGACAACCGGGCCCTGGCGGCGAATCGACTGCTGAGCTATCATCTTGCCCACCAGCTCGGTCGGCCTCTGCGGATGACACGCTACGTCCTGGGCAAAACCGACGGGTGACAATCCGCCCGCACTTCGCTACACTACCCGCGAACGAACCGTCTTTCGACAGGGAAAGGAGATCCCCTCATGCGAATGTTCCTGATCGCCCTGCTCTGCACCGTCCTGCCGGGTTCGCCCCGTACCGCATCGGCCCAGCAGGCCAACACCCCCCTCGAAGCCGACTACCTCGCCAACGACGTCGTCGCCGTCGGCAAGGACTACTTCGTCCTGCGAATCGCTTTCGCCGTCGACGGGCCGGGCAACCGCTGGATCGCCCTGGACAGCGAGTACCGCCTCGAACAGGCCATCCCCCTCGTCAAGGCCGACGGGCAACTGCTCACCAAGCGCTGGAACAGCCTCTTCACGCCGACTTCCCCCCGCCCGATCAAGTGGACGGACTGCCGACTGGACGTGGACTTCAAAGACCTGGAGTCGGCCGGGAACCTGCCTCGCGACAAGACCTTCGTCGTCTGGGCGATGGGCGTCGTGCTGGACTACACCACCCGCAAGCACGTCGGGTCCGGCTGGTCCGTCCGCGCGCCGCTGGTGGTCACGACCGACGCCGACGGGAAGATCACCGATCTCCAGGCCCCGCCCCTGACGCCGCCGAACGTCCGCGACGTCCCCGCCAAGCCCGTCAAACTCCCGGTCCTCCCCGTCACGGCCAAACTCCAGCACCTCGTGCTGAAATCCGGCGTCCAGGCCTACCGGACGTACACGATCAAGCACAAGCGGCCGATCACCTTCTTCGTCCGCGGTTCGCAACAGGTCTGGGAACCGATGAGTTTCGGCTTCGCTCTCGAGCCGATCGACTCCCCGGAAAAAGCCCTCGAACTGGCGAGCCTGCAGTTCAACGGCGGGGTCCTCGTCAAGACCCGCCAGCAGCTCGAAGCCATCGAAAGCGTTCTGCGGAAGCTGGGATGGAAGGAGGGCGAGGGCCTCGTGATCGGCCCGAAGAGCTTCGGCACGGTCGTCTCGCCCGTCAAAGCGATGGGCTATCGTGTGCAGGGGCTCGTCATCGAACCGCGACCGGACGGTATGCTCGGCGACATCGCTCACCACGAAATGACCCTCAGCACCGACGGGTGGATCGGGGACAAACGAACGCTCTGCGTCCGCGCCCCGCTGGCGGATACCGACCGGCCCGAGGGCTGGACCCAGCCCGCCCCCGCCTCGCCGCAGGCCTACACCCAGGCCGTCCGAAAAGCTCTGGCCGACCACGCCGCCGATGGCTCCGCCACCATCGGACCGTTCTTCGAACTCGGCGACAACCCCGTCCGCGTCGACCTGCCCCGAGGCATGCCGTTCAAGCGATTCCTGCTGCCCCAAAATTTCCCCGGCCGAAAACAAACCGAAAAACCCAGCCCCAAGGACAAGCCCCAACCCGACCCCAAAGCCAACGACCAACCCGACAAGAAACCTGCACCGAAAACGCCTCAGCCCAAAACGAAGGACAACGCCAAGCCCACCAACAGCCAGCCCGGCCAGGCCAAACCCGCCCCCAAGAACGACAAGCCGGCCAACAAGCCGGCCGGGAAATAAGCCCGCTTCGGCGGAGATCGACGTAATGGCCCATTCAGGACCGGAAAAACGGCTTCCCCCGGTTCGCCGCGACCTTGAACGACGAAGCGGCAAACGGCGAGCCTGACACTTGACACCGACCCCGGCATGCCGTAGTGTTCTCGTCCGACTGCGAGGCTCAAGCTAGGCCCATCCGCCGGGTTTCCCTCGACACCCTACCTCCATACTACAAGGAACGCCCATGAGCGACGAGACGCTATCGGTCCTGAAAAGCAACATGGACGAAATCTCCCTGGCAAAGCTGCAGGCCCTGGACTGCGATGAGGTCAAGGCCTTCGTCGCCGAGGCCATCGAACTCTGCCGGCCCGAGAAGGCAGTCGTCTGCGACGACTCGGCCGAGGACGTCGCCTTCATCCGCCAACAGGCCATCAACAACAACGAGGAAATCCCCCTTGCCATCGAGGGCCATACCGCCCACTTCGACGGCTACTTTGACCAGGCCCGTAAGAAAGAGGTCACCAAGTACCTCGTGCCCAAGGGCGAGACGCTGGACGATAAGCTCAACCAGATCGACCGCGACGAGGGGCTGAAGGAAATGTCCGACCTGCAGCGCGGGCAGATGAAGGGCAAGACGATGTACGTCCGGTTCTTCTGCCTCGGGCCGGTCAACAGCGTTTTCGCCATCCCCTGCCTGCAGGTGACGGACTCGGCCTACGTCGCCCACAGCGAGGACATGCTCTACCGCAACGGCTATGAAGAATTCAAACGCCAGTCCGCCGCAAGGGACGACTTCGAGTTCTTCAAGTTCCGCCATACCGCCGGGGAGCTCGACGAACGCAACACCTCGAAAAACCCCGACCTCAACCGCGTCTACATGGACCACACGCAGAATACCGTACTGTCGGCCAATACCCAGTACGCCGGCAACACGGTCGGACTCAAAAAGCTCTCGCTGCGGCTGGCCATCCGCAAGGCCGACCGCGAAGGCTGGCTCGCCGAGCACATGTTCATCATGCGGGTCAACGGCCCCGGCGGGCGGAAGAGCACGTTCTGCGGCGCGTTCCCCAGCGCGTGCGGCAAGACCTCCACGGCCATGGTGCCCGGCGAGAACATCGTCGGCGACGACCTGGCCTACTTCCGCGTGATCGACGGCGAGTTCCGGGCCGCCAACGTCGAAAGCGGCATCTTCGGGATCATCCGCGACGTCAATTCCGACGACGACCCCGTCATCTGGGACGTTCTGCACAAGCCCGGCGAGGTCATCTTCTCCAACATCCTCGTCAAGGACGGCAAGCCGTACTGGCTCGGCATGGGCGAGGAGATTCCCGAGACGGGCATGAACCACGCCGGCGAGTACACCAAGGGCATGAAGGGCCCGGACGGCAACGAGGTCACCCCCAGCCACAAGAACGCCCGCTACACCGTCCGCATCGAAGACCTCGCCAACAAGGACCCGCAGTGGGACGTACCCGAGGGCCTGCCGGTCGCGGGCATCATCTACGGCGGGCGGGACAGCGACATCACCATCCCGATTCGCGAAGCCTTCTCGTGGCAGCACGGCATCTGCACGATGGGCGCGACGCTCGAGAGCGAAACCACCGCCGCCACCATCGGCGCCGAGGGCGTCCGCAAGTGGAACGTCATGAGCAACATGGACTTCCTCTCGATGTCCGTGGGCAAGTACATCCGGAACAACCTCGACTTCGCTTCCCACATCGACCGCCCGAAAGTCTTCGGAACCAACTACTTCCTCAAGAAGGACGGCAAGTACCTCAACGGCATGAGGGACAAGGCGATCTGGCTGAAGTGGATGGAACGACGCGCCCACGACGAGGCCGACGCCCTCCAAGGCCCCACCGGGTACCTCCCGACATACGAGATCCTCAAGGAACTCTTCCAGGACGTTCTCGGCAAGGACTACTCCCAGGACGACTACGTCGAGCAGTTCACCGTCCGCATTCCGGAATGGCTGAAAAAGCTCGCCCGCATGGAAGAGATCTACGCCACCATCCCCGACACGCCGCAGATCATGAAGGACGAACTCGCCGCCCAACGCAAGCGACTCGAAGACCTGCAGAAAGCCAAGGGCGACTACGTCAGCCCGCTTGAACTGTAAGAGCCTGTAAGAAAACCGGTCTTTTTCTTCCCATTGGGGCAGCGGCGGGGAGTTTTTTCTTGCCTGGCTGTGACAATCCCTTACCATCTACGGATTGCTGCTCAGGCTGGGAGACGTCCCCGGAGGCACTGTCCCGGTCGATTCTGACACGCTAGATGGGAGATTTCAAAGCATGCCGGCAAGCAAACCCTCGGATCTGCGCAACGTGGTTCTTCTCGGTCACGGCGGGGCGGGAAAGACGACCCTCGCTGAAGCCTTCCTCCTCGAAGCCCAGGTGACCAATCGCCTCGGCTCGGTACCGGACGGGTCGAGTATGCTGGACTTCACCGACCTGGAAAAGGACCGCCAGCACTCCGTCGACCCCGCGCTGTGCTACTTCGACCACAAAGGCAAGACCATCAACCTCATCGACGCGCCGGGCTATCCGGATTTCGTCGGGGGCGCGATCAGTTCCATCGCCGGGGCGGACACGGCCGTCCTCGTGATTTCCGCGGCAGCGGGCATCGAGGTCAACACCCGCCGGATGGTCAAAGCCGCCCGCGAGGCCGGCAAGCCCGTCGCGCTGGTCATCACAAAGATCGACTCGGAGAACATCGACCTGCCCGGGACCCTCGCCGCGGTCCAGGAGACGTTCGGGCAGGAGGCCCGCCCGCTGAACCTCCCGACCGGCGGGGGCAAGAGCGTCATCGACTGCTTCGCCAACGCCGAAGGCGATGCCGACTTCGGCGACGTCGCCGACGCCCACACCCAACTCGTCGAGAGCGTCATCGAGTCCGACGAGGAGATGATGGAAGCCTACCTCGGGGGCGAGGAAATCCCCGCCGAGAAACTCGGCGCAGCCTTCGCCTCAGCCATGATCGAAGGCACGATCATTCCGGTGTTTTTCACCAGCGCGAAGGAGAACGTCGGCATCGAGGAACTGATGTCCGCGATCGCGACGTTCCTGCCCGCTCCGGGCATGGTCCCTGGCGAGCCGGTTCGCGCCGGCGAGGGCGACGACGCCGAGGACGTTCCCGTCGAGGCCGACGCCGAGAAGCCCTTCATCGCCCAGGCCTTCAAGATCACCACCGACCCGTTCGTAGGCAAGCTGGCGTGGATTCGCGTCCTCCAGGGCACGGCCACGGGCGATACGCAGTACCACCTCCGCGACGAAAAGAAAACCGTCAAGATCGCCCACCTGTTCAAGGTCCAGGGCGGGCAGACCGACGAGATCAGCAAGGCCGTCGCGGGGGAACTCATCGCCCTGGCGAAGGTCGAGGAGATCGGCCGGGGCGACGTATTGCACGAGGACGGGCAGGAGATGTTCCGGGCCATGCCCTCCGTGCCCACGCCGATGTACGCCATGGCCGTCGAACCCAAAAGCCGGGGCGACGAGCAGAAAATCTCCGAAGCCCTGCACCGCCTGATCGAGGAGGACGCCACCTTCGTCGCCGAGCGCGACAGCCAGACCAACGAGACCGTCATCAGCGGCATCGGGGACCTGCATCTGCGGATGATGCTCACGAAAATGAAGCAGCGTTTCAACCTCGACGTGGACACCAAGCCGCCGAAGATCCCGTACAAAGAGACGATCCTGCAGAAGGCCGACGGCCACCACCGCCACAAAAAGCAGACCGGCGGGGCCGGACAATTTTGCGAGGGCTACCTCCGCGTCGAGCCCCCCCAGCGCGGCGAGGGCTTTGTCTTCGAGAGCGAGCTGTTCGGCGA
>CAYMAP010000165.1:0-6133 GCA_964388425.1 uncultured Planctomycetaceae bacterium
CTCAAGTATACACGACAAACACTCGACAGGGAGAGGATAACGAGGTCACCTCTTGAGTCCTTTTCGCCGCTTTGCGACCGAAGGACCGCAGTGGCGTGTGATCCGACATGCGTTACTCTTTGCGGATTTCGCAGCCGAGCCCGGCCATCTGCTCGGGGAAGTGGGAGAAGGTTTTCTTCACGCAGTCGGCGTTTTCGAGGATGGATCGGCTACTGGCGACCAGACCGGCGACGGCGAGGGACATGACCATGCGGTGGTCGTTTCGGCTGGACAGGCGTGCGCCCTTGAGGTTCGCCCCGCCGGTGATCTCCAGTCCGTCGGGGCGTTCAATGACGTTCGCGCCCATGGCGGAGAGGCTTTGAGCCATGGCCTTGATGCGGTCGCACTCCTTGCCGCGGGCGACGGCGGCGTTGTTCAGGATAGTCTTGCCGGAGGCGACGGCTCCAACGACGGCCAGCAGGGGCAACTGGTCGATGAAGTCGTTGCAGTCGATTTCCCGCCCGACGAGTTTGCTGCTGCGAGCCACCAGCGCGCCGTCGTCGCCGGTTTCGATCCGCCCGCCCATCTGTCGCAGCACATCGATAACCGCCTTGTCGCCCTGGGAGTCCTCGAGGTTCATCCCGGGCACGCGGATTTCACTGTCCGGGGTGATGAGACCGGCCGCGATGGGATACAGCGCCGCCGACCAGTCCCGCGGGACGACGTACTCGAAGCCCTTCCAAGCCGCTTTGCCTCGGATGCGGAAGTGGGCGAAGTCCTCGTTGCTGAACTCCACGCCGCATCGATCGAGCCATTCCAGGGTCACGCCGACCCAGGGTTTCTCGCCGGGGTTGTCGACGACGAGGTCCGTCGGTGCTTCGGCCATGCTTGCGGCGATCAGCAGGGCCGAGACGGGTTGGCTGTCGGAGCCGTCGATCTGGGCGTGCCCACCCTTGAGTCGTCCGCGGACGACGACCGGTGCGTGCCCGTCGCCCTTGGTGCTGACCGCCCAGGCGCCGAGCTGGTTGATGGCGTCCAGTTCGGTCTGTATCGGGCGGATGTGCCTCAGTGAGTGGTCGCCGGTCAGGACGCAGTGTCCCTCGCAGCAGGCGGCCAGGGCGGTGAAAAATCGCAGGATGATCCCGCTGTTGCCGCAGTGCAGGACGTCCTCGGGGACCTTGAGCTTCCCGCCCGTGCCGGTCACTTCCCAGACGTCGCCGGCGTGGGGTTCGGTGCCGGCACCGAACATCTCCAGCGCTTCGGTGCCAAGCAGCCAGTCGTTGCTGACGGCCGGTCCGGTGATCCGGCTGGTTCCCTCGGCGAGGGCGGCCATGATCAGGGCGCGGAAGGAATGGCTCTTGTTGGGAGGTATCTTGACCGAACCGTGCAGGTTCGGTGAGTTGTCGATCAGCAGATTCATGCCGTACTCCTTCGGCCCGGTATGCTTGGCTCTGTCTCAAAAGTCATGGATCGTGTAGCACAGCCGATCAGCGGTGAGCCGACAGTCGAACCGCCTCGGCTGTGAGATTTCCTTACCCGACCGACCTACTGTACCATCCCATCTCAGCCGGGGCGATTGATCTACGCGTTCGGGACAGAGCCTAGCGGACCGGGGGTGTCAGAACAAGTCGCACGAGTCGACAAGGGGCGGTATGTCCGCGGGACGCAGGGCAGGGCACAACGGAATCATGCCCCCCGGCAGTGCCCGGGTCTACATGCAGCGTGCTGCGCTGCCTGTGGCCGATTCCCGGCTGCCTGTCGCCCGTTGCCGATCACTTCACGATCGACTTGAGTTTCTGGATGAACGGGTCGGGGCCGCCCTTCATGTAGCCCATCTTGCCGATCTGTTTGCCGGAGGCATCGAGGATAATCAGTGTCGGGAAGCCGCGGATGCCGAACTTCTGGGCGAGTTGCTTGTTCTGCCGTTCGATTTCGGCGGGCAGTGTTTTCTTCTTCGGGAAGTCGAGCTTGACCAGGACGAGGTGGTCCCTGGCGTACTGCTTGAACGCGGGTTTGGAGAAGATTTCTTTGTCGAGTTTGATGCACCAGCCGCACCAGTCGCTGCCGGTGAAGTCCAGCAGGAGGGGCCGGTTTTCCTGGGCGGCGAGGGCACGGGCCTTCTCGAAGTTGACCAGCCAGCCTCCGTCGTAGCTGAGTTTGGGCAGTTGGTCCTGGATGGCGGAGACGAGATTCTCGGCGCTGAGTTTCTGCTCGGACTCGAAGAGTACCTCCGTGCCGGGGTTGTCCTTCGAGACGTCCAGCAGGAGATATCGCGGATTGCCCTTGACGCCGGCGTCGTTGAGGAGCGTCTTTAGGGCCTGTGCGTCGTCGCGCGACCAGTCCTTGCCGTACTTGTCGGCGTGGGCGAGAACGAGTCGACTGTTGACCAGGGCGACGAAGTCCTCGTGGGCAAACAGTTCGGACTGCTGCTTCTGGGCCAGTGAGGCGTTGGGGGCGGTCACCAGCAGGAGGGGTTTCTTTTGAGCCTTTGCGGTCTGGATGGCCTGGTCGATGGACTCCGCCGGGGTGGCGACCTTGGATTTCCGATAGCTGTCGATGACGTCTTCGGCGCTTTGGATCCACGGACCGGGTCCGCCCTTCTGGTAGCCCATCTGTCCGATCTTGTTGCCCTCGGCGTCGAGGAACAGGATCGTCGGGAACCCCCGAATGCCGAACTTTTCGGCCAGTGCGCGGTTTTGTTTCCGCAAGGCCGGTGCCTGCTGCTTGCGTTTGGGGAAGTCCAGTTCGAGCAGGACGACGTGGTCCTTGGCCCATGTTTTGAATTCGGGGGTGTTGAAGACTTCCTTTTTGAGTTTGACGCACCAGCCGCACCAGTCGCTGCCGGTAAAGTCCGCCAGGATGGGCTGGCCGGTCTTTTTCGCGCGTTCGAGGGCGGCCTTGTAGTTGTGGGTCCAGCCCGGGCTTGCGGCGAGGGCGGAGACGGCTGTGACGAGCAGAGCCAGTACGATGGTGGTGACGGTTCGTGTTCGTGCGGTCATGATGGGCTCCTTTCGGTTCGGGGGTATGTATTGAACGCGGTCCAGCTCAGGAGGGGTTGGATTTTTTCATGGGTTTGGCTTCGGCGAGTCGCTGCTGGGCTGCGTGCATGTCCTCAGCGGTGGGGGCGTTGGAGGTCTCCATCATGCTGCGGAAGCAGTCGAAGAGGTAGGTCGCGTCGTGCGGGCCGGGGGCGGCCTCGGGGTGGTACTGGACGCTGAACAGCGCCCGGTCGGGGTGTGTGAAGCCTTCGACGGTTTTGTCGTTGAGATTGACGTGCGTCACGTGGGCCCCGGCGCGGGCGAGGGAGTCGGTGTCGGCGGCGAAGCCGTGGTTCTGCGAGGTGATCTCGACCTTGCCCGTGGCCTCATTGCGGACCGGCTGGTTGCAGCCGTGATGGCCGAACTTGAGTTTGTACGTCCGCCCGCCCAGCGCCCAGGTCAGCAACTGGTGCCCGAGGCAGATGCCGAACACCGGCACCTTGCCGACGATCTGCCGAAGGGTCTCGATGGTGTAGGTGACGGCCTCGGGGTCGCCGGGGCCGTTGGAGACGAACACGCCGTCGGGGTTGCTTTCGAGGAGGTCCTCGGGGGAGGCCTGGGCGGGGACCACGCGGACCCGGCAGCCGGCTTCGACGAGGTTGCGGAGGATGTTGACCTTCGCGCCGCAGTCGATGGCGATGACGTCGAAGACCCGCGAGCCGTGCTCACGATGGGTCTGGGCGAAGTCGCTTGCGTAGCCCTCGGCCCAGTCGTATCCGGTCTGGGGGGCGACCTCGCTGACGTAGTCGCTGCCGGTCATGGCGGGCAGCTCGCAGGCGCGGGCAACGAGTTGGCGGTCGTCGAGAATCTCCGTGCTCATCACGGCGTTCATCGCACCGCTCAGGCGGATGTGGCGAGTCAGGGCGCGGGTGTCGACCCCCGCGATCCCGCAAATGCCGGCCTCGGCGAGGCAGTCATGCAACGTACTTTCGCTGCGGAAGTTGCTGGCGCGGTCGGCGAGTTGTCGTACCACGAAGCCGCGAACCTGGACGCGGCGGTTTCGGCTTTCGATGTCCTCCGGCGTGATCCCGTAATTGCCGATCATCGGGTACGTCATGGCGACGATCTGACCGGCGTAGGACGGGTCGGTCAGAACCTCCTGATAGCCGGCCATCCCGGTATTGAACACGACCTCGCCTGCAGTCGTGCCCTCGGCCCCAAAGGACTCGCCGGTAAACACAAGCCCGTCTTCCAGGGCAAGTTTGCACGTCTTGTGTGGTTTCATCCTGTTTCCTTGCACAATGTTATGCTCTTGGCGAACGCCGGCGGACCCGTTTTCGTAAAAAAAACCATCGTTACTCAACCACCCCCCGGTGGGGTCCGATGTACGTTACAGGCTGTTTGGGTCTTTTCCCGTCAGACGGCGGGAGCAGCCTGACTTCGAGGACTCGGGAAGCGGCGATCCCGGGTCCTCCCTTTTTTGCGCTGGTTCTGGCGCACCGTATTGTTGTTTGCCGACCGGCGGGTGGAGTTACGTTCTGGGGGTCAGCGTTTTTGGGATTTTTTATCCCTCTTGGCGATTCCCTCAGAACTACCCAGGACGCGGTTGTAGGACCCTTTGGGGGACGTCACTCGATTGTTTTCGTTGACGAATCGCTCTGATGTTTCGTCCCGTCCAATTTTGAGGGAGACGTCCCTCTTGCCGTTCGAACTATCGAGGGCGCAGCATTTTTTGTATTTTTTCCCGCTGCCGCAGGGGCATGGATCGTTTCGGCCGGGCTCGGTTTGGGCCTGGATGGGGTGGACCGGCTTGGTGTTGGCCAACAGTTCTTCCTCCTCGTCGAGAACATCCTGGCTGATGTTTTTTTTGAGCAGTCCGCCGATCAGGGATTTTTTCTGTTTTTTCTCGAAGCGTCGGCCAATTTTGTCGCGTGCCATGGCTGGTAACTCCTGGGGGGATAGGTGGCCCTGAATTGTAACGACCCAGAGGCCCTGATCCAACCGTCAAGCTTCGCCTCGTCCCCTGAAGGCAAGGTGGAGCCGGCTGAGAGGTTCGTGTATCATGCAACGACTCGCTAGGTTTAGAAAGATGCGCCCCTCAAAAATCGAAGGAATGAACAAGCAGGGCGATTCGTCAACGCAAAGAATAGAGTTACGTCCCCAAAATGGTCCTCCCAGCGTGTTCTTGGCAGTTCTGAGGGAGGCGTCTAGAGAGGCACTCGTGGCTGGATTCAAGGACAGCAAACGGATATTCTCCCTGCTGGCGGTTCTGCTGGTTGTGGGGATCATTCTGACGGTCGTATGGCTGGGGCCTTCGACCCTCGCGCCTGCCAGGAAACAGCACGCGGACATGGACCGCCCCGCACGGATTCTCTCCATGGCCCCGAATATCACGGAGATTGTCTTTGCCCTGGGGCTTGGGGACCGACTTGTCGGCGTGACGCGGTACTGTGACTACCCGCCGGCTGCGAGGGAGATCGCCCGGGTCGGGGGGTACGTCGATCCCAACCACGAAGCCATTCTCTCGCTCAGACCCGACCTGGTCATCCTGCTGTCCTCGCAGACCCAATCGCGGGCGGAACTGACGCAGTTGGGCCTCCGCGCCTTGACCGTGCCGCACAGGACCACCGAAGACGTCCACGACGCGATTCGCAGAATCGGCAGCGCCTGCGGTGCAGAGGATCGAGCCAAAACCCTGCTGGATGACATCGAGAAGCGAACT
This sequence comes from uncultured Planctomycetaceae bacterium, assembly GCA_964388425.1. GTDB lineage: Bacteria > Planctomycetota > Phycisphaerae > SM23-33 > SM23-33 > CAYMAP01. Next base: position 5,680 of record CAYMAP010000165.1, read on the forward strand.
GCGGCCGTCACTCGAGCCGTGGTGGGCCGGACACGCCCGCGCGTACTGATGTGCATCGGCCGGGATACGGGAACCGGGCAGCTTGGCGGGCTGGTCGTGGCCGGCCGGGGCGGATTCCATGACGAGATCATTCGTCAGGCCGGCGGGGTCAACGCCTGTCGCGACGAGCAGGTCGAGTACCCGCAACTCTCCGCCGAAGGCGTCATTCGCCTGAATCCCGAGGTCATCGTCGACCTCGTGACGCCGGACAATCCGGACGGAAAGACCCCGGCTGAGATTCGACAGCAATGGAGCCGACTGCGCACGGTGAAGGCGGTTGGCGAGGGACGGGTATACGTGATCGTGGGGCGCTATGCGTTCGTCCCCGGGCCGAGGTATGTGGCGTTTCTTGAGGAACTGGCCCGACTGCTGCATCCGCAGGAAAAAAAAAGGGGGGGGTGATGAGAGGGGAAAG
>CAYMAP010000166.1:0-6021 GCA_964388425.1 uncultured Planctomycetaceae bacterium
CAATGATTCCCACTCCGATGTCCGTCAAGGCGTGGAAGTCATCCATCAGGGATTGGATCTGATCACAGTCCACCACGTCGGCCAGTTCCAGTGTTTCGAGATCGCCTTCCGGATCAAGCAGCGCGTCCAGTTTCGCCCGCACCCGGCTCTCGCTCTCGCGCAGGGCCTCCTCGGCCTGCTTGCGATCGGTGATGTCTTGAAGAGAACCGACCAAACGCCGAATCTTTCCATCGGCCTCGGGCAGCGGTCGCCCGCGAGCGACGCAGTAACGTATCTCGCCATCGGACCGGATGGCGCGAAGCTCCAATTCGTACGGCGTACCCTCGCTGGCGCAGGCTGAGACGGCCTGTCGAAGCCTGGCCATGTCCTCGGCGACGTATAGTGCCTCGTGTTCAGCGAAGGTCGGCGAGCCCCGCTCGGGGTTCCGTCCGAAAATGCGAAACAATTCCGCCGACCATCGCACGCGATCCTGTTCGATGTCCCACTGCCAACTGCCCACATTGGCGATGGACTCGGTGCGCTCCAGCATCATGCGGCTCTCGTCGAGGTCGCGTGCGGCTTCGATCTTGTGCAACGCAAACGCCAGGTCGCCGGCGACCTCCTCGAAGAGGTTCTGTTCCTCGGCATCGCGTGCGTAGGCAGCGGGGACGGAGGCCGTCAGGACGCCGTAGGTCACGCCGTCGAACTCCAGACGGCGCACCAGCCCGGCGCGTCCGCCGTATGCGGTGTGCAGGGGACAGTCGGGGCAGTCGACGGCCGGGGCGGCCACGACGTGGATGCCTCCGGCTTTCAGCGCGCGATTCATGCAATCCGGGAACTCTCCCCGCTCGAGGCGCTCGCGCAGAATCTTGAACCCGCCGTCGAAACCCGCGGCTGCAGAGGCCGCCACGGACCCCGTGTCGGACAGGCCCAGCCCCGGGGCCGACTCGCCGCCCAGCAGAGCGATCCAGACGTTGAGGTAGCCAACCGTTTCGGTCAGGTTGACGCAGGCCCGCTCGATCAGGCGGCGGGGGTCGTCTTCGGCTATGATCATCTGGTTGACATTGCGAATCCCCAGCAGCAGACGATTGACGTGTTCCATTCGTTTTTGCTGCGACCGGAGCTTCGCATGAGAGAGATAGGCCACCATCCCCAGAGCGGAGAAACCCGCGACCAGGAACGATTCGACCAGGAACGGCTGCGTCCGCCAGCCTTCCATCACCTTGGCCGGGACCGGCGCGCCTTGCAGCAGTCCAACCACACCCCAGACAATCGGGGTGGTAAACGCCTGGTAGCAGAGCAGCACGATCCCCAGCCACGCCAGCCCGTAAGCCCAGCCTGTCCCCCACCGCCGAAGGAGGGGTTCATGGAGCACGCGGATCAGCACCAGGGCCGGAAGTACGTAGGCGAAATTCCCCGCAAACCCGATCCCGAAGGGTACGTCCGAGCCCCAGGGCGTCGAAAGGCACACCGCCAGCAGCAAGGCCATCCACCACCGACGCAGCAGCGCGAAACCCATGAACCCGAAAGCCCAACGCCCGTCGATCAGAACATCCGTGTGCGGAATGTGGACGTGGTTGAGCTGGGCGACCAGCCCCAGCCCGGCCAGGACCGCCAAGAGCTTCCACTGCCCGTAGTCTGGCCGGTGTCGTTCCATGCGCAAAACTCCTTCAGATACCGGCCGTCATTGTATCGCGCAGCAGAGGAGCATGGATACAGCCTTTTGCCCGTTCTTCCGGATACCCGGCGTCAACACCCAAGCCCGCCACGGAGGATGGAACCCGACCCGGCACGGCACGGGGCCAAGGCGTTCTTGCCGGGTCATCTCTGCGCTGATTGCCGGCAGGGAGTCCGTTATGCCTTGGAACCTGTATGACAACGTGGCATGGCCGTCTCGGCCATGCGTTTGACGGGCATCCCGCCCGCCCAGCGGGCCTGCGGCGCAGGGCCAGGAGGGCCCTGCCACTGCCCGGCAAGAGGCCGGTGCCACGAAAAAGAACGGTTTTCATACAGGCTCTGAGAGTTCTTTTGCGACGGCTTCGAGGACGTCGAGACCTTCGGCGAGGGCTTCTTCGTTGATCGTCAGGGGCGGATTGAGTTTGATCGCGCATCCGCCGACCCCGACGGGCGCGAAGAGCATCACGCCGCGCTGGATGGCGCGATGGACCATCTCCCAGGCGGTGTCGGGATCCGGTTCGGTCGAGCCGGACTTCGTACATTGCATCGCCACGACCAGTCCGGTCCCGGCGACGTGGCCGATCTTCCCGCCGGCGGCGTCCTGGATTTTCTTCGCGCCGTCCATCAGGACGGGTGCGAGTTTCGCGGCGTTCTCGACGAGGTTGTGCTCGCGGAGATACCGCAGGTTCGCCAGCGCCGCGGCCGAGCAGATCGGGTTCGCCGAGTGCGTGCTGGTCATCTCCCCGGGGCCGTAGAGGCTCATCAACTTGTCCGTGCCCAGCACGGCCGAGAGCGGCATGCCGCCGGAGACGCCCTTGCCGCAGGCGACGAGGTCCGGCACGACGCCGTAGTGCATAAAGCCGAACTCCTTGCCGCATCGGCCGAAGCCCGCCTGGACCTCGTCGAAGATCAGCACGACGTCGTTGGCGTCGCACCACCTCCGCAGGGACTGGGCGTACTCGGCGGGCATGAGGGTGGCGTTGCAGCCCTGATACGTCTCGCTGATGACGCCGGCGACGCGATCCGGGGTAATGCCCTTCTCCGCGAGGGATTTTTCGAACACGTTGAAACTCACGTCCGTTTGTCGGAAGCCGTCGGGGTAGGGTACCTGGACGAAATCGGCACAGTTGCAGGCGATCCAGGCCTTGGCGGCTGGGGAACCGCCGGCGAGCTGCGCGCCCATGGTTCGGCCGTGGAAGGCATTGTCGAACGAGACGACGACCGACTTTTTCTGCCCGCCGGCCTTGAGGCCGTGGGTCTTGGCGAGCTTGATGCAGCACTCGGTGGCCTCCGAACCGGTCGTCAGCAGGAAGACGCGTTTCAGCGGCTCGGGCAGCCAGGTCGTGATCTCGCGGACCAGTTCCAGGCGGACGTCGGTGGGGAAGCAGTAGGCGTGATACATGCCGCGGGAGGCCATGGCCTGGATGGCCTGGATGATTTCCGGTCGGCCGTGCCCGCTGGCGGTCACGAGCACGCCGGAGGAGAAGTCCAGCCAGCGGTTGCCGTACTCATCGCAGACGGTGCAGTCCTCGCCGTGGTGCCAGAGGATCGGCGGCTGGCCGCCCATGGACCTCGGCTCGGAGTCGCGAAGCTGCTTGAGCAGCGGGATCGACTCCGGGGCCGGAATCCGCGTCTTGATCGTACGATACTTGGTATCCACCGTTTTGACGGTCTGCGGTTGAAGGGGGAATTCCTTGGTCGCCATGAATCAGGTCTCCTGTTTGCTGTTGTTTGTTCTCTTCCTGCCTTCGTGGTTTTCTGTTGGTTATGTTTCCTTCCACGCTCGGAAGTTGACGGTGTTCGAGTCGTAGTCGATGTCGACGAGTCGCCCGCCGGCGAGGATGCTCTTCCGGCCGGCCTCGATGACGAGTTCGTTATAGCTGCTGTTGGCGGGTGTGGCCATGATACCCTCGGCGTCGTAGCGGGCGAGGAGTTCCTGCCGCTGGGACAGGTCGCCCAGACCGGCGGCCTGGGCGCAGGCGGAGACGATGAATTCGACGCTGCGGTGGCCGTAGCCGACGGGCACGAGGGCCTCGCCCCCGAGGTCCAGCAGGCGGAAGTAGTCCGGGTTCGGCTCGGCGTACTGGGTGTCTTCGACGGCTCGGCCGGGAGCGGTGTAGCCGTGCTCGACGCCGCGGTACTGGTCGGAGTGATAGACCAGCGTGCCGTCGTCGGGGCCCTGGCCCCAGATGACCATGCCCTGGGAGTTCCCGCCCGCGCCGGCGTTGGGGTAGGCGATGGCGTTCATGACGTTCATGGCCGCCCCGTTTTCCCAGAGGACCCGCGCGTCGGTCCAGAGGTAGCCCTCCCGCCCGTTGGGGTAGGCGTCCTTGATGCCGTAGACGCTCACGGCGGTGGGTTTCAGCCCGGTGATGAACGCCACGAGGTCCACGTAGTGGCAGCCGACGTAGGTGAAAAAGTCGCTGTTCTCGCAGGTACACCAGTTTTGGAAGTTGCTCTCGCGGTAGTACCACGGTTCGTGTAGGTGGGCCTGGACGAGCCGCAGCTCGCCGAAGCGCCCCGCCCGCCAGTCCCGCCGGGCCATCAGGTTCCGGTAGTCGAACCGCTTGTGATATTCCACGCCGACGAGCAGGCCCTTTTCGCGGGCGAGGTGTTCGATCTCGACGGCCTGGGTGTGCTGGAGAACGAGCGGTTTGACGACGCAGACATGCAGGTCGTTGTTCAACGCCTCCTTGACGATCGGGTAGTGCAACTGGTCCGGCACGGCCACGACCGCGACGGACCCGGCCGGGGCGTCGGCGAAGACCTGCTTGTAGAGGTCCGGGAACGTCTCGGCGTCGTCGACCTGCTCGGGGTCCGGGTGCGGCGTGAAGCTGTTGGCGGGAAAGCCCTTTCGAAGAGTGTCCTCTTCCTGCAGCTCGCGGAGGGGCGGGGCGTTGAGGGCAACGACGTCAATAGCACCGATCACGCCGGTGTTCTGCATGTGGTAGAGCGTTGGAAGAATCTGGATGCGGGTGATCATTCCCCCGCCGATCAAGACGACGTGGGGGTTTTCGGCTGCGGTCATGGTGGGTACTCCTGGGGTGTTCGTTTACGGTCCCGACCTTTCGCTTCGCTCGCGGTCGGCCGGGGGGCTTTTTTACGTTCGTGTCACGCGTTTTTCGTCGATTCGGACGGTGACTTCCGGCGGCGCGGGCAGATCGACGAGTCGGGCCGGCGTGCTCGAGGCCATCGCCCATGCCGTCTCGAAGTCAAACCCGCAGTGTCTCGTGACGTTCAGGACAGCCTGGTCGAGAATCAGCGTGGACCCGGCGAGGTTGTCCTGTCCGGGGATGTTGGCCCGGCCGGTGGGGAGGACTTCGACCTGTCCCTCCCCGAGCGGGTAGGTGCCAGGCCCGAGCCCGGCAGCGGTCATGGCGTCGGAGACCAGCACGCTGCGGGCGGGCGTTTTGGCGCGGAGGAAGTTCTTCAGCGTGGTCAAGGGCATGTGGTGCCCGTCGGCGATGAAGCTGGCCGCGAGGTCGTCGCGTGCGAGCTGGTACTGGAGGTAGTTATCCAAGCGGGGCAGTTGCTGGTGCGAGCCGTTGCCGAGGTGCGTAGCCATGCGGGCGCCGGCGGCGAGGGCGGCGTCGATCTGCTCCGGCGTCGCCCCGGTGTGGGCCAGTGCGACGCAGATGCCGGCCTGGCTGGCGCGTTCGATGACCGGCAGGATGCCTGGACAGTCTGGAGCGACCGAGAGGATGCCGATCCGGTCGCCGGAGGCTTCCCGCAGACGGTCGAGGAAATCCGGCGCGTCGGCGGGGGCGATGATGTGCTCCGGCGGGTGCGCGCCGCGGGGGCCTTGGAGAGCACAGAGGAACGGGCCCTCGATGTGCAGTTTCGGAAAGAACGCCGCCAGGTGCCTATCGGCGTCGACGAACTCGGCCCAGCGGGCGGTCCGGGCGAGGATGGACTCGACCGGAGCGGTGATGAACGTCGGCAGAACCGCCACCAGGCCGTGCCCGGCAAGGTCGGCACGGACGCGGTGGAATTCCTCCGGCATCCAGCCGGCGGGGTCGGAATTGAAGTCGAACCCCGTATGACCGTTCACCTGGAGGTCGACGAGACCGGAACCTGTATGTTGTTCGGGGAGGGTGGACATGAACGGAGGAGTCTACCGGCTCAAGGCGTCGCGGTCCAGAGGAGAACCGTATGGCTCAATCGGGCCGGTCGAGTCCGGATCGACTGGAGATTCGCTTCGAGCGTGCTCGCCGCTGAGTCAGGGTTCGCGGGGCTTGCCCGCCGGAGGTTGGGGAGACTATAAACAAGATGCGCCCCTCAGAAGTCGACGGAACGGAACATCAGGGCGACTCTTCAACGCAAAGAATAGAATGACATCCCCAAAACGGTTCTCCCAGCGTGTTC
>CAYMAP010000167.1:0-5999 GCA_964388425.1 uncultured Planctomycetaceae bacterium
CTGTTCCGTTCCGTCGACTTTTGAGGGGCGCGTCAACTTTCGGGGGCAAAGGCATCTGCGGGACCGAGGGCGGCGATGGCGGGGCTGCCGCTGCTGGTCATCGGAGCGCTGCTGCCCGCCCGACGCAGAACCCACCGGATCGGACAGGTAGCTTGCTTGCTGCTGATCGGACTGCTTTTGATGATGCTGTGAGAAACGGCTCGCATCCAGGTAACAACGCTACGCTCCGAGCATTTTGCGGATATTGGTTTTGTTGACGGGGCTGATGATGCCGCGGTCGGTAATCAGTCCGGTGATGAGTTTGGCGGGGGTGACGTCGAAGGCGGGGCTCCAGGTGGAGATGTCGTCGGGTGCGGTCTGCCGACCGAACCCGTGGGTGATCTCCTCGCTGCCCCGCTGTTCGATGGGGATGTCCACGCCGGTCTTGACGGACAGGTCGAAGGTGCTGTAGGGGGCGGCGACGTAGAAGGGCACGTCGTGATGTCTGGCGAGGATGGCCAGGGGGTAGGTACCGATTTTGTTGGCCACGTCGCCGTTGGCGGCGATGCGGTCGGCGCCGGTGATGACCATCTGGACGAGTCCGGCCTGGAGGGCGGCACCGGCCATGCTGTCGGTGATGACGACGGCTTCGAGGCCGGCCTGGCGGAGTTCCCACGCGGTGAGTCGGCTGCCTTGGAGGAGGGGGCGGGTTTCATCGCAGTAGACCGTCACGGGGTGACCGTCGGCGAGAGCGGTGTAGATGCCCGCCGTGGCCGTGCCGATGCCGGCCGTGGCCAGGGCGCCGGCGTTGCAGTGGGTCAGGACGGCTGAGCATTGCTTGACGAGGGGAGCGGCTTCTCGGCCGATCGCCAGGCAGAGCTGTTCGTCCTCGTGGTGGATGGCGAGGGCTTCGTCGAGCATGGCCTGGCGGATGTCGGTGCAGTCGTCGGCGGATTCGGCGGCGGCATCGGCGGCGTCGAGGACCCGGCGGACGGCCCAGGAGAGGTTGACGGCCGTCGGGCGGGCGTCTTCGAGATATTCGGCGACGGAATCGAGTCGGCTGACGAAGTCGTCGCAGTCGTCGATGTTCTGGGAGGCGACGACCATGCCGTACGCCGCCGCCACGCCGATGGCGGGTGCCCCTCGGACGACCAGCCGGCGGATGGCGCGACGGACGGCCTGGCGGTCGTGGCAGTCGAGGTAGACGGTCTGGGCAGGCAGTTTGCGTTGATCGAGCAGGCGGAGGTGGCCGCCGCCGGCCCGGCCGAGCCATTCGCAGACCGTTACGGGGGGACGCACGGGCGTGGTGGATGATGAAGCCATGTCCTCAGACTACCCCAAACCCGTCGGCCGGACAAGGCCCAGCCGACGGGAACGCTTCCCGGCCGGGCCGGAGCGCATGCACGACCTGTCCCGAGCCGTGGATATTGGGCAGAGCCTTTTACGTCGCGAAGATTGCTCAACTTGCGCGGCGGGGGTATCCGATATAGCTTTTGACGCTGGAGAATGACGACCAAGGCCAGGTACGAGGCGTGCATAGCCAGGGCGACTGCCGTCGCGCACTCCACGGAAGGAGCAGCGATGCTGGTATTATCCAGACAACGCGACGAAACCATCATGATCGGCGATGACGTACAGGTCACCGTCGTGGATATCCGCGGTGAGAAAGTTCGACTGGGAATCTCCGCGCCACCGCACATTCCCGTCCACCGCAAGGAAGTCTACGAAGCGATCAAGAAAGAAAACGCAGCCTCGGCCGGGAAAGGCGGGCAACCCCGCGGCGTCGAGTCGCTGGCCCATAAGAAAAAAGACCAGGCTCCCGGCAACCAGGACGCGTCAGAGCCGTCGAACGAGAGCAAGGGGGAACAGAACAACGGCGGGGACGACGAAACCTCCGGATAACGGCGGGCTGAAGTCCGGGAACTCGTTTTCCGATACATCGGTGTCCCGCCCGATGGGGATCCACCGCCCATGCCTTCCCGCCAGCGCATTCTGATCGGGTGTCCGGCCTACCAGGTCTACGTCAGCGGCTCGTACCCGTGCGACGCGCGGGGACGGTTTCTTCTTCGATCCGACGGAACCTACGACGTGACTCGCGCCAAGTGCGGACAGCGCGGAGGACATTGTCAGGAACCTCTCTGTCTGCTAAACCGCTACAACCGAGGAGGTCGAGGGACCTGGTATCCCACGGAGATTCTCGCCCCCCGCAGTGCTGAAGCCTCCGCCGGCCAGTCGGTTCCGTCCCCTCCCGTCGAAGGCGATCTGTTCTGACCGAGTCGACGGCGCGGTGTTTTCCCAAGCGTCTCAGAGCCTGTATGAAAACCGTTCTTTTTCGTGGCACCGGCATCGTGCCGGGCAGTTGCAGGGCCATCCTGGCCCTACCCCGCCGGCCCGCTGCACGGGCAGGATGCCCGTAAAACTCACGGCCGAGACGGCCAGGCCACGTGTTCATACAGGTTCTCAGGCAGTCTGGGGCAGACTGGCCAGTCGGGCGAGGAGACTTCCCAGCCAGTCTTTGACGTCGAGAATCATCCCAGCGCAGTTCGGCTTGTGCGAACACTTCAGGAAACATGTCTCGATCTCCTGGAGGGTGTTCATGACGCCTGCCAGCCCGATCATCGCACCCTCGCCCTTGAGGGTGTTGAGCATTTCGACAATCTGCCGGCAGAGGCGGTCTTCGTCGCAGCCGGCTTCGAGTTCCAGAGCATGGGCTTCGAGCGTATCGAGTTTTTCGGAGGTGGACTGGAGGTAATCAGCCAGAAAGTCCGCCTTGACGTCGTCCAGGTGGATGGACAGGACCTCGGGCAAGGCCGGCCCGGCCGAAGCGTGGGGGGGGGCGTCCGAGGAATCCGATTCACACGCCGAGGCAACCGGCTGAGGGGTCGGGTCGCTGAGATACTGGACGACGGATTCGAGCCAGTCCTTGACGGCCAGGACGGTGTCGGGGATGTCTTCGCAACCGGCGTGGTCCTTGACGAAGCTCTCGGTTTCATGGCAGACGGCCTGAACGTCGAGAAGCCCGATCATGCCCGCTTCGCCCTTGAGCGAATGCAGGTTTCGCATGATGGCGTTTTCAAGGTCCTCGGCCTCTCCCCCGTCGTCGAGGCTCAGCGCGTCGGCTTCAAGGTCGACGAGTTTCACGCGGGTCGAGTCGAGGTATTCGCCCAGGAACTCCTCCTCGAGACGTTCCAGGTTGATGCGGGTCGACTCGGGGAGGGTCAGTCTGCAATCGTCGGTGGGCTGAGGTTCGTTGCGCGACGAGCCGGCAGAGGGATCGGACGCAGCAGGAGCCTTGGCGGGGGGGCGATTGGCGAAGAGCAGAAAGTCGATCTTGCCGATGGCTTCGTCGAGGGCGTCGGGCGTGACGGGCTTGTGGAGGTACCATTCCGCGCCGCTGGAGAAGGAACTCATCACGTCGTGCGGGTCGCGCATGGCGGTAATCATGAGGAACTTGATCTCGTGTCCTTCGGCCAGGGGGTTGTCGCGTTCCCACTGCCGGATGTGCTGGAGGACGTCCTGGCCGGTCATGTCGGGCATATCGATGTCCATGGTGACCAGGTCGTAGGGCTCGCCGCTGCGATACGCCTGGGTCATGGCCTGGATGGCCTCGGTGCCGTTCTCGGCTGCATCGCACTGGCCCCGCTTGCTCAGCAGGGTCTGGAGCTTCGTCCGACTGACGAATTCATCATCCACAACCAGAATGTTCATGAAATTCCCCTAGGTCGACTGGAGTCGACCGGCAGCGTACTCGCGCAGGGCCCGTGCCTGTCGCTGGATTTCGTCCATGGCGGCGTGGAGGTCGTGTGAGGGACCGGCCTTGGCAAGCTGTTCCATGCAGGCCGCGGCACGGGACAGGGGCATGGCCGTGAGGTTGGCGGCCCCGCCCTTGATCTTGTGGGCCTCCTTGCGGAGCGTCTCGTAGTTCCCGCCACCGAGGGCGAGTTCGAGCAGTTCGACCTGCTCATCGAGTTGCAGCAGGAAGGTTTCGACCACGCGTTGAACGATGTCCCGGTCTCCACCGAACTCCTCGATGGCCTGGTCGAAGTCCATGGGGGCGTCGGTGTCCGTCGTCGCCGATTTTTGCGGCTCCCTCGCCGGGCAGGACGATTCCTGCGTCGAGCGGTTTCCCGAGGAGGGCTTGTCCATCAACAACCAACTGTTGGTCGACGCCAGCAGCGTATTTCTCCGGACCGGCTTGGTGACGATGTCGTTCATGCCGGCCTCGATGCAGAACAGTCGGGTATCGATTTCCGCGTTGGCGGTCAGGGCGACGATGGGCGTCTCGGCGTAGCCGGGCACCTCGGCGCGAATTTTCCGCGTCGCGACCAACCCGTCCATCACGGGCATCTGGATGTCCATGTAGATCAGGTCGAACTGCTGCTTCCGACAGGCGTCCAGCGCCTGCTTGCCGTTTTCAGCGATAGTGACCGAATGATCGACGCTTTCGAGGTGGAGCCTGACAACCTCCTGGTTGGTGGGGTAGTCCTCGGCGATGAGGATATTCGCCTTGCCCACTGGCTCGACGTCTTCGCCGGGGATGTCCTGCTGCTTGACAAAGTCGTCGTACTCGTCCCAATCGCAGACGCCGAAATCCGCGGTGAACCAGAACGTGCTGCCCTTGCCGACTTCACTTTCCAGGCCTATCTGCCCGCCCATGAGTTCGGCGAGTTCCTTGCAGATCGTGGTCCCCAGCCCCGTCCCGCCGTACTCGCGGGTCGTGCTGCCGTCGACCTGGGTGAAGCTCTCGAAGATCGTCTCCTGTTTTTCGCGGGAAATACCCACCCCCGTGTCGATGACGGAGAACTTCAGCGTCGCCCAGTCCTCGTCGACGACCATCGGCTCGATACGCACCGTGATCGAGCCTTCATGGGTAAACTTGATGGCATTGTTCACGAGGTTCAACAGGACCTGCCGAAGTCGAAGCGGATCTCCCTGGAGGTACTCCGGCACGCCATCGGCCACGTCGACATGCAGTGCCAGGCGCTTGTTCCAGGCCTGTCCGTGCGTGCTGGACACCACCCCCTCGATGATCGCTTCCATCGCCAGAGGAATGCACTCCAGTTCGAGTTTGCCGGCCTCGATTTTCGCGTGGTCCAGCAGGGTGTTGATCAGGTCCATCAGGTGCTCGGACTCGCAGAGGATGGTCGAGGCGTTGGACTGGGCGGCTTCCAAGGTCCGGGCGTTGACGATCCCCTCGGAAAATCCGATGATGCCATTGAGCGGCGTGCGGATTTCGTGGGAGATGTTCGCCAGGAACTGCGACTTCATGCGGTTGGCGCGTTCGGCTTCGACTTTGGCCCGGCGGAGTTCGTCCTCGATGTGCTTTCGGCTGGAGTAGTCCTCGGCTACGACGATGCACCCGTTGCACGCCTGGTGGGAATCGGCCAGGGGCATCATGACCGAGCGGAGATACTGCTTGCTTCCGTCGGGGCGGTCGATTTCGAGAAAGAACTCCGCCTTGCCCTCGGCCTTGAGGTCGTCGAGGGCGTGCTCGAGAACCTGCGGGACCGCCCCCTCGCGGGCGTAGACGCTGTAGAGCGTCTTGCCGATCGCCGACTCGGAGGGGACCTGGAAAATGCGTTCGGCGGCCGGGTTGAAGATCTGGATCCGGCAGTTCCCGTCGGTGCCGATGATGGCGAATTCAGTCGCGGAAAGCAGGATGCTTTCGAGGTAATTCGTCGCTTTCTGCAAGGCCAGACCCGCCACCTCCGGCGCGGAATGTGCTGGGTTTGCCTCTTTATCCAGACCAGTAGCTTGAGCGATTTGTCGTCTCATGGTCGGTGCGGTTCCTTCCCTGTCCCATTGTTACAAAGTCGCCACCAGCAGCCGGACGTGCAGCGCAGAAGAGGTTCAGACCGTCCGGAGCCTTCGACGGATTCTGCCTGCTACTCCATATATCGATCCGGGACAAAGGAAGATTGAGGAGCGAATGCTCATTTTTCCTAAGAACGTGCATAAAAAGACGTCTCCCACAGAATTGGCGATTCCCTCAGAACTGCCAAGGACGCTGTTGTAGGACC
>CAYMAP010000168.1:0-5989 GCA_964388425.1 uncultured Planctomycetaceae bacterium
CAGCAAGCAAAGTCTCGGCGCGATCTCGCAAATCGAATGTTTCAAGGTACCCTTGTCTCTTCCTGGCATGAACGCGGCCTGAGCCTTTCACGACGGTCCCGTGTTGCGAGGGCCCGGCCACGGGGGGCTTGCCGAGACTCAATCAGGGTACGACGACTTCCTGCTGGTGTCGTCGGACGCGTGTTTCCTCCCGCCGGATGCGGATGTCGTCCTCGTCCTCGTCGGCCGGTTCGTCGTCCCAGTCCTCGGACTCGATGGTGGTCCGCCGTTCGTAGACCGTGCGTGAATCGTCGTCGTGCCGTCGGGCCGGTCCGACGCGATGCTCATGCCGATGATAGTGGACTTCGTCATCATCGTCGCACCCGGCTGCGGTTAACAGCAGCATCGGCAAGGTCAGCAGAAGCAGCAGAATCGTTCGCATGGTCAGTCTCCCGTGGTGCCGACAGGTTCGTTTTTGCCGACATCGATGTAAAGGTCGTCGGGGCTTTTGGAGGTGAGGGTGAATCGTCCGTCGTAGGGACCGGCGGTCCAGTTGTACTGGGCTGGCAGGGCGAGGCGTTCGACTTTGAGATTGGCCTGAATTCTGCTGTTCCCGCCCCGAAGCGTGCCGACCACGCCCGTGCCCTCGCCCGGCCCGCGGAGGTCGACGTCGACCGTTCGTGTCGAGAGGTTCGTGAAGGTCACGCTGACCTTTTTTGACAGGCAGCCGCCGACCTGGCTTAGCAGCAGTCCGGCCAGCAGGCAGGGCGGGATTCGTTGAAGGATCATCAGGGTCTCCGATGTGCGGTAGGGCCGCTTCCATGGTAGCTTCTGGGCGGGGATTTGCAACGGGTGTTCTTCTCCTCTGTTCTGTCCTTGTCGGGTGTCATTCCGTCTCGCCCGTCGATACAATGGACCCCGGCGAGGGGCGGACGTTAGACCCTCGATGCCGTTTTTCCAACAAGGAAGGCGAGACAGGCATGCGGATCGCGTTGGGGCAATACAATCCGACGGTGGGGGATCTGAAGGGCAATACGGCCCGGATGGCGGAGCTGATCGACCGTGCCGCCGAGGCGGGCGCGGAGCTGGTGGTCTTCGGGGAGCTGTCGGTAACGGGGTATCCACCGCGGGATCTGCTGAGCAAGGAGGGCTTCGTCGCGGAATCCGAGCGGATCGTGCGGGAGGAACTGGCCGGTCACTGCCGGGATATCGCAGCCCTGGTGGGGTTCGTTCGTCCGAACCCCGATCCGCGGGGCCGACGCCTCCAGAACGCTGCGGCGCTGCTGGCCGGGGGGGAGGTTCGCGAGGTCCACGTCAAGTCCCTGCTGCCGAGTTACGATGTTTTTGACGAAACGCGGTACTTCGAGCCGGGCCCTCCGGTCGGGCCGATCGAATTCGGGGGCGTTCGACTGGGACTGAGCATCTGCGAGGACCTTTGGGACGCGGCGGGTCTGGGGCGGGAGCTGTACGACCGCGATCCTGTCCGGCAGCATGCCGACGCGGGGGCGGACGTGCTGGTCAATCTGGCGGCCAGCCCGTTCGAGGTCGGCAAGGCGCGTCGACGGGAAGAACTCTTCGCCCGCCAGGCCCAGCGGGTCAATCGCCCGATCCTGTACGCCAACCAGGTCGGCGGGAACGACGAACTGCTCTTCGACGGGGCGAGCTGCGCGGTGGACTCCGACGGGCGGGTGATGGTGCGGGCGGGGAGTTTCGTCGAGGACCTGCCGCTGGTGGACCTCGGGGAGCGGGCCCGTCCGCAGCCGGGACGGATCGAACCGCAGCCCGACGACCTGCAGGCCCTGTCGGCTGCGTTGAAGATGGGCATCGCCGATTACGTGCGGAAGTGCGGGTTTCGCAGCGTCGTGCTGGGGCTCTCGGGCGGGATCGACTCGGCGGTGGTCGCGGCGCTGGCGGCCGACGCGCTGGGCCCGGAGCAGGTGACTGCCCTGGCCATGCCCAGCCGATACAGCTCGGAGCATTCCGTTGACGACGCCCGCGCCCTGGCCCGGGCGCTGGGGTGCGAGTACGTCGAACTCCCGATCGAATCCATGCACTCGGCTTACGAGAAGAGTCTCGGCCGACACCTCGCCGGCGGGGCGGTGGACCTGGCGGCGGAGAACGTCCAGGCGCGAATTCGCGGGAACCTGGTGATGGCGATCAGCAATGCCCACGGCCACCTGGCGCTGGCGACGGGGAACAAGTCCGAGCTGGCCGTCGGGTACTGCACACTGTACGGGGACATGTGCGGCGGGCTCGCGCCGATCGGCGACGTGATGAAGACCGACGTCTACCGTCTGGCCGAGCAACTCAACAGGGAACGCTCCGGAAAGAGGATCCCGACGAGCACCCTGACCAAGCCGCCCTCGGCGGAACTCAAGCCGGGCCAGACCGACCAGGACAAGCTCCCCCCGTACGAGACGTTGGACGGGATACTTCGGCTGTACGTCGAGGAGGATGCGACGGCCGGTGCGATCATCGAGACGGGGTACGACGCGGACCTCGTGCATCGCGTGGTGCGGATGGTGGATTTGTCGGAATACAAACGCCAGCAGGCCGCCCGCGTGCTGAAGGTCTCCCACCGGGCGTTCGGCATGGGTCGGCGGGTTCCGATTGCCCAGCGTTTCGTGCATTGACAGACTGCAGAGTGGGTACCGATTGTGCAGATACTTTGTGGACAATGTGGAGCGTTGCTGGACGTCGAGCCGCACCCCATGATGGCGTCCGTGGCCTGTACGGAGTGCGGGCACCCGATGAGTCTGGCGGGGTTCAGCCAGTCGCCGGATGCTCGGGAACCGGATGAGATGGGTCTGTTCGAGGAGGAGACAGGCTACGCGATTCAGGCCCAGCGTTCGGCGCGGGAGAAAGTCGCCATTGCCTGCGGGAGTTGCGGGATTCGCCTGCGGGTGCCTCGTCGGCTGATCGGACGGGTCATTGCCTGTCCGTCCTGCAAGGCGGAGGTGACCGTGCCCCGGCCGCGGGAAGAGGAGACGGACCTGGCGATGCGAGAGAACTCACCCCTGTTGGATGGGCTGGATTTTGCCCCGCAGGCCAGCCCGGAAGGGGTTCCGGCGGAGATCGATCGTTCCCGCCCGAGGCGTCTTAGGCAGAAAACATTGTCCGGGGCGTGGATGTGGGGGGGCATCGCGGGCGGGGTGCTGCTGGCGATCGTGGTGCTGGCGGTGCTGTTTGGTCGGGGGGGGCGAGACGACGTGGCAGACTCCTCCCCGGCCAACGGAGACGATGACGTCGACGTTGTTTCCAGCGCCAAGGCGCTGGTGGACTCGCCGGTCGACACGCCGGTGATCGGGGTGCCGACTCAACGCGCGCCGACGCCGCGGACACGTCCCGCCGGCGAGGAACCTACCGGCCCGGTGCTGCCGACGGAGATGGCGAGATGGCGGCTGTTCGCCGGAGGGGGGCGTTATCCGGCTCGGCCGGGTCGGCTGTTTCTGGTGCTGACGATCGCTCCGCCGATGGATGAAGCGGCACTGGCGGTCGAGATCGACGGCACGTCGTATCCGTCGCTGGGAGCGCCGGCTTCAGGCGGGGCGGTGCCCCGGCCGGCCGTCGCGCCGCGACCGGAACCGAACCGGCCGAGTACGCAGCGGGTGTTCGAGGTGCCCGCGCGCGGGGGGGTCGCGCTCGCGCCGGCGCTGCCGGACGGACGGACGAGGGTCCGCCTGCCCGATCCGCCGGCCTCTCAGTCGATTCAGCCGGGATTGTATATCGAGCAGGCTCCGCGAAATCTCCGCCCGCTGCTGCGAGGTCCGGTGCTCGAAGCCGTCCAGTCCGCCCCGCCGGGTCAGGGCCTCCGGCTGGAGCCTCGGGGCAAGCAGTTCCGCCTCGAACTGCCCGCCGCGGGCGTCAGCGGGCTTCTTCGGCGGGTTCGGCCCGGGGTGCTGGAGGGCGTTCTCCGTAAGGGTCCCCATAGTCGGGTCGTGACGCTGCGCTCCTGCCGGCAGACCGCCGACCTAGCGGACGGGATTGTTCGGGTCGTGCTGTACCTCGACGATCAGCCGATGCACCAGTTGACCTTCCGCCGGACGGCAGCGGTCGGGTCTTGAGGGCACCTTGAAAAATTGGATTCACGACATTGCTTGATCTTGTTGCCCGCTGCCTGCGTCACAAAAACCGGCGAATATTTCAGAATATGCACCGATTTTCGTTCCTTGGCAGCAAGCAAAGTCTCGGCGCGATCTCGCAAATCGAATTTTTCAAGGTACCCTTGAGTCGATCCTGACAACGGGCTTCGTTGGGGAAACAGGACGGAATCTGCTAGACTGTTCGCGTCAACTACAGGTTCCATGCGAAACGAGGTTTGCTGTCATGACCGATGCTGCCGCTTCCCGTCGCTGGCTGTTTCTGGGATGCGAAATATTCTACCGCGAGGCCTGCCACCTGGCCTGCCGATGCCCGCGGGTGGTGGACGTGGAGTTTCTCCGCAAGGGACTGCACGACCTGGAAACCGCCGACATGCTCGCGACCCTCCAGCAGCGGATCGACGCGGTCGATACCGAACTCTACGAGCGGGTCCTGCTGGGCTATGCTCGCTGCAACGACGGGCTGGTGGGGCTGACAGCTCGGGACGTCCCGCTGGTGCTGCCCAAGGCACATGACTGCATCACGGCGTTTTTCGGCTCGCGGGAAGCCTACCGCGACTACTTCGACCGCTATCCCGGAACGTATTTCCTGACGACGGGCTGGCAGGAGCGCAATGGCGACTCCGGAGACGGGGCGATTCAATCGGTCTATGGGATGGACGGGGTGATGGCGAAGCTCGGGCTGACCGAAAGCTACGACGAACTCGTCCGCAAGCACGGCAAGGACAACGCGGACTACATCATCGAATCGCTGGGGGGCTGGGAGAAGGCCTACAGTCGGCTGTGTTACCTGGAGATGGGCGTCTGCGACGAGACGCCGTTTCTGACCGAGGCCCGCCGGCGTGCGGAGACCCACGGCTGGACGTTCGACCACCGCCAGGGCAACCTGATTTTGCTGGAGCGACTTTTCGCGGGGGACTGGGACGAGGATTTTCTGCTCGTCGAGCCGGGCGAGACGATCGTCGCGCGAAACGACGAGGAGGTCGTGGACGTTCAGCGGGGTTGAGGGGCGGAGGAGACGGTGCGCGGTTCCGAGGCGGGCAGACGCCTTTGAATACGCCGCCAGTATCGGAGGGTGGCGGGTTTGTCGGCCCCCTGTGGCCCGCCGTTGTGGGTGCGGGCGAGGATTTCCATCGCGCGGCGCGAGCCGGTTCGCCGGGCCTCGGCCAGGGCGGCCGGGGCGTATCGCTGCCAGTACCAGAGCATAACCTGCCGGCATTCCCGCTCGTGCCAGACCCCGTCGATGTAGCTCCAGCGGACCTCGCCGAAACGGGTCGCGTCCTTCCAGTACAGCCGGGAGATCTGGTACGGCCCGCGGGAACGCCCGCCGTCCCCGACGGCAGAGGCGGAATCGACGGACTCGACGACACGCATGGCCCGGAACAGGTCTTCGAGCGGGTCGGTAGACGCTTTCGAGGGATTCTGCAACTTGGCCGATGACCGTTTCGTGGGGGGAACGAGGACCCGCACGGGCTCGAGAAGGTCAGCCTGGATTTGTGCGGGCGGGAGGTCGGGAGGCGTCGCAGGCTTCGCCGGTTGCGGGGCCGGCTTGTGGACGGGCTGGCTGGAAATCAGGCGGATGAACGCATGCCCCACCAGCCCGATCGCCAGGAGCGAAAGGATCGTCAACAACAGGCCCGGCGCGCGTCGTGTGCGGTGTCGTTTCATGCTTCCGATCTCGGAGGAAGGCAATGTTCTGCAAGGAGGACCTCGAAAGGTCAGGCGAACGGCGTGTAGTTATCGGAACTCCGGGAACCGATGTTCAACCTTCCCCGGCCAATCCGTCTCAGGACGTACAGCATGGTCGAGGTACGGCTTGCCTTCCTCCGTGCGGGAAAACTATAGCGTTGGGTTGGTTTTTTCGCAATGGGGACGCCTCCCTCAGAACTGCCAAGAACACGCTGGGAGGA
>CAYMAP010000169.1:0-5948 GCA_964388425.1 uncultured Planctomycetaceae bacterium
CGCAGGCATTTCGGGCAGTTCTCAGCCGGGGAAGGCTAAGAGAGATGCGCCCCTCCAAAGTCGACGGAACGAAAAAGCAGGGCGATTCGTCAACGCAAAGAATAGAGGGTACTTTGAAAAATTCAAATTCGGGTATCGCGTAGGATTTTCGCTTTCTGGCAAAGAGCAAAAAATGGTGCATATGGGCTCATATTCCGCCGTTTTTTGCGATGCCGCCAGGGAGTGAAAAGACCAGCGAGGCCGAAAAGTGAATTTTTCAAGGTGCCCTAGAGTGACATCCCCAAAATGGTCCTCCCAGCGTGTTCTTGGCAGTTCTGGGGGAGGCGTCAAGAGACGTCCTTTTTCGATAGTGTCCTTCTCTGGAATCAGGAGACGCGCATGAAGGTTGTTATCGCACCGGATTCGTTCAAGGAGTCTCTCTCGGCCGGGGAGGTCGCCGAGGCGATTGCCCGTGGTGTGCTGGCGGTCTGCACGGAAGCGCGGATCGATCTGTGCCCGATGGCGGACGGCGGGGAGGGAACGGTTGACGCCATGGTCGCCGCGACGGCGGGGCAGTTCGTGGTGGGCGACGTGTTCGGCCCGCTGGGCGAGCCGATCCGCGCCCGGTTCGGTCTGCTGGGCGAGGGGGGCGACGGCGGGATGCTTCCCGGCGACGTGGGGCTGTCCGCAGCGGCGGTCGAGACGCGCGGCGAAGTCGCCCGGGACAGGTTGACGACCGCGGTGATCGAGATGGCCTCGGCGTCGGGCCTGGCGCTGGTGCCGCTCGACCGCCGGGACCCGCTGCGGACGACGACGTACGGGACGGGGCAGTTGATACTCTCGGCCTTGGAGCAGGGGGCCAAGCGCATCCTCCTGGGCATCGGCGGGTCGGCGACGGTCGACGGCGGGGCGGGGGCGGCCCAGGCCCTGGGCGTGCGGTTCTTCGACGCTGACGGGCAGGAATGTCGCATCGGCATCGGGGGAGGCGGGTTGGCGGACATCGCACGCATCGACGCGACGGACCTCGACGATCGCCTGGAGGGCGTGGGCATCCGCGTGGCCTGCGACGTGACGAACCCCCTGACCGGTCCGGAAGGAGCCGCCCGAATCTACGGCCCGCAGAAGGGCGCGACCGCTGAGCAGGTCGAAGTGCTTGAAGCGAACCTCGCGAGGTACGCCGACCTGATCGGCCAGCAATTCGGCAAGGACTTCGCCGAACAGCCGGGCGCCGGAGCGGCCGGCGGGCTGGGATTCGGGCTGATGGCCTTTGCCGGCGCGAGCCTGGACAACGGCGGGAGGCTCATCGCCCAGGCCGTCGGACTCGAGCGACGATTGGCCGGGGCGGACGTCTGCTTCACCGGCGAGGGCAAGGTCGACGCCCAGACGCGCTTCGGCAAGGTGCCCGCTCGCGTCAGCAGCCTGGCCGGCCAGCAGGGGATCCCGACGATCTGCCTGGCCGGCGGCGCGACCGACGACGCACCGCGAGAACTGTTCCGCGACCTGCGGGCGCTGGTCGAGGGCGAGGTGACGCTCGATGACGCGCTCGGTAGGCCGGCGGAACTCCTCGCCCGACGCGCCGAGGAGACGATGCGTGCTTTCCTGGCCGACATGCCCGGCCGCTGAGGCGAACCGCGTGTAGCTCAGTCGCCCCGGCTGGCAAAAGTTTCCGCGTGGGTGCAAGCACCCACCCTCCGCTCTGTCAATGGGCAACAGGTTACCGCACACGGCCAGGTTACTTTTTGACGCGGGCTTTTTCGGCTTCGCGGAAGGCGGCGAGGGGTTTGCTGCCGTAGCGCCGGCGGGGGCGGGGGACGCAGAGGTCGCCGGTCTTGACGAGTGCAACGCCCTTGGCGTCCATTCGACTGACGGCCATCTCTGCCTCGGGGTCGTCAAGGTCGGCGACGGCATCGGTGGCGAGTGCGACGCTGAAGCCGCGGTTTCGCAGTCCGACGGCGGCCCGGGCGACGCCGCCGACCACGCCGGCACCGCAGAGGATGAAGCTCACGCCGGACAGCTCCGTAATCAGCCGCTCGGTTCGCGCGTGGGCGAAGATGTCCGTATCGCGCATTTCGATGATGATCTGCCGGTACCGCTCGAAGAGGTACATGTCGAGGTCGGTGGTGTTCTGCTGGCCGAGATTGACGTACGGCCGAAGGATCGTCTTGTTGAGTTTCTTCTCGCCGTCGGTGCCCTCGATGCAGTGGGGCACGTCGGCGAGCGGGCCGATGCGGTCCGGCGGGACTCGCAGGACGGTGCTGATGACCGGCTGGTCGTTCTTGCGTGCCCAGTCGAACAGACGGTAGATGTTCTGCCGGGCTTCGTCAGCCTGGGGGGTATAGCAACGTCCGCCGGCTACCAGCAGGTCGCGCTGTGTGTTGATGTCGAGTAGGATCAGGTCGAAGTTCAACGTACACCTCGTTTTCCCGCGTAGGGGGTCTGTTTCATTGTAGGGTAGATTTCCCGCCGGAAACCACCGGAAATGAAACGCGCGATTCGGTCGGGGGTTTCGCGGAAAACGAAAACAAAACCTGGGGAGTGAAACGGGTCGATTGATTCCATCTTCCTTTCAAGATTACGGTTATAGAGGTCCAGCGGGCTTGTTCAAGGGCCTTACAGGAAGCAAACCTGCAACAGCCAGAGCACCGCCCCCAGCGCGATGAGTCCGCCGACCATGTACGCCAGCAGCATACCGATCTGCCGGGGCAGCCGACGCAGGTTGTCCGTCCGGAGGGTTTTGTAGACGACCGCGACGGCCAGCAGGACGGGCAGGATCAGCCAGAGGCTCCAACTGCTCGGGAGTGTCATCGGGTGATAGAACAGCGTCCAGGCGATCATGACCCCGCCTCCGGGGCGGGCGGGGTCGGCTCGCGGTGCCTGCCCATGAAGCAAAGGATGACCACGTCGAAGACGCACAGCAGATTCAGCATCCCCGCGATGCCGGTGTAGGCCCGGGCGATGCCGTCGGTGGGATGGGCGACGACGAGGCCCTTGTCGCGCAGGGCGGCGTCGACGCGCATCTGTCGCTCGTCGGGCCTGCCGGCGGATTTCGCCGGGGGCGGGCCGATCTCCGGATCGGCCATCAGGTCGTCGTAGACGCGGTGTTGCATGTACCAACCGGCCACGCCGTGAGCGCCGGCGAGCATCTGGGCGGCGGACCACCAGGGTTCATACTGCCGGTCGACGGTCATCACGCCCCCCATGGCCATGCCCGTCCAGAACAGCGCTGCGAGGGTCACCAGCAGAATCACGCCGCGGACGTTTCGCCCGGCATAGAGGTGCCCGGCACCGGGCAGGAACCAGGCCAGCAGTCCCGCCAGCACCCAGATCGGTTTGATTGGAGGTTTCTCGTTGCCCATACAACCTGCGACCCGGGGGTCAGGACCATTCCGCCCCGACGGGCCGAAGGGGCGATTTCACCCGGAACGGGCGGTCAAGTCAAGGAAAACAGCCCTTGGCAAAACCACGCAGAGCCCTCCCCCCGGAGTCCGCCTCGTAACGGATGGTCGTGCCGACTGAAAAGGGCTGTTCATTTTCCCGATTGCGGTGTATCGTGGCGGGGCCTCGAAACAAGCATTCAGGAGATCATGACATGACAACGTTGCAGAAGATACGGCAGGGCGAAGCGTTGATCGGGATCATCGGCCTAGGGTACGTCGGGCTGCCGCTGGTCCGCGAATTCGCCGCCGCCGGCGCGAAGGTTCTCGGTTTCGACGTCGACGAGACGAAGATCCAAAGCCTCCAGGCCGGGAAGAGCTACATCGAGCACATTCCCTCCGAGCAGGTCCGGCAGATCGTCGAGACGGGATTGTTCGAGGCTACCTGCGACTTCGACCGGCTCGGCGAGCCGGACTGCCTGCTGATCTGCGTGCCGACGCCGCTGGACAAGATGCGCCAGCCTGACCTGCAGTACGTCGAGGCCACCGCCCGCGCCATCGCCTCCAACCTTCGCAAGGGCCAGCTCGTCGTGCTGGAATCGACCACCTACCCCGGTACCAGCCGGGAGGTCATGCTGCCGATCCTCGAAGAGTCCGGCCTGAAGGTCGAGGAGGACTTCTACCTCGCCTATTCGCCCGAGCGCGAAGACCCCGGCCGGAAGGACTACACCACCAAGACCATCCCCAAGGTCGTCGGGGGGCACGGCCCGGAGTCCCGTGCCGTCGCGGCCGCGTGCTACGAGATCGCCATCGACACCGTCGTCCCGGTCGGCAGTTGCGAAGCCGCAGAGGCCTCCAAAATCCTCGAAAACACCTACCGCTGCGTCAACATCGCCCTGGTCAACGAACTGAAAGTCCTCTTCGACCGCATGGGCATCGACGTCTGGGAGGTCGTCCGCGCCGCGGCGACCAAGCCCTTCGGCTTCACGCCGTTCTACCCCGGGCCGGGCCTGGGCGGACACTGCATCCCCATCGACCCGTTCTACCTCAGTTGGAAAGCCCGGGAGTACGGCATGAGCACGCGGTTCATCGAACTGGCCGGCGAGGTCAACGTCTCCATGCCCGAGTTCGTCATCCACAAGCTCATGGAAGCCCTCAACGACCAGGGCAAGGCGGTCAAGGGATCGAAGATTCTTGTCCTCGGGCTGGCCTACAAAAAAGACGTCGACGACGACCGCGAAAGCCCCTCTTACGAACTGATCGAACTGCTGAAGGAAAAAGGCGCGAAGGTCAGCTACAACGACCCGCACTGTCCCGTCATTCGCATGACCCGCGAGCATCCGCACCTGGCGGGCATGAAGTCCGTGCCGTTGACGGAAAAGAAACTCGCCGCCTTCGACGCCGTGCTCATCAGCACGAACCATTCCGCCTACGATTACGACTTCATCGTCCAACACGCGCCCCTCGTCGTCGACACCCGCAACGCCACCGCCGACGTCAGGACCGGCCGGAAAAAGATCGTCAAGGCCTGAACGGACTGTCCCGACGGGGGGTTCCCCCAAGGCAGGCCCGCCCATGCCCCACGCTAGCCCCCAGACCTTCGACGAGTCCCGCCCGACGCTCGTGGTCAGCGATGTCCATCTGGCGGGTTCCTGGCAGCGTCAGATCGAGTCGCTTCGCGGCCTGTGGAACCCCGGCGAGCGGGTTGTTCTCAACGGCGACACGCTCAACCGCTCCCTGGATAAACGACCCGAAGTCCGACGTCAGGTGTTGGAGGCCTTTTTCGAAAGCGCCCGGCGGGATGGTGTGGAACCGGTCCTCGTCGGGGGCAACTGTGACCCCTACAGCAGCGACCTCGATGATCTGCTGCTGGCCGACGGACGCGTTTGGGTGACCCACGGCCACGTCCTGTTCGATGACATGTCGCCCTGGGCGAACTACGCCCACCGAACCCGCCGAAACGTCCGGGCCTATCTACAACGGCTGCCCCCCGATCACCGGGAGCGGCTGGAGCATCGATTCCAGGCGATGCGCCGCGTCATCCTCCGATACCACGACAGGCCGGAAACCACCTCGCGGAACCCGACGGCGCAGTGCCTGTTTCGGCTCTGGCGGACGATTCTGCACCTGCCCCGGTTGCCGGCGACGTGGCGGGCCTGGCAGGATCTGCCCCGCCTGGCCGACAGCGCCGCCCGACTCCGCGCACCCGACGCCAGGGTTGTGGTCCTCGGGCATACCCACCGGCGAGGCTGCTGGCAGGTCGGGGAGCGATGGATCGTCAACACCGGTTCGATGGAGTTTCCACAGTCCGCGCTGGCTGTCCGCATCACGCCGCCCACGCTGAATCTCCATCGCATCCGACGCCACGGCCGACGCTGCCGACTGACCGGCCCACTCCGATCCATAGACCTTCGCAACGTCTGAATCCCGCCATGCCCACAAAACCATTCGCCCCGGGCATGCCTGGGGTTGTGTATCTTTTTTGATCCCCCGAGATTGGCATACCATTTTCCGGGGGTTCACTCGTTGCCTCCAGGGTTTCAATAGTGTTTTCCGCCCTGGCCGCGACAGAGGCGTCCTACCGCAGTGATGCGA
>CAYMAP010000170.1:0-5928 GCA_964388425.1 uncultured Planctomycetaceae bacterium
GGAAAGCCATGGCGATACCTGCTGATCGCCCATGACCAGATACAAGACCAGATGACCCTTGCCGGGTTGGCGGCTCGATGCGAGGTGCGTCCAAGAGACTAGTACCTCGTCACATAGACTTTTATTAAGTACCTATCTCCGGATACAAGTGCAGGAGTTTGATTCTGGCATTCTCGGTTCGGAACTGCCATCGGACCGTGCCTTCCTCGGTGTTGCGACGATCGGGCGGGTGGCGTGGTTGCGGAAATCATGTTGTATTTCCAGTTCATTTCTCAACCTCGCCGCCCGGCCTGGGGGAAAGCCCTTCGACGCCTCTTCTCAACCCCGACCTCTCCCGGCAGTTGCGAACAACGCATTCGCCTCCCGCTCTGCAACCGAAGATTGACGGGGCCCACACCGTCGGATACACTGCCTGATCGGCGGTTGTTCCTCTTTCCCACGGCACGCGCACGCCGTTCGAGCCATGGCCCGGCCTTCCGACAGCATGAAGAACCCCCAGAGCCACCGACGATCCTCAGCTTCGGCGAAACCGGTCCAGACCGGGACAGCATCGGTCCCGCCCTTGCCCGCCCTCCCGGCCGATCGCATCAGCGACGATCTCCGCCAGGCCATCGATTCCATTCGGCACGAGCCGACCAGCCGAATCCTGACTGTCCACCAGGACGACTGCCACGTGTTCATACGGGTTCTCAGACTCGCAAAGGTAGCCTGCCCATGACAACCCGTTCGGCCGCAACGGAAACCCGTCAATCTCGCTCGCAGGAAGAACACCGCATCCGAAAGCGGTTCCACATCGCCGAGCAGGAAACCCAGTATCTGTACCACCCGTCTTTTTCCCTCCCGCAGGCCGAAGAAAGGCTCTGGGGCAAGGGACGCAGGGAAGTCACCGTACGAGAGTACCAATTGGCCCCCGAGGAGATCGAACCCGGGCAGGCTCGACGGAATCCCCTCGACAAAGACGATGAAAAACATCTGTTCCTGCGCTACAACTACGCCCGATACCGACTGGCCAGACGCCTGGCCCAACTCACGCCCGACCACGAACACCGCAACGCATCCCGCGCAAACCTCTGGCTTCGACGGGTCCGAACCCTCCGTCGGGACCTCGTCCACGCCAACCTTCCCCTCGTGCCCAGCCTCGCCAAACGCATGCGCTCCAGCAGCGTCGATTTCTCCGACATGCTCTCGGAAGGATACATGGCCCTGTTGCGGGCCGTCGAAAAATTCGACGTCTCGCGCGGCTACAAGTTCTCCACCTACGCCTGCCGGGCCATCCTCAGCAGCTTCTACTGCCTCCTCCGCAGACTCCAGTCCCGCCGGAAACACATCCCCGCGTACTTCGAACCGGAGATGGAACAGGACGACTACCTCGAACAGCGCCACGCCACCCAACATACGCAAGCCACCGACGCCGTTCGGAAAGTCATCACCCGCTCGGAGGCCCTGCTGAACCCCATCGAAACCGAGGTCATCCGACAACGCTTCCCCATGGTCGCACGGGACGCCCGGCAAACCCTCGCGCAGGTTGGACGACACCTGGGCATCTCCAACGAACGAGTCCGGCAGATCGAGCGGAAATCCCTCGACAAACTCCGCGAAGCCATCGAGGCCGAACTGTCGGACTGATCCGTCGGCCCACCCTGGCCGGCAAAGTTGGCCGATCGCCCTGGCGCGGTATGACGGCGAAGAGGACGGAAGAACGCTCCTTTGTCCGCGAACCCGCCTGATCACCACATCGCATCCGCCACTTCCCTTGCCTGAAGTAATTTAGATAGAATCTAATCAAGGCCTGCCCATCGTATCGTTCCTCTCCGGGCTTTGCTAAGTAACTGCCGTCGGCAACTTTGTGAAATATGTAACGACAAGTCTGCGTTTATGCCGAATCTCCCTGAAATACAGGATTTTATCGAACATCAATTATTCCTCTTGACGTTCCGAAATAGGAAATGTAGACTGTGTTGTGAATTGTTTCACATTGTTTAGCGACTCACGCTAAAGCAGTGACAGGAATAGAACGTGACCTCGGAAAAAACCATCGGAAGGCTCAGCATCTACCGACGCATCCTCGAACAGATGCAGATCGCAGGCGAGAAGAACGTCTTCAGCCATCAGGTCGCCGAACGCGCAGGCTGCACCCCCGCCCAGGTCCGCCGGGACCTCATGGTCCTCGCCGGCGACGGCACACCGACCCGAGGCTACGACGTCGACGCCTTTCTCAACGCCCTCAACGACTTTCTCGTCGGCGCACAGAAGCACATGCTCGTCGGCGTGGGCAACCTCGGCCGGGCGCTGCTGGCCTACTTCGCCGGCCGACGCGAGAACCTCGCCGTCATCGCCGCATTCGACCAGAACCCCCAGGTCACCGGCCGGGTCATCCACGGCTGCCGGGTCTACGACATGGACGAACTCGAGGACGTCGCCGCTCGCGAGGGCATCCACGTCGCCATTCTCGCCGTTCCCGCCCCCAGCGCCCAGACTGTCGCAGAGCACCTCGTCCGCGCCGGCGTCCGGGGCATCCTGAACTTCGCACCCGCACCCCTTCAGATTCCCCCGCATGTCTACGTCGAGCACATCGACATGACGATGGCGCTGGAAAAAGTCGCCTTCTTCGCGCGCAGACAGACCGAACCGGCCCACCAGCACGCGACCGCACGTTCCTGACCAACGACCCCGACACCTCCCGACGTTTTCCGGAGACCCCGCCGTGACACAGACACAAGACCCCCTCGCCGACATCCTCCAGCGATTCGACCACGCCGGTCGCGACAGCCTCATCCCCCTCCTCCAGGAAGTCCAGGAGGCCGAGGGATACATCTCCCGGCTCGCCGTGGCCCGCATCGGCCAGCACCTCGACCTGCCCGCCAGCAAAATCTACGGCGTGGCAACGTTCTACAACCAGTTCCGCTTCCAGCCCCTCGGGCAGTTCCACATCCAGGTCTGCCGGGGCACCGCCTGCCACGTCAAAGGCTCCGCGGCCGTGCTCGACGCCCTCCAGCGGGAACTCGAGATCGAACCCGACCAGACCACCCCGGACGGACTGTTCAGCATCGAGGTCGTCGCCTGCATCGGCGCCTGCGGGTTGGCGCCCGTCATCAGCGTCAACGGCGAGTTCCACGCCAAACTCACCCCCGAGGCCGTCAAGACCGTCATCGCCGACTACCGCAAACAGGCCGAACAAAACAGCGAGGAAGCCTGAATGACCACCGCACAAGACACCCTCACCACCGCACCCGTCGGCGACCTGCTGACCCTCTGGGCCGACGGACCCATCGCCCACCACGACCCGCACCGGCGGGAGCAGCTTCAGGCCGGGCTCGACGCCCTCGCCGCCCAGCGGCGCGACAAACCCACCGTCTTCGTCGGGGCCGGCACCTGCGGGCTCGGGGCCGGCGCCGGAAAAACCCTCGACGCCGTTCACGACTGGCTTGCCGAACGCAACGTCGACGCCTCCGTCGTGACAGTCGGCTGCATCGGACTCTGCGCCGTCGAACCCATGCTCGACGTCCAACTGCCCGGCAAGGCCCGCCTCTGCTTCCAGAAGATCACCGCCGACAACGCCGCCTTCGTGCTCGAAGCCATGTTCGCCGACGGCGAGATGCCCCGCGGGCTGGTCTTCGGCCAGCACGACCAGCCCGGCCGAGACAACTGGCCCGACCTGCCCCGATTCAATGACCACCCCTTCTTCGCGCACCAGACCCGCTGGGTCCTGGCCAACTGCGGGCACATCGACCCGTCCCGCATCGAGGAATACGTCGCACGCGGAGGCTACGCCGCACTGGCCAAAACCCTCACCACGCGCACGCCGCCGGAGGTCTGCGACCTCGTCGAAACCTCAGGCCTGCGAGGCCGAGGCGGGGGCGGGTTCCCCACCGGCAAGAAGTGGAAGTTCGCCCAGGCCGTCGCAAGCAAACAAAAATACCTCGTCTGCAACGCCGACGAGGGCGACCCCGGCGCGTTCATGGACCGCGCCGTCATCGAGGGCGACCCGCACCGCCTGCTGGAAGGCATGGCCCTGGCCGCCTACGCCATCGGCGCGGACAAAGCCTACGTCTACATCCGGGCCGAGTACCCGCTGGCCATCGAGCGACTCGTCGAAGCCATCGACCAGGCCCACACCGCCGGCCTGCTGGGACGCAACCTCCTCGACAGCGGCTTCGACCTCGACATCGTCATCAAGAAAGGCGCCGGCGCTTTCGTCTGCGGCGAGGAAACCGCACTCATCCACAGCATCGAGGGCAAACGCGGCATGCCGCGACCCCGCCCGCCGTTCCCCGCCGTCAGTGGACTGTTCGGCAAGCCCACCATCATCAACAACGTCGAAACCCTCGCCAACCTCCCGGGCATCCTCGCCCACGGACCGGAGTGGTTCAGCTCCGTCGGCACCGAAGGCAGCAAGGGCACGAAAGTCTTCGCCCTCTCCGGGAAGGTCGACCGGACCGGACTCGTCGAAGTCGCCATGGGCACCACCGTCCGCGAGGTCGTCATGACCGTCGGCGGCGGCGTTCCGGACGAGAAGGCCTTCAAGGCCGTGCAGATCGGCGGGCCCTCCGGTGGCTGCATCCCCGAGCAACACCTCGACATCGAAATCGACTATGAGAGCCTCAAAACCGTCGGAGCCATGATGGGCTCCGGCGGACTGGTCGTCATGGACGAGTCCACCTGCATGGTCGACGTCGC
Organism: uncultured Planctomycetaceae bacterium; assembly: GCA_964388425.1. GTDB lineage: Bacteria > Planctomycetota > Phycisphaerae > SM23-33 > SM23-33 > CAYMAP01. Next base: position 4,678 of record CAYMAP010000170.1, read on the forward strand.
CAAGTTTTTCATGGACTTCATCCAGCGGGAGAGTTGCGGCAAGTGCATCCCCTGCCGCGAGGGCACGCGACGCATGCTCGAAACCCTCCAGCGGATCACGCGCTCGCGCAGCAAGGAACCCGAAAACGCGGCCCTGGAGCGATTCCGCAGCGTCATGTACCTCAATCGGCTGGCCAACGTCATCCAGGACACCAGCCTCTGCGGACTCGGCCAGACCGCGCCCAACCCCGTCCTCAGCACGCTGCGCTTCTTCCGCGACGAATACGAGGCCCACGTCTACGAACGCCGATGCCCCGCCGGCGTCTGTAACGACCTGGTCATCTACCAGGTCCACGCCGAGAAATGCGTCGGCTGCTGCCTCTGCGCCAAGGCCTGCCCGACCGGAGCCATCATGGGCGCACCGAAAAGCCCGCACTACATTATCCTCGACAAATGCATCCGCTGCGGCGCCTGCCTGGATGTCTGCAAATTCGGTGCGGTCGAAAAAAGCTAAAAAGAGTTGTTCGAGTTGTTGGCTATGAGCCCTGAGCAAAAAATACAAAGAGTACGCAACCCTTGCTGCGGAGATACTGGAAATCAAACGCATGCTGATCGGCTTATTGACGTCTCCCTCAAAAGTTGTCGGGACGAAACATCAGAGCGATTCGTCAACGCAAAGAATGGAGTTACATCCCCAAAACGGTCCTCCCAGCGTGTTCTTGGCAGTTCTGAGGGAGGCGTCTTGATTACAACGATTGCGAAATACGCCATGTACCCGCAACCAACCCACCAACCCTGTGTTTTCTTCGCTTAGAGCTTACAGCTTGTGGAGTCCCCCATGCCCCCCTTTGAGATCGAAATCAACGGCCGAGTCGCCCAGGCCCACGAGGGCGAGACGATCCTGACTGCCCTGCACCGCGCCGGTGTGGACGTGCCGACCCTCTGCCACGTCGAGGGTCTCACGCCCACCGGCGCCTGTCGAATCTGCGCCGTCGAGGTCGAGGGCCAGCGAGGCCTGATCCCGAGCTGCGCGTATCCCGTCGCAGAAGGGATGAAGATTCAGACCCACTCGCCCCGCGCGGTCAAGGCGCGCAAGACCATCGTCGAGCTGCTGCTGGCCGATCACCCGGACGACTGCCTGTACTGCATCCGCAACGGCAACTGCCAGCTCCAGGACCTCGCCGAGGAACTCGGCGTCCGGCAGCGACGGTACGAGGGCGGCAAGACCCCGCACATCGACCTGGACGTCTCCAGCCCGTCGATCGTTCGCGA
>CAYMAP010000171.1:0-5844 GCA_964388425.1 uncultured Planctomycetaceae bacterium
CCCATGAGTTGTAAGGGCATCCTGCCCGTGCTGGAATAGGAATAGGTCAGGGACAGGATGGCCCTGCACGTACCGGCAAGATGCCGGTGCCACGAAGGCGGACCTTCTCGGACAGAGCCGACGCGATTGTATGGTATCCCTCGAACAACCGTGGTTTCTGCTCTTGCTGGTGCCGGTGCTCGCGGTGGCGGGGTGGGCATTGTGGCGGCCGACGCGGCGGGTCCATGTCCTGCCGAGCCTGACCGGCTGGGCCGGGCCGGGCAAGACAGCTCGGAATGGCCGAGCGCGAAGGCGCGTCACGGCGAGTTGGCTGCTGCTGCTGGCCGGCGCGGTGCTGGCGTCGCTGTGTTTCTCCCGCCCTTCGATTCATACGGCCAGGTCAACTCGCAGGATCGAGCTGGCGGTCCTGCCCTCGGCGGAACTGGCGGGGCCGGAGGGTCGGACAACGCTTCGCCGGGCCGGTGCTGCACTGGCGGATCGACTGGGAACGGCCGACCGCGCGCGACTGTCCCTGCCCCCCGCTTTCGGCGGAAGGCCTGGTCGCTGGTTGACGGCCTCGGAGCTTCCGGCAGCGTTGGCCGATCTGCCTATCCTGCCCGTTTCGGCGCGGACGTGGTCGCTCCCGCCGGCGGGTGATGGCTGGCGGGTGGTCTTCGCGCCCGTCGGCGCGGACGTGTCGGCCGGTCCCGGCCAGTCGGTCGTGTTCCTGCCGACCTCGCTGCCGACGCTGCTGCTGGAGCGGTTCGCGGCCCGGCTGGACGGAGAGGAAACGGTCCTGCTGGCGCGGTTTCGCAACGACGGTGAGGACCCCGCGGAGGTCGAGCTGGCCTGGCGGACGTTTGACGGCGAGCGTTTCGCCGAAGAAACAGATCGGATGACAATTCCGCCCGGAGCGATGCGTCGGGTGTTGCATACGGTGCCCGCCGCGTCGGCCGTCGGCGTGACGATGCGGACGGGCAGCGCCCCGCCGCAGTCGGCCTGGCGGGTCCGTCGGCCGGCTCGGAGGCTGGGTGTCATTCAGCTCGGCCCGCCGAGTCGGCTGTTGCGGCGGTACGTCGCCGCCGACCCGCTGCTGCGCGAGGTCGATCGGCTGGAGGAAGCGGACGTGGCGATCGCCCGGCGGGTGCGTCCGCCGGACAAAGTGCCCTGTCTGGTCATCGCCCCGCCCACCGCCCCGCCGGGCTTCCGGAAGGGCCCGCCAAGGGCGGACGTGCGGTTCGCCGATGCCGCCGCAGCAGTCGACGACCCCGTGCTTCGCGACGTGGAGCCCGCAGCCCTGGCGGCGCGGCGCGTGCGGGGGTTCTCGGCGGTCGGCAATGATACACTGGCGGTCCTGCTGGAATCGGCCGGCGAGGCAGTGCTCGTCCGAACCCGCCCGGACGTCTCGCCCGTCCCGGGGGGTCTCAGGCAGGTCTGGCTGGCGTGGGACCTCAGCGATCCCAACCTCGCTCCTACGGACGCAGCCGTGGTGCTGCTGGCCAACGCCGTCCGCTGGCTCGGCGGCGTGACGGACGCCGAGGACGCCTACCGCGCTGTTTCCCCGCTCCGATCGGCCGGTTGGCAGGGCGGGTCCTCCCTCACTGCCGAGACGTCCGACGGAACTCCGCCCCACCCGGGCCTATACCGCGACGTAGCGGGGCGTCTGTACGCGGTGGCCGAACCGGCGGTTCAGCCCGGCACGCCGGCGGTCGATCCCGCCCAGGCCGTCGCCCATCTACCCCTGCCCCCGCCCCGACGATTCGGCAACCGCTGGCCAATCGGATCGGCCCTGCTCGTCCTCGCGGGGCTGTGCTGGTCGGTCGGCTGGGCGCTGCGCGTCGGCCTGTCGCATACAATACGCACCGGGCAGAACCAAGCCGCCCAAGTCAGGAGCCACCATGGTTGATCGACATGAAGCGATGTTGTGGGAACCCGTCGATGGGGGGGATGTCCAGTGCATACTCTGCGCCCACCGCTGCCGGATCGCCGACGGACAGGCAGGCTTCTGTCAGGTCCGCCGGAACGATCGCGGGACCCTGCGGACGATGACCTTCGAGAAGGTCATCGCCATGAACGTCGACCCCATCGAAAAAAAGCCGCTGTTCCATTTCCTGCCCGGCACGAAGAGCCTCTCGATCGCCACCCCGGGGTGTAACTTCCGCTGCGGGTTCTGCCAGAACTGGCGGATCTCGCAGATGCTGCGAGACGGCGGGGAACCGGACGGCCGGGCCCGGAGCGTCAGCCCGGACCAGCTTGTGGAGTTCGCAACCCGGCACGGCTGCGTGTCGATCAGCTACACCTACACCGAGCCGACGATCTTTTTCGAGCTGGCCTGGGAAACGTCCCGACTGGCGAAGGCGCGGGGCATCGGCAACTGCTTTGTCTCCAACGGGTACATGACGCCCGAAGCCGTCGAGACCATCGCACCCAGCCTCGACGCGATCAACGTCGACCTTAAGGCCTTCCGCGATGAAACGTACCGCGAGGTGATGGGAGGTCGGCTCGAGCCGGTCAAGGCCTGCCTCGTCGAACTCCTCCGCGCCGGCATCTGGGTGGAGGTCACCACCCTGGTCGTCCCGGGCATGAACGATTCCGAGGAAGAACTCGCCGATATCGCCCGCTTCATCGCCGGGCAGCTCGGCCCCTCCGTGCCGTGGCACGTCAGCCGATTCCGCGGCGACTACCGCATGCCCGACGGCCGACAGACGCCGCTGGAAACCCTCCGACGTGCCTGCGAACTCGGCAAGCAGGCCGGCCTGAAACACGTCTACAGCGGGAACGTGCCCGGCCAGGCCGACGAAAGCACGCACTGCCCGTCCTGCGGAACGACCGTCATCGAGCGGCTGGGCTTTGCGGTGCGGTCGGTGCGTCTGCAAAACGGCGCGTGCCCCGACTGCGGCGAGACGATCAAGGGCGTGTGGGGGTAGACTCCCCTGCCCGTTATGGAGCGAGGTCGACTTCGATGGTGACCCAGGCGGTGCGGGTGTCGGGGTCGAATCGGCTGGCGACTTCGCGGAAGTTCCGCACGGTGAGGTTGGCGTGGAGCGTACCGTTCGCCCCCGGGCGGAGCTGTCCGCCGGGGTCGGACCGCAGACCGGCCAGGAACAGCCCGGCGTTTCGGACGGCGATGAGGTAGGCGGCTCGTCGCGCCATCAGGCGATCGCGGGGGGAGTTCCCCCGAGCCCGTCCCATCGCTTCGCTGCGGAGGACGTTGCCCACCCGCTGGACGGTCCCTCCGGGATACGTCGCAACGATGGGCGCGGCGGGACGTGGGTTCCGCGGGGCATTGAAGGCGACGGGGCGGGCCGCCCCGGCCGATGGGACCGCACGCGGCGGGACGGAAGTCTCCATTTCCGAACAGCCCGTCACGCACGCCAGCAGTATCATCCAGGTCCAGTGCATCATGGTTCACCTCAGTGTGGGAGTTGGGGTTCCGGTGGTGCCAGACAGACGAGACGGGCGGGGGTTGGTCGCGGGATGGATTTTTCCTATACAATTCGTGCATGGCTGATTCGGACGAACGATGGATGCGGCATGCGCTGGAACTGGCCTGGCGGGGGCGGGGCTTCGTCGAGCCCAACCCGATGGTCGGTGCGGTGATCGTGCGCGAAGGCCGATGGGTGGGCGAGGGCTTTCACGAACGGTTCGGCGGGCCTCACGCCGAGGTCCGTGCCCTGGACGCGGCGCGAGCTGCAGGTGCGGACGTGCGCGGCGCGACGATGCTGGTGACCCTCGAGCCGTGCAACCACACGGGCAAGACCCCGCCGTGCACGGAGGCGATTCTCCGGGCCGGTCTCGGGCGCGTGGTGGCGGCGATGGCGGACCCGGACCCGCAGGTCGCCGGCCGCGGGCTGAATCGGCTTCGCGAGGCGGGCGTGGAGGTCGCGGTGGGGGTCTGCGAGCAAGCGACTCGCGATCTGCTGGCGGGGTACGTCAAGCTCCGCACGCAGCATCGTCCCTGGGTACTGGCCAAGTGGGCGCAGACCTCCGACGGCTGCCTGGCCGTGCCCGGTCAGCGGTGGATTTCCGGGCCGGAGGCGCGGGCGGAGGTCCATGCGTTGCGATCCTGGTGCGACGGCATCGCGGTGGGAGTCGGGACGGTGCTGGCCGACGATCCGCTGTTGACCAATCGCAGCGGAGCCGGCCGCCAGCCGATTCGTCTGGTGGTCGACAGTTCGCTCCGCACGCCGCCGGGCTGCGCGATGCTGGAGTCGCTCGACGTCAGCCCGGTTTGGATTGCCACGACCGGCGAGGCGAGGCGAGGCAACCCCGACCGATTCGACGCACTCCGCCGGGCGGGTGCGGAACTGCTGGCCTTGCCTGCCGATCCGACTGGCAAGGTGGCCCTGCCGGCCTTGTTGGACGAGTTGGGGCGTCGGTCGTGGACCACCTTGCTCGTCGAGGGCGGAGCCGAGCTGATACGATCGCTGCTGGAGGAGCACCTCGTCGACGAGTTGCAGGTCTACATCAGCCCGGCCGTCGGAGGCAAGGCCCCGTCCCTGCCCCGGCTGGGCATCGAACAGGTCTTGACCCCCGGGGATTGGCAGGAGCGCGAAACCCGTACGGTCGGACAGGACGTCTTCCGCTGCTACCGCGTGGCGGGGGCGTAGCCTGTCGTCACGGGAGCGATGTGTTTCGCGATGCGGTCACATGCTACACTGATCGGATAGACCGATTCGACGGTGCGATACCGTCGAGGGGTATTGCAATCCAGGAGACGACTTGATTTCCCTGACACCGTATGGCCGACGCGAGCTTCTGCTGGCCGGGCTCCTGCTGGGGCTGCCTGGGGCGGCGGCGGTCTGGGCCGGCCTGACGCTGGGCCGGTGGTACTTCCTGGCGGCGGGGCCGATGCTGACGATCGGGTTGTGGGCGGTGTGGTTCTTCCGCGACCCCGAGCGGACCGTTCCGGACGGTGCGGGGCTGTTTGTCGCCCCGGCCGACGGGCGGGTCGCGGATGTCACGCCGCTGGGGGCGGACTGTCCGCTGGGATGCGACGGCGTGCGGATCGGTATTTTCATGAGCGTCTTCGACGTACACGTCAACCGCATGCCGTGCGACGGCGAGGTCCGGCGGATCGAGCATCGATCAGGCACGTTCCTCGACGCCCGTTCGGACGGCGCGGTCGAGCGGAATGAATCGGCGACGATCACGCTGGACGGCGACACGCCGGTCGGCCGATGTACGGTGGTGATCCGGCAGGTGGCGGGGCTGGTGGCCCGGCGGATCGTGACGGACCTCTCTGCGGGCCGGGAGGTCAGGCGGGGCGAGCGGTTCGGGATGATTAAATTCGGTTCCCGGCTGGAACTGCTGCTGCCGACGTCGTTGGGTTGCGAGGTCCGCGTCCGGCCGGGCCAGCGCGTCCGAGCGGGCGAGACGGTACTCGCCGCCCTGCCGGGCCGAAAGGACAGCCATGCGTGACGAACTTCAGACGACCCGCAGCGGCGGGCAACAGCGCCCCGGGCGACACCGACGGGCCGTCCGATCGCGCATTCTCCGCGGCACGAGCGTGCTGCCGGCGCTGTTCACGCTGCTCAACGGACTGGCGGGGTTCGGGGCGATCCACTTCGCAGCCAAGGAGGGGCTCGGCTCGCCGCTGGCGACGGGGCCGACGCTCTGGAACCTCAAGGTCGCCTGTGGGTTGATCTTCGTGGCGATGTTCTGCGACATGCTCGACGGACGACTGGCCCGGATGACGCGGACGACGACCGACTTCGGAGCGCAACTCGACAGCCTGTGCGACATCGTCAGTTTCGGGGTCGCGCCGGCGGTGATTATCCTGCGGTCAAGCATCTCGATTCTGCGAGCGCAAGACCTGGAGTACCTGACCGTCGAGCGGGCGGTCTGGGGGGTGACGGCGTTGTA